>CALKAI010000027.1 GCA_937983275.1 uncultured Trueperaceae bacterium | reverse complement strand
CGCCTGCCGCCGCGCCGCATGCCTCCGCCGGTGCGGAAGCCGCCCCGGCTCCTGCTGCCGCCACCGCTGAAGCCGCCGCGGCGGGCTGAACCTCCCGGGCGGCCAATCGACCGGCTGCCGCCCGAACGGGACGACCCGCCGCCAGGCCAGCCGCCCGAGCCCCAAGGGGTGCCCTTCCCGAAGCCGCCCGAGCCGAACCACGGGTCCGAACGCCTCTCGGGCCCCCGCCGCTGGCCCTCCAGGATTCGCCACAACACATGGCTGGTGATCACGCCCCGCAGGAACTGGCCCAGCACGTTTTCTATGAGGTCCTCGTCGGGGAAGCCGCTGCCGGGCGCGTCCAGCTGCCGCTGCGTGAAGCCGCGCACGACCTCCTCGAGTTCACCGACGCGCTTGCGCGCGGCCTGGGCGGCAACCTTCAGGTCCGAGATGTCCTGGGCCAGCTCCTCGCGGTCCTCCTCCAGGTCCAGCAGTTCGGCAACGATCTCGTCATCGTCGGGCTGCGGGGTGGACAGCGCCTCGGAGCGCAGCGTCTGCAGGTCCTCGCTCTCCAGCTCGCTCGCCAGCAGCGCCAGCGCCTGGCGGAACGCATCGTCCTCGCCGCGGTCCATCCGCTCCAGCTCGTCCAGCGTCTGCTGCTGCGCGGTGACAGTGCGCTGCAGCTCCTCCAGGGACTTCTCCAGCTCCTCCCGGTTCGCGTCCAGCGCGTTGCTGATCCCGGTCACGCCCGCCTGGGCGCGGGCCTCCTCGTCGAGCTGGCGCAGGCGTTCCAGCTCCTCGCCGGCGATCTTCTCCATGCGGTCGGCGTGCTCGCGCAGGCGCTTCGGCAGCTCCGTGAGGCGAAAGTAGTTGGCGCGGGCACGATCGAAGCCGATGTGCCGGGCGATCTTCCGGTCGAGCCAGCGGGTGAGCGCCCAGGCCCGGTAGTCAGCCGTCCCGTAGCCGCGCTTCCACAGGTACCGGAACAGCCGGTCCCGTTCGTAGGCCTCGCCCTTCTGTTCCCGTTCGGCCTCGCTCTGCTTCGCCTTCGCATCGGCAAAGTGCGCGGTGTCCTGGGCCTCTTCGACCCGCCGCAGCTGCTCCAGGTAGTTCTCGTCGGTTTTCAGCTGCTCCTGTACGGCGGCCTCGGCCTCATCCAGTTCAACGGCCTTCTCCTCCAGCCCGGCAATGAGCCGCTCGCGGCTGGCCTCCAGCGATTCGCGGCGGGCGGCAAGCTCCTCCAGCCGCTTCTCCAGCTCCTCGTGGGACTGGCGGCGGCCGGCGAGCAGCCTTTCGACCCGCTCGTCCCGGGCGTCGGTCGACTCCAGGCCGGGACCTCCCAGCCGCGACCGGGCGAGAAGCTGCAGCTGTTTCGCCCGTGCGCTGTCCAGCTTCAGGAGCTGCTCGTTCGCCCACTGGAGGCGCCTGTCGAGCTCGGCCAGGCGTTTCCGCTGTGCCGCGAGCTCGTCGCGCATGCCCTTGAGTGTCTGCTTGCCGCTTACCATCGCGTTATCGTGCCGCCGGTCGTTTCCACGAAGTAGTCGGGTTCGGTCTCCCCGCGCTCCTTGCTGCCCACGAGGTCGTTCTGGATGATGCCGTCGTCCTCCAGGTCGCGGGCAACTGCGTCCCAGGTGGCTTCGCTGACTCCCAGGCCGTAGGTGCTCACGCGCTCGGTTTCGCCGGTCTCCTCATTGAGTACAGGCAGAGCAATCCGTTCCCCCCGCGAGTCCACCACCTCCACGATCAGGTAGTAGTTGCGGGCCTGCGGGTTCAGGTCCGGCACCCGCCAGATGCCGATCTCATCGGCCGAGGTGATCACCAGGTCGTACTCCAGCTCCAGCCGCTCGCGCAGCTCCTCGAGCTGCACGAGGATCGCCTGCGCCTCGTCGTACTCGCCGGCGCGGTGGGCAGCCTGCGCCTGCTCGAGCATTGCGTTCGCCTGGACGACTGGCGCCTGGGAGGAGGCCACCTCGGTGATGGCGGCATGGTTCGTCTGCAGTTCGGTGAGCAGCGCCTCGCGTGGTGCCACGACCGCGAACCGGTAGATGAGCACGGCCGCTACGACCAGGGCGAGGACCACCGCCAGCCGCCGCAGCCAGGCGCCCCGGTCGACGTAGATGCGCATCCAGAAGGGCACGTCGCGTGGCGGCTGATAGGTGAAGCGGTTCTCGCGCAATGCCTCCACGCCTTCGCGCAGGACGCGGTCGCTAACCTCTATTCCCTGCGAGTCGTAGACCTGGCGCAGCCGCGCGATGAGCTCCTCGTCGGATTCCGGCCGGGCCAGCTCGCGGGCAACCAGGTTCTGCCGGTGGCGCAGGGTGTCGACCACGTCCATGGCCAGCATGACTTCGTCGAGCGGCGCAGATGCAGTCCTTGTGGCGGTGTCGCTCAAAGGGCGCTACTCCGCCGCCTGCGCCTGCCGGGAGAGGTTGGCGAGCCGTCGTTTGCCGTCCTCGACCGCGTCGCGGATCTCCTCGGCATTCCTGGTGCTGAGCTCGCGCATCTCGGAGACGATCTCCTTCGAGCGCTCCTGGAAGTTGACGACCGAGTCGACCAGCTGCTTGACGGCCTGAGCCTGGACCGTTGGCCCGTAACCCGCGCGCAGGGCGTCCTCCTGCACCTGCGTGCCGATATCGGCCAGCGTCTCCAGCGACTTGTTCATGCCCTCCTTCATCGTCTCCAGCGTGCGGGTGCTCTCGTGCAGTCCGCTAAGGCCGGTAAACGATGCCGTCAGGGCGGTCAGTACCGTCTCGTTGGTGCTGAAGAAGGTGACCGCCTGCGAGTTCACGCGCTCCTTGGCGGTGTGCGACTGCATGAGCCGGGCCATCACGACCTCGGAGGTGTTGTAACTGATCGTCAGGTTGTCGGCCAGATCCTTGGCGATCTGATAGCGCCGTTCGGTGCTCTGCAGTTCGCGTACCTTCTCGTCGCGTGCCAGCTCCAGCCGGGCCCGCTGGGCATCATCCTCGCCGCTGTACGACTCCACCTCGCCCATGGACGACTCCACGTTCGCCTTCGCCGCGTCCAGCTGGGCCTGGGCCTTCTGCAGCACCTCGTGCGCCAGAACCTCCGACTGTTTCAGCGCAGTGCGGAAGTCGCGGTACGCCTCGAGAATGAGGTTCTCGCGGCGCAGCTGGTCCTGGGTGGCGGCGCTCACCTCGAGGTAGGTCTGCTTGATGCGCTCGAAGCGGTCGGCGATATCGCCGCGGGTGATCTTCATCCACATGTTTGCCAGGCGCTCGCGGGTCGAGAGCTCACCATCCTCGATCTGCTCGACCATCATGCGGGCGTCGTCGCGAATGCTGTCGAAATCGTTGGCTATCCGCTCGTAGCGGGTGCCCACCTCCATCGCCGCGACCTGCTGGCGCACGACTTCGTTGAACACGCTCGCCTGTGCGAGTGTGCGAGTGATGGCTACCACCCGCTCCTCGTCCAGGTCGCTTATCTGTTCGAGTATCGGGACGATAGGCGCCTGGGCGCTGCTGGGCTCGTCAGACACCAGCCCGAGGTTGCGCAGTACCCCCATGGCACGATCCAGATACGAGAGTGGTTGCATCGCTGCTTCGCTCATCTGTGCTCCTTCGGGCGGCGTTCCATCCCGCCGTACTCTGTTCACTTGCTTCCCAAGATATTCAGCGGCGGGAGGGCACACTGTCACGTTTGATGCTTAACGGCTTCCCGTACACACGCACCACAGCCAGGATATTCCCGGATTCACTTGAATTTATTCACAAGCCGCCTCACATTCCTCACAGTATGATTGTGCGCATCAGTACACTTCCCGGGTCCGGTCGTCCAGACCGGGATAGTCTGGGTCGGGTCGAGCAGCCGCAATGCACTTCGTCAAGCCTTGGTGCCCGATTCAAGCGGAAGTAGAAAAGGGGGTTTGCGGCACAGGCAAGCATCGGAGCAGCTCGCAATCTGCTCACTCAGTTCCAGTCATCATTCATATATCGATCGAAAGGAAACACCATGCACAAGAGGTCCCTGGCGTTCGTGTTCTTCGCGCTTCTGGCACTCCTGCTGGCCGCATGCTCGGACGAGCTGTCCATGCAGCAGGACACGCTGTCCCTGCAGGAACAGGACGACATCGTTGCCCTGTCGGTTAATAACGCCCACCACTATGTCATCTCCTTCAACGGCAACAAGCTGCCCAGGAACGCCGAGGAGATGGTGGCGTCAGCAGGCGGGACCATCGTGCGCACTCTCCCGCAAATCGGTGTTGCGCTCGTAGCAGCAGACGCCAGCTTTGCGGAGACCAGCAAACAGATAAAGAGGGTCCAGGCAGTGGAGGGGCTCGGGTTCCATACGCTCCCTGACGCCACGCACGTTGCATTCCCGGAACTGGATGCCGCCTCCGTCACGGATGCGGACGCCGCCTTCTACAGCGAGCAGTGGAGCATCCGGCGTGTGAACGCCCCCGCGGCCTGGGAGGCTGGCGTTACCGGTTCGCACGACACGGTAGTAGCCGTGATTGACACCGGTGTGGCCAACAATCACCCCGACCTGGCGCCTAACCTGGTGTACGAGGCCTGCTACTCGGTGGCCGGGCCGTGCAGCGCCTACCCCGCCTACAGCTATCACGGCACGCACGTTGCCGGATCCGTCGCAGCCGCCTTCGGGCATGGTGCGGCCGTAGGCGTTGGTCCTGACCTGGGAATCGCCAGCTATAACGTCTTCGAGGTCGTGGAAACCCCTGAAGGGCCGGCCCTGGGCGCTTTCGACTTCCCTGTCTGGGAGGCGATCATCGACGCGGCCGACCGGGGCTTCGAGGTCGTGAACATGAGCCTGGGCGGCTACGGAACGAAGCAGGAGAACGCCCAGGGTTACGTCGCCTGGAACCGGGTGGCTAACTACGCCCGCAAAAAGGGGACGGTCCTGGTCGCCAGCGCCGGTAACGAGGCGCTCGATCTTAACGGCTCCCTCTACAGCGTTCCGAGCGACCTGCCCGGCGTCATCAACGTTGCCGCCACCGGCATCTGGCCCCTCCCCGAATACCCGCAGGAGGGCTTCGAGGACGTGCGGGCGAACTACAGCAATGTCGGCGCGACGCTCGATGTGGCCGCCCCCGGTGGCGACTGCGGTCCCACGGATGATTGCGATTCCAGCTACCGGCACATGATCCTCAGCACCTACGTCATCCCCAATCCGAACTGCGCGCTTCTCGAGGCCTGCCAGGTAGGTTATGCGTGGGCAGGCGGGACGAGCATGGCCTCCCCGCACGTAGCCGGCGTCGTTGGGCTCATGCTCGACGAGGACCCCAGCCTCAACCCCAACCAGGTAAGCGCCAAGCTTCGCCGCACGGCCCACGACCTGGGCGACCGGCAGCAGTTTGGCCACGGCATGGTCGACGCCTACGAGGCGACCCGCTAGACGCCAGACGCGGCTTCCAGAAGTTTGCCAATAGAGCCGGGGCGGCGCTACCCGAAGGGGAGCGCCGCCCCGGCTCCTGTTGTGCCCGTCTGATCTGAAAAACCTAGCGCAGGTACGAGGCGCCGTTCACGTCGATGATGGTGCCTGTGGAGAACTCCGCCCCGTCCGAGGCGAGGAACAGCACGGCATGGGCGACCTCCTCCGGACGGGCGACCCTGCCCAGGGGGCTCTGCCTGCGCAGCTCGGCGCCGGCCGGGCCGCTCAGGCGCTGCTCCGTCCGGTCCGTCTCCACGAAGCCCGGGGCCACCACGCCGACGAAGATGCCGTGGGGAGCCAGACGCTGGGCCAGTGACTGGCTCATGGCGTTCAGGCCCGCCTTGCTGGCGCCGTATGCCGGCTGGTCCGGCTCGCCGCGAAAGGCGCCGCGCGAGGAGACGTTGACGAGCTTGCCTCCGCCTGCTTCGAGCATGTGCCGGACCGCCCAGTAGCTGATGTTCGCCGCGCCCACCAGGTTTACGGCCAGCGTCCGCTGCCACGCCTCCTGCCAGGTCGCGTAATCCACTTCGTCGGGCCGGTGGTGACCGCCCACGCCGGCGTTGTTGACGACGATGTCCAGGCCGCCCAGCCTCTCCACTGCCGTGGTGATGATGCCCTGAGCCTGGGCAGGGTCTCCGACGTCGCCCCGTACCAGGGTATGGGGGCCGCCCGGCAGCGATGCGAGCGCTTGCCTGGCCGCCGCCTCGTTCGAGTGGTAACCGAGCGCGACCTGCGCTCCCCG
>CALKAI010000026.1 GCA_937983275.1 uncultured Trueperaceae bacterium | reverse complement strand
TCGGGTCGGCCGTTGTGGGCCGGGACAACCAGCAGAGCCGCTTCATGGGCATGACCGCGTTCTTCCTGGTCGGACTACTGTTCGCCGTGGGATATGGCGTTGTGGCCGAGATCATGCTCCTCGACGAGTCGCCGACGGCCGGCAGCGGCGCAATGCAACTCACCCACGACGACACGGGCGCCGAAGCTCCCGTGGCCAACCAGCCTGGGCTTCCCCTCACGTTCGATGCGCGCTTCCCGGCAGTGGGAGCGGTTCTTGGGCTCATTCACGGTCTGGTCATCACCGCGGTCGTCGTTGGCGTCATCCTGCCGCGCCACCCCCTCCCGAAGTACCGCCTGGGCGGCGAGGAATCGGTTTCACGCTCCCATGCCACCGCCGGGATACTCCTGTCCCATCTTGTCTTCGGCACGACCGTGATGCTCTTCCATCACCAACTGCTGCGCCTACTGCTACCCCTGACCTGAACCAGCGGCTCAGCTGTTGACGGTCTCCCGTTCGATCCACACCTTGCTGCGCTGGCCCTGCGCGTTGGAACCGTAACGCTCGCGCGCGGTGATGTAGGAGACCTCCACGGCTATGCGCGGGCTGCGTTGCAGCATCTCACCGTAGACCTCGCGCGCCAGGAAGACCTTCTCATTCTCCAGCTCGGCACTGTCCAGATCGCGGTACCACACCTTGCCGCGACCGTCGAACCGGTAACCGCGCTCCTTCAGGCGGTCCTTCGCCTTGAACGGACTCCCCGTGGCCCACAAGCGCGCTTCGGTGCGGGCGCACTCCTGCAACAGGATGGCAAGCGGCGTGCTGCCCGCCCCGACCCAATCTGTCGCCAGCAGGTGGATGCCCACCCGGCAATCGATCTGAGCACGGTGGCCGTCGAAGAAGATGCCGTTCTTGTACGCAAGGTACTCGAGTTTGCTGCTTTCAACACCCAGTTCGCGCCACGGCACGTCGCGAATGCTGCATGCCCAGGGAAGCGCCGGCAGGCCGGGAAAGGTCTTCTCGAAGAACGGCCGGTCGAACGCGGCGTTGTGTGCCACCAGGAGGGAGGTCCCCTCGAGGAACGCGGCTACCTCGTCCGGATCGATGGTCTGACCCGCGAGCTGCTCGTCGGTTAGCCCGGTAAGGGTCTTCACGAACCGTGACAGTTTGCGGCCCGGGTCCCGCAGCCCTTCAAACGCCTCCCCGACACGGTAGATCCGGCCGTCATCCGTGTACTCAAACGGCACCATGGCCAGCTCGATGAGTTCTTCCCTGTTCCGGTCGATGCCGGTCGTCTCGACGTCCAGGAAAACGCCCTTCCGCACCTGACGGTCGGGCGGGTAGTCGCCCGCGTACTGCTGTGGCCAATCGAACCGGCGTAACACCCTGTACTGCCCGGAATCCTCAAGGGCGCGGGCATACAGTTCGAGCTTCTCATTCATGGGGGCCTCCACCTCCGAGGATAACTGGTCGCATCGGGAAGTTGCGGGTCGCAGGCTTCGTGGGCCCGACTTGGTGGCATTTGCCCAAGTCTGAGCGGGTGTGGATAGTAGGCTCAGACTGATGAAGGCAACGCGTGTCCTGATGCAGGTTGCCGCGAGCGCAGTCCTGCTGCTTGCCCTCTCGGGCTGCGGCTGGGACCTGGGCTGGGGTCAGGACAATGGCGCCGCCAGCCAGGCCGCCCTGACGACCGCCGCCAGCGAAAGGGCACAGGTCGAAGGAGCGCGCGACGGCCAGGAT
>CALKAI010000025.1 GCA_937983275.1 uncultured Trueperaceae bacterium | reverse complement strand
GCCTACCACCTGGGTGCGATCAGGGCCCTCCACAAGCTTCTGCGCGAAGGCAGTCAGCAAGGAGACAGGGACGCCGAATGAGAGCGCCCACGCATTGACCGACCCTGCCCACCGCCTAACCTCGGGACACAGGCCGGCACGCCCGGCAAGGAGGGTCGCCATAGACGGAATAAACGACGATCAGCGTTGGGGTGACGATGCGGCGCAGCTGCTCCTCGACGAGATAAAGGACGCGTTCAGGCAGCAGAAGGCACACGCGGAAGCAGCCTTGAGGCAGTTGCAGCCGGACGACTGGCACCGGCGGCTGGATGAGGAGAGCAACTCTGCCGCGGTCCTCGTCAAGCACATGGCCGGGAACATGCGCTCCCGTTGGAGCGACTTCCTGACCACCGACGGGGAGAAGCCCGACCGTAACCGCGACGCCGAGTTCGAGGCGGCCCGGGAAACACCCGAGGAGCTGCTCAGCATGTGGGAAGAGGGTTGGCAAATCCTGGCGAACGCCGTCGAACCCCTCACCAGGGAGGACATGCTGCGAACGGTTACGATTCGGGGGGAACCGAACTCCGTAGCCCGGGCGCTCCTGCGCCAGTTGACGCACTACCAGGAGCATGTCGGACAGATCGTGTTCCTGGCGAAACACCTGCGCGGGGCCCAGTGGGAGAACCTGTCGATTCCCAGGAGACGGCCCGACCCCCGCCACTGACCAGGCAAATGATGACAACAGAGGATCTGAGGAGACAGATGAGCGATACCGTTACCCGAAAGTCCGGACCAGTAAGCGAGTACCTGCGGCACCACTTCCGCCACTTCAACGCCGCCAGCCTGGTCGAGGCATCGGACGCGTACAGCGCCCACCTCGACTCGGGCGGGGCGATGCTCGTCACGCTCGCGGGCGCAATGAGCACAGCCGAACTGGGGCTCTCCCTCGCGCAGATGATCCGCGAGGACAAGGTCCACGCGATCAGCTGCACCGGAGCCAACCTCGAGGAAGACATCTTCAACCTGATCGCCCACGACTATTACGAGCGGATACCGAACTACCGCGACCTCTCGGCCGAAGATGAGCAGGAGCTCCTGGAGCGGCACCTCAACCGGGTTACCGACACCACCATCCCCGAGGAGGAGGCGATGCGCCGCCTCGAGCGTCACTTGATCGACGTCTGGACCGAGGCCGACAGGAGCGGGGAGCGCCTCTTCCCCCACGAGGTCCTCTACCGGCTCCTGCTCGAGGGGCGGCTGGAGGAGCACTACCAGATCGACCCTGCAAACTCCTGGCTGCTGGCGGCAGCGCAAAAGAACCTACCCATAGTCGTGCCCGGCTGGGAAGATTCGACGAGCGGCAACATGTACGCCGCCCGGATCATCGAGGGCGACATCAAGAACGTGCACACCGTCCGCACGGGAATCGAGTACATGACGTTCCTGGCACAGTGGTACACGGAGGTCTCTGCCCAGCGCAGCATCGGTTTTTACCAGATTGGCGGCGGCATCGCCGGGGACTTCCCCATCTGCGTCGTGCCCATGCTGCACCAGGATCTGGGCCGGGAGAATGTGCCCATGTGGGGCTACTTCTGTCAGGTGAGCGACTCCACCACCAGCTACGGCTCCTACTCCGGTGCGGTACCGAACGAGAAGATCACCTGGGGCAAGCTGGCGGTGGACACGCCCAAGTTCATCATCGAGTCCGACGCTTCCATCGTCGCACCGCTGATGTTCGCGCTGATACTGGGCCAGTAGCCCCCACGGCTGCATCCGGACCGGAGTCGGGCGAGTATGAAAGTTTCCGCGCCCGGCTCGCCCAGTGCACCGTAAACTCGGTGCCGTAGGAGGCCCGTCTTGCTCTCGAATGCTCTGCCATCACCATTCGCCCGGACCGTTCGCCGCGCCGGGGCGCTGCTGCTCCTCGGAATGCTGCTGCTCGCCTCGTGCGCCCCGCAAACCGGAGTGCAGCACACCGCCGTGCCGTGGCTGGTATCGGTCACCACCCGCGACGACACGCTGGTACTCCAGGGGCACCACTTCGGCTCGTATGCCGGTCCTGACTCCGACGACAGCTACGTGCTGCTGGGTGCCAACAACCGCGGCCAGGGAGGCGAAAGGGCCCAGGTTCTCTCCTGGGGCGGCAACCGGATTGTCGTGGCGGCGCCCGGGCAGGAGAACGCCCGCGGATTCGCGTTCGTGCAGGCGGGCGGCGCCCGCTCGAACGGCCTTACCGTCAACGCTCCCTAGCCGGGAACCGCCCGCAATGCAACCTGGCATCGGGTTGCAGGTCTTTCTCACCGTGGCACCCAGCGGGTAGACTCGTGCCTTATGAGGCTTCAAGCCGTCAAAGGCACTTTTGACATTCTCCCCGAGGACATGCCGCGCTGGCGCGAGCTGCGGGCCAGGGTGGCCGGCACGCTCGAACGGGCGGGCGTCCACGAGATCACCACGCCCATATTCGAGTACAGCGAGGTGTTCCTCAAGTCCGTCGGGGAATCAGCCGATCTCGTCGTCCAGAAGGAGATGTATACCTTCGAGGACCGGGGCGGCCGTACGCTCACGCTGCGCCCGGAGTTCACCGCCGGGGTCCTGCGGGCCTACATCGAACACGGCATGCACACCCGGCGCAGCCCGGTGAAGCTGTGGAGCATGGGCCCGGCGTTCAGGGCAGAGAACGTCCAGCGGGGCCGCTTCCGCCAGTTCCACCAGGTCAACTGCGAGGTGCTTGGCCTGGCCAGTCCGCTGGTGGACGCCGAGGCGATCGCCCTCATGTACACGGTTCTGAGCGACCTTGGACTGCAGGACATGACGGTGAAGCTGGGCTCCGTGGGCGACCCGGAGGACCGCGCACGCTACAACGAGTACCTTCGCCAGGAGCTGGCGGCCCGGGAGAGCGAGCTGAGCGAAACCAGCCGCACCAGGCTCGAACTCAACCCCATGCGGATACTCGACTCCAAGGACGAGGGCGACCAGGAGCTCATACGCGACCTGAAGCGGCCACTGGACCTGCTGGGGGACGACGCCCGGGCGCACTTTGAAGAGGTGCAACGCTACCTGGGTGAGTGGCAGGTTCCCTACGAGCTCGACCCGTCGATCGTCAGGGGGCTCGACTACTACCGGCGCACCGCCTTCGAGGTGCACCACGCCGGAATCGGCGCTCAGTCGGCACTGGGCGGCGGCGGCCGCTACGACGGCCTGATCGAGAGCATGGGCGGACCGGCAACACCCGGCATCGGCTGGGCCTTCGGGATCGAACGGGTGCTCGACGCCCTTCAGCAGACCAGGAACCGGCAGGCAGTCCAGCTGGGCCCACGGCTCTTCCTCGTACCCCTCGACGACGACGCGGTCGGTGAGCTGGCAGGCCTGGCCCAGCAGCTCCGCAGCATCACCTCGGTCGAGCACGCCTACGCCCGCCGCAACCCCGGCAAGGGCCTCAAGGAGGCCGACAGGGCAGGAGCCCGTTTTGCCGTGATGCGCGGCAAGAGCGAACGGGAGCGCGATTGCTACACCGTCAAGGAGCTCGACAGCGGCGACCAGTTCGAGGTGAGCCCCACGCAGCTGGAAGCGCTCGCGGCCGGTCTGGACGAGGAGTAGAGTCTTACATGCAACGAACCGACTATTGCGGCGCACTGCGCGCCGCCCACGAAGGCCAGGAGGTCACACTGCAGGGCTGGGTCAACCGCCGCAGGGACCTGGGCGGGCTCATCTTTCTGGACCTGCGTGACCGCGAAGGGATCGTCCAGGCGGTCGTCGAGCCCGACAACGAGCGAGCCTTCGGCGTTGCCGATTCCGTTCGCAGCGAGTACGTGGTGCAGGTGACCGGAACGGTGCGGCTGCGCCCCGAGGAGCAGCGCACCACCCGCTTGCCTACGGGCGACGTTGAGGTGCTCATCGACACGATCGAGGTCCTGTCAACGGCCAAGACGCCGCCGTTCCTCGTGGACGGCAGCGTCGATGCCGACGAGGTGAGCGAGGAGCTGCGGCTCAAGCACCGCTACCTCGACCTGCGCCGGCCCCAGGCGGCCCACCCGCTGGTCGTGCGCCACAAGGTGTCGAAGGCAATCTGGGATTACCTGGACGGACGCGGCTTCATCCAGGTCGAGACACCCCTCCTGACACTGTCGACTCCGGAGGGCGCCCGCGACTACCTGGTGCCGGCGCGGCAGCAGCCGGGGCACTTCTATGCTCTGCCTCAATCCCCCCAGCTGTTCAAGCAGATGCTGATGATGGGCGGCTTCGACCGCTACTTCCAGATCGCCCGCTGCTTCCGCGACGAGGACCTGCGCGCCGACAGGCAGCCCGACTTCACGCAGCTCGACGTCGAGCTCAGCTTCGTGGATGAGGAGGACATCTACGAGCTAAACGAGGGCCTCATGAAGCACGTCGTGAAAGAGGCGACCGGACGCGACATCGAGACGCCCTTCCCCCGTCTCCCCTACGACGAGGCGATGAACCGCTACGGCAGCGACAAGCCCGATACCCGCTTCGAGCTGCAGCTGCAGGACCTGACCGAGGAGTTCAGAGGCGCCTCGTTCAAGGCTTTCGCCGCGGTTGCCGAAGCGGGCGGCGCCGTCAAGCTGCTGCGCGTACCTGCCGCGCATGCGGGCGCTGTGACCCGCAAGGTCCTGACCGAGCTTGAGGAGCACGCAAAACGGTACGGCGCCAAGGGCCTGGCCTGGCTGCGCCGCAGCGGCGACGGCTTCAGCGGCCCCATCGCCAAGTTCGTTTCCGGCCAGTCGGCGACCCTGCTGGAGCACGCGCCCGACGATGGCGACCTGCTCCTCTTCGTGGGCGACAGCTGGCACACGGCGGTAACTGCGCTTGGCGCGGTGCGCCTCGAGCTGGGGCAGCGGCTGGAACTCATCGATCCCGACCGCTTCGATTTCCTGTGGGTCGTCGACTTCCCGCTCCTCGAGCAGGACGAGGAGACCGGGCAGTGGACCTACATGCACCACCCGTTCACCCGCGCCCGGCCGGAGGACCTGGACAGGCTCGAGAGCGACCCGGGATCCGTGCGAGCCATCGCCTACGACCTGGTGCTGAACGGCAACGAGATAGGCGGCGGCTCCCTGCGTATCTACCGGCTTGAGGAGCAGGAGCGCATGTTCAAGGCGCTGGGCTTCAGCGACGAGGAGGCCCGCGAGCGGTTCGGCTTCTTCCTGGACGCGCTTGCCTACGGCGCCCCGCCCCACGGCGGCATCGCCTGGGGCCTGGACCGGCTGGTAATGCTCCTGGCCGGTACCGACAGCATCCGCGATGTGATCGCCTTCCCCAAGAACCAGCGGGGCGCCGATCCGCTGACGGGCGCGCCGGCAGCTGCAACCGACGAGCAGCTGGAGCAGCTGGGACTGGAGGTGAGGGGGCAATGATCGGGCTGCTGGTGCTCGACCTCGACGGCACGATCATAGGTTCCGACGGCCAGGTGGACGATTGCGTATGGGAGGGCATCGAGGAGCTCCACAAGGCGGGCGTGCGGGTCTGTGCGTGCACCGGCCGGCCCGGCCTGGGGACGGCGCTGCGCATCGCAGAGCGGATCGGTCCCCGCCACGGCCACGTCTTCCAGAACGGCGCGGTCGTAGCAGAACCCAACGGCGACACCCTGAACGCGGCCGCGCTGAAGGAGCAGGACATCCTCCACCTGGTGGCACGGGCGCGGGAACTGAACTACCCGCTGGAGCTGTACACGCCCACGAACGTCTACATCGAGCGGCGCACCCCGGCGCTGGAGGAGCACGCCAAACTCATCGGCATCAACGCACTCGTGCGCGACCTGAACGAGGTGGCGCGCAGCGAGCCGGTGGTCCGCGCACAATGGGTGGTCGAGGCCGGACAGCGTGAGGAGGCCGAGGCGATCTCGATCGACGGAACGGAGATCACTTCCGGCACGGCGCCAGCCTTGCCCGGCAAGGCCTTCGTAAGCGTCACCCGCGCCGGCGTCGACAAGGGCAGCGGCCTGCGCAGCGTCGTCAAATCGCTCGGTGTGGAGCTGGAAAACGTCATGGCGATTGGCGACAGCAGCGGAGACGTCCCCATGCTCGAGATCGTTGGCCACCCGCGCGTCATGCCGAACGGCGAACCGCAACTGCAGGAGGTCTACCCCACCCTGCGCAAGTCGGTGGACGAGTGCGGCGTGCTCGAGGCGTTCGAGCAGATCCTGCGCGGGCGAAACGTCCGGAGCTCCGACGGTACGGGATAGACTTACGCAGATGAGAAGCACCACGATCGACAAATTGCCACAACTGGTAGGGGAACAGGCCCAGATCCACGCCTGGGTCATGAACGTGCGATCGAGCGGCAAGATCGCCTTCCTGCAGCTGCGCGACGGCAGCGGCTTCGTCCAGGGTGTAGTGGTCAGGAATGAAGTAGACGACGAAACCTTCGAGCTGGCCACCGGGCTGGGCCAGGAGAGCAGCGTCACCGTCCGCGGGGAGGTGCGCGAGGACAAGCGCTCCCCCTCCGGCGTCGAGCTGGGCGTTTCGGAAATCAGGGCCGTTCACGGCTCCAGCGAGTACCCCATCACGCCCAAGGAGCACGGCGTCGATTTCCTCATGGACAACCGCCACCTCTACCTGCGCCACCGGGGTCCCTGGGCGATCATGCGCATCCGCGACGAGATCCAGCGCGCCGCCCACGACTTCTTCACCGAACGCGACTTCGTGCGCTTCGACTCGCCCTTCTTCATGCCCACCGCTGTCGAGGGCACCACCAACCTGTTCGAGATCGACCTGTTCGGCGACGACACCGCCTACCTCTCGCAGTCGGGCCAGCTCTACGCCGAGGCCGGGGCGATGGCGCTGGGCAAGGTTTACACCTTCGGGCCAACCTTCCGGGCAGAGAAAAGCAAGACCCGCCGCCACCTCCTCGAGTTCTGGATGCTGGAGCCCGAGGTCGCCTACATGGACCACGAGGGGAACCTGCAGCTGCAGGTCGACCTCATCAGCTACCTCGTTGGCCGGGTACTCGAGAACCGCAGGCAGGAGCTGGAGATCCTGGGCCGGGATACGAGCAAGCTCGAACCTTCGGCGCAGGGTGACTTTCCACGCCTCACCTACGACGAGGCGATCAGCTTCCTCCAGTCGAAGGGCGAGGACATCGCCGTGGGTGACGACTTCGGCGCGCCCCACGAAACGATCATCGGCGAGGCTTACGACCGGCCGGTCATCATCGAGGCCTGGCCCTCCGACGTCAAGGCCTTCTACATGCAGCCGTACGAGAACGATCCCACCAGGGTAAAAGCGAACGACATGATCGCGCCCGAGGGGTACGGCGAGATCGTGGGTGGCTCCGAGCGCATCTACGACCTGGCCCTGCTCGAGAAGAGGATCGAGGAGCACAACCTCCCGCGCGAGGCGTTCGAGTGGTACCTGGACCTGCGCCGCTACGGCAGCGTGCCCCACTCCGGCTTCGGCATGGGCCTCGAGCGGGTCGTCGCCTGGGTCACGGGAGCGAAGCACCTGCGCGAGGTCATCCCCTTCCCGCGTATGCTCACCCGGCTCTACCCGTAAGCGGAAAAGCCTAGAGGGAACTCCGGACGGTCAGGTGCTCGAGGAAAACCCGGGCAGCCTGGCCGTTCTGCAGGTAGCTGGCGCTGTCGATCCCGTTGGCGGCCAGCGTCGCCTCGATCGAATCCAGGAGCGAGCGTTCCTGCGCAACCGTGAGGCTGGGCTTGTCGGCGAAGCGGAAATCCAGGACGAGGTTGCTGCTGCGGCCCACGCTGGGCAGGAACACCAGGGGCGCCGGCAGCTCCTGCGGCCACACGCCGTCGGCGACCAGAGTTTCCCGCAGGGCAGCGAGGGTGGCGGCATAGAGCCCCGCCTCGTCGTCTTCAGGAACCTCGACCGTTACAAAGGAGGGAACCTCGAGGCCGGCGGGATCGAAACGAACGAGCTGCACCTCGACTGCCCTCATGCTCCTGCCTTCGGGCGCCTGCAGCTCCACCTCCCGCAATTCGACGCCGCCCTCCAGCAGCCCGCCCATCAGGTACCCCGCGCCCAGAACGAACAGCAGCGCCGCGAGAATGACCTCGGGCTTGAGCAGCAGACCGGTCCTCATAGGCCTGCGGCTTCAGTTCCGGCAGAGACAAGCTGCGCCACCGCACCAGCCAGCGCCTGCGCCAGGCCTTCATGGCCCGCTCCGGCGAGGACGGTCGCCGGTACTTCCAGCAGCAACCCCCGGCCCGCTGCCCCCTCGAGGACGGCGAGTGGCGCCGGGCTGGGATCGGCAACGGTTATCCGCGCACGGTTGAACAGCTCCACCTGCAGGTCCTCCGCATAACGGCGGCCCACCTCCAGGTCGGGCACCAGGTTGAGGAGCAGGCGCCGGCGCAGCGGGTCTGTCGTCTCCCCGAGTTGCGCCTGGGCGTTCTGGCGAATCGCCAGTTCCAGGGTGCTCGCCTCCTGGGCCTCCCCCAGGTAGTGCACCGTCACGGCCTGGCCCTGCAGGTCGTGAACATGGAGCGACAGGAACAGGTCGGCGCCGACCCCCATGTCCGACCTTTCAACGGCGCTCACCGCGTTGTCCTCACGGCGGGTGAGCAGGACCTGCGCCCCGCGCCGTTCGAGCTCGCGGGCCAGTGATGTTGCCAGCTGCAGTGCGGCTTCGCTCTCCGCCTGTCCGGCAAGCTCCTGGCCGGGGTCTTCCCCGCCGTGAGCCGGGTCGATGACGATCCGCACCTGCTGTGCCGCTTCGACCTGGCGCTCGCCAGACTCGAAGAAGTCGACGACCAGCTGGTAGCCGCGCCCATCGGGAATCGTGTAGCTGCTGTAGGCGGTGTCGCTCGCTGTCGTGACCAGCACCGTGGTCCGGGCGGCTCCCTCCTGAGTGCGTACGGAGCGCACCCGCCCGCCCTGCGGCAGCGCCGGCAGCCTGCTGGCCGAAGTCCTCTCGAAGCTGATCGCGACCTGCTCCTCGCCGGTCCGCTGGACGGCAAACGGGACGTTGCTGCTGAGCTCGAAGACGAGCCGCTGCGCCCCGCCGGCCTCGAGGAGGCTCACATCTGTGAGGCGCCCCCTGGGCGTCACCACCATCACGCGGTCCTGTTCGGAGACGAAGCTCGTGTGGCCGCCAACCGCCTGGGCTACGGCCGAGACCGGCAGGTAGAGCTGCCCCTGCGTCAGCAGCGGGGTGGCCGCTTCGCTGCTGCTCCCGTTGACGGTGATCGTGCCCCGCGCCGCAGCCGGGTCTTCACTGACGGGCATGCCGACGAGGCGACCGCCCAGCTCGAGGGTGAGCCGGCCGCTCCCGTAGTCGACCATCATCGTCGCGCCCAGCGCCTGGGCGAACTCCTGGGCGGGCGCGTAGGAAATGCCGGGAACGAGGTTCAGTGTGAGTCCCGGCACGTGGCTGCCGTTGACCGATAGCTGAGGCTGGGCCTGCGCCACGCCCGGCAGGGCGAGGAGCAGGAGGAGCAGCAGCAGGGGGCGGGGAAGCTGGCCTAGCACTACTTGCGGCCAAGCTCGCGTTCTATCTGGCGCTTCGCGTCTTTCTCTGCCTGTTGACGACGCTTGTCGTGGACCTTGCGCCCACGCGCCAGCGCGATGTCGACCTTCGCCCAGCCGTCCTTGAAGTAGAGCCGGCGGGGAACCAGGGTCAACCCCTTGCGGTCCAGCCCCTTGCGGATCTCCTCGATCTCATGGCGGTTGAGGAGCAGCTTACGGCTGCGCACCGGCTCGTGGTTGTTGTAGGAGGCGTCCTTGTAGGGCGGGATGTTCATCCCCTCGAGGTAGACCTCGTCGCCGCGCAGCCGCGCGTACGCCTCGGCAATCGAGCCGCCGCCGGCCCGCAACGACTTGACCTCGGAGCCCGTCAGGGCGATCCCCGCCTCGAAGGTCTCCAGGAACTCGTAATCGAAACCGGCCCGCCTGTTCTGAAGTGTCGCCATGATCTATCGTCCCCAAGTCTACTCGATGAATTCGGCAACGTCCCGCGGGTCGACGTCAACGCGCACGCTGGCGCCCGACTCCCGGGACGAGAGGGTCTGCAGGAGCTCGCGCAGGCGCTCCTCGCCCTGCGTCCTGATGTAGAGCAGGAACGAGTAGCGTCCCCTTACGCGCGCAACCGGGGCCGCCGCCGGCCCCAGCACCTCATCGCGGCCGCCGGCCGTCTCCAGGATGCCGGCGACGCGATTGGCAGCGTACAGCGCCGTCTCCCGGTCGCGCGCGCTCACCTGAACCTTGGCGAGTTCGCCGAAGGGCGGGTAGCCGAAGGCCTGCCGCCGCTCGCGCACGCGCTCCAGGTAGCCGTCGATCGCGTCGGGCTGCTCGCCCGTTATCGCCTGGAGCACCTCGTGCTGCGCCTGGAAGGTCTGTATGACCGTGAGCGGCCTCCTGCCGGGCGCGAGCTCGGGAAGCTGGAGGAGGAGGCGCAGGCTTTCCTCTGCCGCCCGGAAGTCGCTCACGTTCAGGTGTGTGTCTAGGAGCGTGACCGCGAGGAGCGAGACGTTCGGCAAAGGCCGGCGCCTGAAGAGCGCCGTCGTCGCCACCACGATGCCCGGTTCCCCCTCGTAGAGGGGGGTGAGGTCGTCGGAGCGGTCGGCGTCGAGGCGGTAGACGGGGAAGTCGGGCAACAGCCGCTTCAGCGCGGTTGCCACCCACTCCGTCCCCGCCGCGCGCTCGGGCCTCATTGGACCCTCGCCGCAGCTGGGGCAGTCATCGGGCGGGAGCGCCTCATAGCCGCACTGGTGGCAGCGCAGCCTGTCCCGCGACTGGTGGTACCGCAGCGCCAGATCGCAGTTGGGGCACATGACCGAGCTGCCGCACGACTCGCAGCCGAATGCGGCCGAGAATCCCCGCCTGGGCGCCAGCAGCACACCCTGCCGCTCGCGCTGGGCCACCTGCTTGAGGACAGTTACCAGTTCGGTTCCCAGCGGCCAGCCGCTGCCGCCCTCCAGATCGCTCACGTGGTAGCGCGCCCCGGGCAAGGGCAGGCGCAGGTGCCGCCCGCCGGCGCCCCAGGCTTCCATCTCGGGACTGGGCAGGACATCGGCGAGCACGAGCGGGACGCCCCGGGCCTGCGCGTAGAGTCTGGCGACCGAGGGCACGAAGCTGCGCGGGCCGGATTGCAGCTTGTAGCTGCCGCTCGCCGCCTCCAGCACGACGAGGCGCGCCAGGCGCGGCAAGGGGGCGAACAGCGCCCCGTACGTCGCCACCAGCACCAGCGGCGTCCCGGCCGCGGCCTCCCGCCAGACCGCCTCCCACTCGCTGTCGGTCGACTGGCCGGAGAGGCTCAGGACGGGAAGGGCGCCCGCGAGTTCCTGTGCCGTTTCGTTCAGGTACGCCCCTTCTGGGACCAGCACCAGGACGCTGCTTCCGGCCCAGACATCCTGCATCAGCACAGGAGCGATCGCCGCCAGCCGCTCGCGCCTCGTCGCACCGCCCACCAGTGTTACGGGCTGGGACCGCTGTCCGGCGTCCAGGCCCGCCGCCCCGTCAGGGGCAGGCGCGTCGGAGTGCACGAAGACGGCCTGCGGCGGGGGCAGCGGCCGCTCCGTGTAGTGCGCGAACCCCTTGCGGACCAGCGCGCGCACCGCGCTGACCGGGACACCGGCCCGGGCGGCGAGCGCCGCGCCGCTCTCGGCGTGCCCCAGCTCCTCCAGCACCTCGAGCGCCTTGCGTTGGTTCTCCTGCTGTGCGCCCGCCAGCGCGTCGCCGGCCGGCTCGCCTGGAGCGAGCACCGTAACGGTCTTCTGCGCCAGCCGTGCCCGCTCGATCAGCAGGCCCTGTTCGCGCAACCGCTCCAGCTCCTCGTCAGAAAGCACGCTGACGGCACGCCACTCTTCGGCCGACAGCCTCTGCAGGGCTGTCTGGAGTTCGCCGCCGGGTTCCACCGCCGTGCTCAGTCGCACCTCATGGTGGAGCTCCTCACGCAGTCCCCGCGGGACGAAGGTGGCCAGCACGCTCCCCGGTGGGGTCGCTGTCGCCTGGGAGAGTTCGAGGAGCAGCCCGACGGTTTCCTGTGCCAGGAACGGCTTTTCGTCCAGGAGGCCCGTCACCTCGCGGTACTCACCGGCCTTGGCAGTGGGCAAATCGACAACGGCCGCCGCAACGCCTATGCGCAGCCCGCCCTGCCACGGCACCGCGACCCGGCTGCCGACCAGGGGTGTCGCCTGGAGGTGCGGCGGGATCAGGTAGCGGAAGCTGCCCAGTGGCAGGGGAAGCAGTACGTCCAGCGCGAGAGGCACGGACCGATCCTACCCCTGCTGGGCTACCCTGCCCACCTTCTCCTCGGCCCGTTCCCCGTCAGAGGCAGGCAGCAGGATGCTGAATACGGAACCCTCACCCAGGCTCGACTGCACCTCGACCGTGCCGCCGTGCTGCTGCACGATCCAGGAGACGATCGCCAGTCCCAGGCCGCTGCCGTTGCCCCGGGTGGAACGGGCGCCATCGACGCGGTAGAAGCGGTCGAACAGGTGCGGCAGCGACTCCCTGGGTATGCCGGGCCCGTCGTCGAGCACCTCCAGGCGCACCATCTCCTTCTCCTTCGAGACCGACACGGAGATGTGCTGGGCTCCGGCGTTGATCGCGTTCTGGACGAGGTTCAGGACGACCTGCTTGAGGCGGGCCGGGTCGCCGATGACCTCCTGGACGGGCGCTGGGCTGGTGATGATGATCTCGGTGTTGCCGGCGACGGGTGCGACCTCCATGTGCACGGCCTCGGCGATGTCGAGCAGGTTCGTGCGCACGCGTTCGATGGAGAAGCCCGCGTCGGCACGGGCCAGCTCCAGCAGGTCGTTGACGAGCTTGGCCATCCTGTCGGCCTCGCGGCGTATCACCGTGAGGGAGTCGATCTGATCCGGGCTCGGCTTGGTGCGCCGCAACAGGTAGTTGGCGTGGCCCACGATGGCGGTAACGGGCGTGCGCAGCTCGTGGGAGGCGTCGGCGGTGAAGCGGCGCTGGGTGTCGAAGGACTCCTCGAGCCGGTCGAGCATCCGGTTGAGCGTAAGCGCAAGCTCGTGAATTTCGTCCTTGCTGCGCGGAACCGGAACGCGTTGCGACAGGTCCCGGCTGGTGACCCGCGCCGCCGCCTGGGTCACGCGCTGCAGCGGGGCCAGAACCTGCCGGGAGAGGAGCCAGACGCCCAGGGCAAAAGCGATGAACGCGAGCACTACGGTCACGCCCAGGTCCGAGCGCAGCTTGTTGAGGGTGATGCTCACCTCGCTGGCGGGCACGCCAACCAGGATCAGAGCCTGGTAACGGCGCTGGCTCACCTCTTCGGTGATGGTGCTGATCCTGCCGGCAACGAATACCGGCTCCCCCGTGCCCAGGCGGGCCTGGGTGGTGACGCGCCCGGTCTCCAGGAGCTGCGTGAGCTCGGAGTCACCGAGCGTCTGGAACAGCCGCGTCCGCGTCGGGGTGAGCGTCACGCCTATCCGCAGGTCGTCGATATCGTCGAACTGTGACAGCTCGGGGCTGCCCAGCAGCAGCACGTGGGAGTACAGGTCGCCGGGCAGCTTCTCCAGCCCGGTGTTGACGTAGGGTTCGCGCTGCACGTCGACCAGTGCCTGGACAGCACGCTCCTGGATCCCCTCGTTCAGTGAACGCTCGGTCAGGGCGTAGACGGACAGCGCCACGGCCGAGAGGATCACTGCGATGAACGCACTGAAGAACAGGGTGAGTCGAAGGCGCAGGGACACGTGGGGTTACTCTTCCCTCAATACGTACCCGACCCCTCGCACGGTGTGAATCAGGCGCCTCTCCCCTTCGCCTTCAAGCTTGCGGCGCAGGTAGCCGACGTAGACGTCGACGACGTTTGACCCGCCGGTGTACTCGGGCCATACCTTCTCCTCGATCTCGAAGCGGTTGAAGACCTTGCCGGGATTCCGTGCGAACAGTTCGAGCAGTTCGAACTCCTTGGCGGAAAGTTCTATGCGCCGGCCGTCCCGGAAGACCTCCCGCCCATCGAGGTTCATGACCAGGTCGGCGACCCGTACCTCGCCGGTGACGGCCGGATTGACGCGCCGCAGGTGTGCCCGTACCCTCGCAAGCAGCTCCTCGATGGAGAACGGTTTGACAAGGTAGTCGTCGGCCCCGGAGTCGAGGCCGGTCACCTTGTCATCCACGCTGTCCTTGGCTGTCAGGATGATGATTGGCGTGTTCGACGTCTTGCGGATGCGCCTGGCGACCTCCAGGCCGTCAAGCACGGGCAGCATGAGGTCGAGGACAACCAGGTCGGGGTTCAGTTCACGAAATTTGGAAAGGCCGGTCACCCCGTCGTAGGTCACGACGGTCTCATAACTCTCGGCCTGAAGCTCCAGGTCTATGAACTTGGCAATCTCTTTTTCGTCCTCAACGATGAGAATCAGCGGCTTACGCTCCATGGGCATGATTATCAGGCAAACTCAGATGAGAGAATTGATGAGAGATCACGTGAACAACGCCGGATACACTCATCTGTCTCATTTTCCCCGGGTGCTTACCTCTCGATGGTGATCGTCGGCTGAACCACTATCTCCTGCTCCAGCACCCGCCGGGCCCACTCGCGGGCACCCGGCAACGAGTGGTCCCTGAAGTTCCCACACTCCAGCTCGCTACAACCCGGAATCTCGCCGTCGAACCGTACAACGCCGCGCAGGGCCTGCTCAAAGCCGTCCAGGACCTCCTGCTCCGAAACCGGGGCGAACGCGGTCAGGTAGAAGCCGGTACGGCAGCCCATGGGTGACGCGTCGATCACCCGGTCGCCCAGAGTCTCACGCAGGAGGCCGGCGAAGAGGTGCTCGATGGTGTGGAGCGCGGCGGTCGGTATCTCCTGCTCGTTCGGCTGCACGAGCCTCAGGTCGAACTTGCGCACCTCGTCACCGGCGGGTCCGGCCTGTGAACCCGCCAGGCGCACGTACGGCGCGCGTACTTTCGTGTGATCCAGATCGAACGACTCGGCCCTGATTACTTCGCTCATGGCGTGAGTATACGGAGGGGCGGCGTACGGGCCGTGTGTCCCGGGAGTTGCAATCTGTTATTCTCCGGCTGTCTGACCACGGTGGTCAGTCGCACACTTATTGACGGCGGCTCAGCATTATAGAATGAGCCAGATCTCACAATATTTCTTCTTGGAGTATGCAACTTGCGCGAACGCCTGGCTATTTTCATCGACGGCAGTAACCTCTATAACGGCATGCGTGAAAACTTATCCAACACGCGGGTAAATCTTGCCGAGCTGATCAAGCAACTCAAGCGCGACCGGCCCCTGATGCGCACCTACTACTACAACGCGACCCTCACCGATGATTACGACGAGGACCTGCGCGACGGCCAGCAGCGGTTCTTCGAGTCACTGCGTCGCATCCCCTACGTCACGGTGCGCCTGGGCCGGCTCTTCCGGCGCGCCGACGGCTCGCTGGTCGAAAAGGGCATCGACGTGGCCATCGCCGTGGAGAGCCTTGCACTCGCCTACCAGGACGCCTACGACTGCGCCCTGATCATCTCCGGCGACGGTGACTACGTGGAGCTGGTCGAGGCAATAAAGCGGACCGGCAAGCATGTGGAGTGCGCGATGTTCAAGAACCAGTCGGCCGGCATCCTCATGGAGCACGTCGACGTATTCACGCCGCTCGACGAACTTGACTGGTCGAAGATACTCTTCTGATTCTGAGTAGCTCCCGATGACCTCGATGTAAGGGGCGTCCGGAACGGACACGGCCGGACGCCCCCTGGACTCGAAATCTGGCTAGACCTGCTCCTCGCGGGATCCGTCGAGCAGGCTGCGCAGCCCCTCCTCGTCGAGGACCGTGACCCCCAGCTCCCGGGCGCGCTGCAGCTTCGAACCGGGGTCCTCGCCGGCCACCACATAATCTGTCTTCTTGCTCACGCTCGAGGTAATGCGTGCGCCCCTGCCCTCCAGCTCGCCCTGCCACTCCTTGCGCGGCCGCGTAAGCGAACCGGTGAGGACAAAGGTGAGGCCGGCCAGCGTCTGCTGCGACTCGTCGCGGCCGGCAAGCGGGGCCGGAGACACGCCCCGTTCCAGGAGCTCGTCGATGGTTTGCTCGAGGTGGGGCTCGTTCAGCGCGGCATGTATCTGCTGCGCGGTCAGCTCCCCGATGTCACGCACGCTGGCGAGCTCCTCTACGGTGGCATTCCGGATGCGCTCCAGCGATCCGAAGTGCATCGCCAGGATCTCGGCCGTCCTGGGGCCCACGTGCGGCAGGCCCAGTGCGGTGAGGAAGCGGTCGAGCGGCCTGTCTTTCACCGCCTGGATCTGATTTACCAGCTTGGTGGCCGAGACCTTCCCGAACCCCTCGAGTTCCTCGACCTGCCCCACGGTGAGGTCGAACAGGTCCGGAAGCGTCCTGATCAGACCTGCGCTGAGGAGCGCAATAACGGTCTTCTGCGCCAGACCCTCGATATCCATCGCCGCCCTGGAGGCGAAGTGGGTTATCCGCTGCACCACCTGTACCGGGCAATCAGGGTTGACGCAGCGCAGGTTCGCGCCGTCCTCGACGAGCTCGCTCCCGCACTCCGGGCAGTTCCCGGGAAACTCGTACGGCACGGTGCCCTCGGGTCGCTCGGCGTGCAGGACCTCCTTGATCTCCGGAATGATTCCGCCCGATTTGTGGACTACTACCCGGTCGCCCACGCGCAGGTCTTTCTCGGCGATGAACCCGGGATTGTGGAGGCTGGCCCGGGCGACGACGGTGCCTTCGATGAGGCGCGGTTCGAGTTCGGCGACCGGCGTTATCTTTCCGGTGCGCCCGACCTGGATGGTGATCGCCTGCAGGGTAGTCGCGACCTCCTGCGCCGGCAGCTTGTAGGCGAGTGCCCAGCGGGGCGCGCGGCTGGTAGTTCCCAACTCCTCCTGCAGGGCAAAGCTGTCAACCTTGAAGACGACGCCATCAACCTCATACCTCAGGTCGACGCGTTTCTCCCGCCACCTCTCCATGAGCTCCTCTACGGCTTCCACCCCGGTCACCAGCGTGCGCTCAGGGTTGACGCTGAAGCCGGCACCGTCCAGCCAGTCGAGCAGCTCCGACTGCCGCCTGACCGGCAACTGGGCGGCGCTGCCTACCCCGTAGAAGAAAGCCTCCAGCTTACGGCCGGCCGGGACCGCCGGATCGATGTTCCGGAGCGTGCCCGACGCGGCATTCCGCGGGTTCATGAATAGCTGTTCGCCCCGCTCATCCCGCTCCTCGTTGATCCTCGCGAACTCCTCCTTGGAGAGGAACACCTCTCCCCTGACCTCGAGCTCGGGCGGAGCGTCACGGAGTTCGCGGGGGAGTCCCTCGATGCCGAGGACATTGACCGTCACATCCTCGCCCTCGGTGCCGTTACCGCGGGTGGCGGCCCACTGCAGCCGGCCATGCCTGTAGTAGAGGTTGATGGAGAGGCCGTCCACCTTCGGCTCGGCCAGCAGTTCCACCTCCTCATCCGAGGAGAGGGTGCGCGACACGCGGTTCAGGAAGGCGCGTACGTCCTCCTCGTTGAAGGCGTTGTCGAGCGAGTACATCCGGGTGGGATGGGCGGTCGACCTGAAACTGGCCTGCAAGGGACTGCCGACGGTAACCGTGGGCGAGTCCTCCGTGCGCAGCTCCGGGTTCTGCTCCTCGATCTCGAGCAGCTCTGCGAAGAGCGAGTCCCACTCGGCGTCGCTCATGACCGGCCGCTGCCGGACGTAGTAGTGGTAGCTGGCGTCGCGCAGGCGGGTTCGAAGTTCCTGCGCCCGTTCTTCCTGACCCATGTCCTGGAGTATATCTGCACCCGCATACACTGCCAGGCAGGAGCTTCCCGTTGGGCTATAGTTGGGCGAAGGCAACTCAAGCTACATTGGAGGACTTGATGAAGAAGGTCTTAGCAGCAACCCTGGTGCTCACGTTGGGCGTAGCAGCGTTTGCACAGGACTTCGTGATGGGCATCGTTTTCGACGCCGGCGGCAAGTTCGACGGCTCGTTCAACGAGGGCACCTGGCGCGGCATGGAGCGGGCGCTGCAGGAGCTCGAGGGCGAGTACGAGATCGAGGTTCTCGAGTTCGAGGGTACCCCCGACACGGCCGGTGAGGGCCAGCGCCGGATCGCCAGCCAGGGCGCCGAGCTCATCGTGGCTCCCGGCTTCGCCCAGGCAGGCGCTCTCGCCAATACCTCCCGCGAATTCCCTGACACGAACTTCGTGATGATCGACGAGATCGTCGAGGGCGACAACATCCGCAGCTACACCTTCAAGGACCACGAGGGCTCCTTCCTCGTCGGTTACATCGCCGGCAAGATGAGCCAGACGGGCGTCGTCGGTTTCGTTGGCGGCATGGACATCCCGCTCATCCGCAACTTCAACACCGGCTATGAAGAGGGCGTCCTCGCTGCCTGCGAGGATTGCCAGGTGATCAGCAACTACGTCGGCACGACCGATACCGCCTGGAACGACCCCACCCGCGCCAAGGAGCTTGCCACCAACCAGCACGCCCAGGGCGCCGACATCATCTACCACGCTGCCGGTGGGTCCGGCCGCGGCGTCATCGACTTCGTTAACGAGACGATGTGCTACCAGCCGCGCGGCGAGCTGCGTACCACGCCGCTGGCCGACGTCCTGACGGAAATCCCCCGCAGCCCCGAGTACGAGAACCGCTGCGGCCCGGAGAGCCAGCCGCTCTTCTTCATCGGTGTCGACTCCAACCAGAACTTCGAGGGTGACACCGACAACAACCCCGAGACCCTCAACCACGGCCTGACCAGCATGATGAAGCGTGTTGACGTTGCCGCTTACGAAGCCGTGATGGACGTCGTCAATGACGAGTTCGAGGCCGGCGTCTTCAACCTCGGCGTGGCCGAAGGCGGCGTCTCCTTCGCCCTCGACGAGTACAACGAGGCGCTCCTCCCCGAGTCCCTGCTCCAGGAGCTCGAGGATGTGCAGCAGCAGATCATCGACGGCGAGATCGAGGTTACCGACTACCGCGAGCTTTAAGCCGCGACCGCACATGGCGGTACTGCATGTCCGATTGGAGGGAAGGGTGCAAGGTTCTTGCGCCCTTCCCTTTTGCTGCCCGCAGTCGCAACGTTCTGCCTGCAGTCGCGACTCGGCGGCTGCGCCGGGGCCGGCCATTTTCGTCATTCCGGGGAGCCGCAATGCCCACCGGTTTTGCTAGAATGCCCGTCGCAGTGTGGGCTGTCTGATCGCGGCGCCGCGAGGCGCTGAGGAAAGTCCGGGCACCGCAGGGCAGGGTGCCAGCTAACGGCTGGGCGCGTAAGGCGACGGCAAGTGCAACAGAAAGCAAACCGCCTTCGCTTGGCGAAGGTAAGGGTGAAAGGGTGCGGTAAGAGCGCACCAGTTCTCCTGGTAACAGGGGAAGCTGGGTAAACCCCACCCGGTGCAAGGTCCGATAGGGAGAAAGAGCTAGCCCGGCTCGCTACAATCTCCGGGTTGACCGCTCGAGGCGCACGGCGACGTGCGTCCCAGACAGATGATCAGACCCCGCGAGGGGACAGAACCCGGCTTACACGCCCACCTGCAACCAAACGGCG
Organism: uncultured Trueperaceae bacterium; assembly: GCA_937983275.1. Classification (GTDB taxonomy): domain Bacteria; phylum Deinococcota; class Deinococci; order Deinococcales; family Trueperaceae; genus CALKAI01. Next base: position 25,426 of record CALKAI010000025.1, on the reverse strand, counting down.
AACGCGACAAGGCGTTCGCCATTTTTTGTTGCTCCCGAGCGGGTAGGCAACACGGTTTCGGCAGGACTCCAGCAGCAGTTTCCGACAGGCTCCCGGGCGCCCCCGTGCGCCTCAGGTGGGGAGCGTGGCAACTATATGAGTAATTTGTGGGGAATTGTGGGAGAGTGTGGTAGAATTGTGCTAACGTTCCATTAGCGGTTCTTGCGATGCCCAAGGGGAAGAGAACGATAAACGCAACTGCCCCTGAGCGAGCGCGAGTGGAGAAAGGTGGGAGACCAGCAAGGTGCCGTTCGGGGAGTTCCAGTACTCGGTCGACGACAAGGGGAGGGTAATCATGCCCCCTGCCTTTCGTGAGTTCGTCGACGGCGGAATGATCATCACCCGCGGCATGGAGGGTTGCCTCTACGTCTTCCCCCTCGCCTCCTGGCAGCGGATCGAGAACCGCCTCACCGAACTGCCGCTTACGGATCCTGACGCACGCAACTTCATCCGCTTCTTCTACTCGGGGGCCTCCAAGGCGAAAACCGACAGCGCCGGACGGGTAACCCTCCCGGCTACCCTCCGCACCTTTGCCGAGATCAACGGAAACGTGATCGTGGCGGGGGCGCCGAACCGCCTGGAGATCTGGAACGAGGAGCGCTGGAACGAAAACCTGCGCCAGGTGCAGACGATGCCGCCCGCGCCCGAGCTGCTGAGCGAGTTGGTGGGCTGATGAAGGCGCCGCATACCCCCGTCCTCGAGGAGCAGGTTCTCGACTACCTGAATGCAGGTCCCGACAGGGTCATCGTGGACACCACCTTCGGGGCAGGGGGACATACCCGGGCCTTCCTGAACAAGGGCGCTTCGGTAGTGGCTATCGACCAGGATCCCGGCGCCGTCGGCTATGCGGAGCAGTATGGAGCCGACCGTTTCCAGCTTGTCACCGGAAACTTCCGCGACATCGACGAGCACCTCCAAGGTCTGGGGGTGGGTCTTGTTGACGGTCTGCTCTGCGATCTGGGTGTTTCATCCATGCAGCTCGACGAGGCACACCGCGGCTTCGCCTTCCGGCACTCCGGTCCGCTGGACATGAGGATGGGCACGCAGGAGAAGAGCGCCCGCGATGTCGTCAACGAACTCCCCTGTGAGGAGCTGGCCGCGATCATCTTCAGGTTCGGCGAGGAGCGCTACTCGCGCAGGATCGCCCGGGCGATCTGTGAGGCCCGCGAAGAGGAACCGATCACGACGACCGAGCGTTTGACCGAGATCGTCGCGGGCGCCTACCCGGCACGGGAGCGGCGCGACCATCCGGCCCGGCGCACCTTCCAGGCCCTGCGAATCTACGTCAATGACGAGCTGGGCGCCCTTGAGGACCTCCTCTTCAAGACACCCGCTCTCCTGCGACCGGGCGGCCGGATCGCCATCATCTCGTACCACTCCCTCGAGGACCGGCTCGTAAAGCGGGCATTCAGGGACGACGCCCGGCTGGAGGTCCTGACCAAGCGTCCGGTTACCGCCGATGAGGCCGAGGTCGCGCGGAATCCCCGCGCACGCAGCGCCAAGCTGCGCATAGCTGAAAGGAGGACCGGGTGAACGAGTCGACGCTTGCCCGTTGGCGGCTTGAGCGGCTGGTGCCGCTCTACGTAATCGCCCTGATCGTCCTGGCAGTGCTCGGAGCCAACAACCAGGCGCGGTTCAACCACCAATGGGACCTTCTGGACAGGAAGGCGCTCCTTCAGGAGGAGATCACTATTTTACGGCAGCAGGCAGCCACTATCTCAGGTCCACTGGCCGTGGCCAACTGGGCACGCGAAAACGGAATGGTCCCGGCACCAGAGGTTGAGGAAACACGGCACGTCCTGTATGACACGCCACCCGCCCGGCAAACTCCGGCGACGGGACTCACTGTGAGGACAGCATGGCAATAAGGGGAGATCGAATCACCGGCCGGAACGCATTCCTGCGCCCCACGGACATGAGCCGTACAGGCACCAGGGCCTTGGACATGGCCCAGCAGGAAGCCCCTGCGCAGCTCTTCCTGGCGCGCCGCCACCTGCTGCACCTGGCCATCACCGTGCCACTGCTGCTCGCCCTGGCCGGCTTCGCCATGTACGGCACCGGCACGCCGCTGTGGCCCGGGGCTCTCCCCGACCCGATACCCCGCGGCAGGATCCTGGCGGCCGACGGCACCATCCTCGCGGAGGGCCAGCCGGAGTACCGCCGCTACCCCGAAGGCACCCTCGCTGCACACCTGATCGGCTTCAGCGGCCGCATCCAACCCGATGGCCGCTATGGCCTGGAGGGCGTCGAATACTCGTACGACCAGGTGCTGCAGATGGGCGAAGACGTCCGGCTTACGATTGACCCCACCTACCAGGCCGCCGCACAGAGCGAGCTGCGCCGGACGATCGAGGAGACTGAGGCCGAAAGCGGCGCGGTCGTCATGCTGGAAGCCGGTACCGGTCGCATCCTCGCTGCCGCCTCCTACCCTGAGTTCGACCCGAACAATCAGGGCTTCTACGACCGTGATGCCCTGATCAACCGGGCCTTCCTGGAGCAGCACGAACCGGGTTCGGTCATGAAACCGATGATCATTGCCGCCGCGCTGGAGGACGGCCGCATCACGCCGCAGCAGCTCATCGAGTCGAAACCCTGCAAGCGGGTGGGCTGGAACACCTTCTGCGATGTGGTGAGCCACGACGACCACCTGCTGGCGAAGGACATCTTGCGCTTCTCCAGCAACACGGGCATGCTCGTCATCGCCGAGGAGTACGAGCCCGATGAGATCTACCGCTGGCTTCACCGCTTCGGATTCGGCCGCTCCCCGGAGCTCCAGTCGCTGTTCACCCGGCCCGGAATCATCAACCCCTGGCAGCACTGGGTACCCCAGGATCAGGCCTCCATAGTCATTGGCCAGAGCATCGCCGTAACCCCGCTGCAGATGGCCATGGCATTTTCGGTGTTCGCCAACGACGGTCAGCTCGTGACCCCTTACCTCGTGGAGGGCGAGAGCGTACCCGAGCCCTACCAGGTGATCTCCCCCTGGGTTGCCCGCGAGCTGCGCGAGATGCTGCAGCACACCGTCGACAACAGCGGCGCGAGGCGCGCCCGGATCCCCGACGTTACCGTTGCCGGCAAGACTGGAACCGCCGACGTGTACGACGCCGCGGCCGGCACCTATCTCGAGGATGACTACAACCTGAGCTTCTCGGGCTTCTACCCCGCCGACGAGCCACAGGTGATCATGTCCGTATACGTCCACAAGCCGCGCGTGGACACATCCAGCACATACGTGGCCGCCCCTCTCTTCCGCGAAATCGGCACCAAGGCGGTGGCAGCTGCCGGCCAGGGGCCGGCCCCGAGTGCCGTCGCGCAGTACGAATAACAGGTGAGAGATACGTAATCGATTTGCCCGCGCCCCATCCACCACCTTTGTGTAAGATGTGTAAGTGACTCATATGGGCTGGACGCCTGATACGACATGGAACTGACCGCACACCTTATCGCACAGCTCCTCCCGGAAGCACGCCTTCCGGGCGCTGCCCTGCCCCGGGCAGTGGGAGTCGAGTTCAGCACGGAGCGCCTGAGGCCGGGTCAGGTCTTCTTCGCGCTTCAGGGTGAACGCGGCCACGGTATCCGGTTCGCTCCACAGGCCGTCGAAATGGGGGCGGCCTTCGTCGTGTCAGACCGTGACTATCCGGGTGCTGTGATAGTGCCGGACGCCCGGAAGGCCCTGTACAGGCTGGCAGCCTACGCACGCGAGCAGCTGCGCGGACCGGTAGTCGCCGTGAGCGGCTCCGTTGGCAAGACCACAACCAAGCAGTACCTGGCTTGCGCCCTCAACGCGTTCTACTCTGCCGGCAACCTCAATACTCTGCCGGCGCTCGCCGCCCGTATGGTCGGCGCAGCCGTGGAGGATCCTGAGCGGCCTCTCGTCCTGGAGCTGGGAATAGACCACCCCGGCGAGATGGAGCAGCTCGTTGAACTGGTCAGGCCGGACATCGGTGTCCTCACGGCGATCGCCCCCAGCCACCTGGAGCGGCTGGGCTCCCTCGAGGGAGTGGCGCGCGAAAAGAGCCTGCTCCTGAAGAGGTCGCCGGTGAGGTTCGCCAGCCTGCAGGCAGCAGCGCTGCTCCCGGAACCTGTGCCTGGCCTGCAGACCTATGGATTGCGCAGCGAGTGCCGCAATGGGCCGGAGGACGAACCGGGGGTCGGCGTCCAGGGCTGCGTAGCGAGTAAGGGTGAGTGGCACCAGGAGGTGAAGGCAGGGGGCGCCACCTTTACGGTCAACGCTCCCGGCCGCGCAGTCGCAACCAACGCCGTAGCGGCGTTTGCCGTAGGCCGTTCACTGGGCATTCCGGCAACTGTGTTGTCTTCGAGGCTGAGCCAGTGCAACCTGGAGGACTCCCGCCTCCAACTGAAGAAGGCGGGCGACCTGCGCATCATCGATGACAGCTACAACTCCAACCCCGCTTCGGCGGCCAGCGCCCTCGACGTGCTCAGGGAGCAACCGCAGCCGTGGGTGGCCATCCTTGGCGACATGCTGGAACTGGGCGAGGAGTCAAGGCGGTATCACCTCGAGATCGGCGAGGCCAGCATTGGGCTCGACCTGGTCATCGCCGTCGGACCCGAGGCTGCCTACATTCAGCAGGCCAACCCCCGGTCACTCACGGTGCACGACGCCGAGGAGGCCACCCGACTGCTCCATCGGATTCCTGCGGGGGCAACGGTACTCGTGAAGGGATCCCGGGGCGTACGGCTGGAGAAGGTCGTGCAGGCCTTGCTGCAGGCATCCCGCGACGGCGAGAGGGCCGCGTCCGGAGGCACCAGGTGAAGATTGCCCTTGCCGCGGTCATCTCGCTCCTCCTGAGCGGAACCTACATCCAGCTGGCGTCCCGCTTCGGTTGGGGCAAGTCGGTCCGGCGTGACGGGCCCAGGGAGCATCTGAAGAAGGAGGGCACGCCCACCATGGGCGGTGTCGCCTTCCTGCTTGGAGCAGCCATCACCTGGCTGCTCACAGGCCAGGGCGGGGACCATGCTCTCGCCCTCCTGCTGCTCGTGCTCGCCAGCGGCGCAGTGGGCCTGTGGGACGACCTCACCTCGCTGGCGCGCAAGAACCGGATTGCCACAGGGAAGGAGGAGGCCGATGCCAGCACGGGAGCGCTCGCCCGCTGGCGCATCCTCGCCCAGGCCCTGATCGCCTTCGGCTTCTCCTTCTACGCGGTCGACCAGGGGTACGTGCTCTTCGACATCTACTGGCTCGACCTGCTGGGCTTCGCGTTCGTGATCGTCGGTTCGATCAACGCTTTCAACTTCTCTGACGGTCTCGATGGTCTGGCGGCCGGGATCACTGCGGTCATCCTGCTGCTGTTCCTGGCACAGCCGCTTGCGCTGGCGCTGCTGGGCGCCCTGCTGGGCTTCCTCTGGTACAACGCCAAACCCGCGCGGGTCTTCATGGGCGGTGTGGGCAGCGAGGCGCTCGGTGCCGGGATCGCCGGCCTGGCGATAGTAGGTGACATGACCTGGTACCTGCCGCTCATTGCGCTGGTACCGGTACTCGAGGTGCTCTCGGTCATCCTGCAGGTCAGCTACTTCCGCGCCACCGGCGGCAAGCGGATCCTGCGCATGAGCCCGCTGCATCACCACTTCGAACTGTCGGGCTGGAGCGAGGTCCAGGTGGTGTTCCGCTTCTGGCTGGTAACCGCGGTGTGCGTGGCGCTCGCCTACTCGCTCATGGGCGGTGCGGCATGAGGGTCCTCGCCTACGGACTGGGACGCTCCGGCCTGGCGCTCCTGGAGTTGTGCCGGAAGCAGGGGCACGAGCTCTACTTCATGGAGAACCGGGCCAATGGGGCCGATATCGACGCTGCCAGCGCCCTGGGAGCCACGCGCTTGAGAGAGCCGACCGATGCAGCCCGGATTGCCCAGGTCTGCGTGGCCGCGCCGGGCGTACCCATCGACCATCCCGATCTGCAGACATTCAGGGATCACGGTGTGGAAGTGATCGGTGAAGTCGAGTGGGTCTACCGGACGATCGACTGCGAAATAATCGGCATCACCGGCACCGCCGGCAAGGGCACCGTAACCAGCTGGCTCACCTACGTGCTGAAGGCCAACGGTATCGACGCCTACGCCGGCGGCAACATCGACCCCGCCCTGGCGCGGGTCGCCAGGCCCGACTCCACTGCGGTAGTCGAACTGTCCTCCTTCCAGCTGGAGCGCTGCCCCACCTTGCGCCCGAAGGTCGCTGCCGTCCTCAACCTGGGCGTCGACCACCTCGACCGGCATCGCGACGTGAGCACCTACCACCGCGCCAAGCGGAACCTGATCAGCAACCTGCAGGACGAGGACCTGTTCGTATACAACGCCGACGACCCTACCCTGCGGTCCTGGGCACGCGAATCTACCGCCCGGACTGCCGGCTTCTCGCTGCAGGGACCAGCGGCCGCCTGGCGGGATGCCAACGGTGACCTGTGGCTGCATGGCGAACTCCTTCTGAACACCGCACAGCTGGCCGTAGAGGGCAGCCACAACCACGCCAACGCCCTGGCGGTCGCCCTGCTCGCCTACGGGGCGGGGTTGGACGTTGAACGGATACGGGGGGCTCTGCCTGGCTTCACCGGGCTGCTGGGTCGCTACAGCGTGGTGGCCAGGACCGACCGGATCGCATTCATCGAGGACTCGATCGCCACTCGTGAACTGGCGGTCCGGGCGGCCCTCGAGGCGACGGACGGCCCTGTCGTCTGGATCGCCGGGGGGCGCAGCAAGGGCGCCGACCTGCAGCCCCTGGAGGACCTAGTCCGGGAGCGGGTCCGGCTGTTCGTAGGCATCGGCGAGGCCGGCGAGCCGTTCGCCCGCGTTGCCGGCCAGTGGGTACCGGCCCACGTGGTCACCGAACCGGACGGCCGCGCCGCGCTGCGGGAGGCAGTCCGGCTCGCCTGCAGAACGCTGGAGCAGGATGGCGGCACGGTCCTTTTCGCCCCGCTGGCGGCCTCCTTCGACCAGTTCAGCGACTACCGGGAACGCGCGCAGGTGTTCCGGGAGGTAGTCCAGGAGGAGGTGCAATGGACCCCCTCCTCCTGACCATCCAGCTGCTGCTGGGCGCCCTGGGCATCCTGGGCGTCGCGACCGCCGAGCCCTCCCTGGCACTTGAGCACGGACTCCGCATCGCCGCTGCCCTGCTGCTCACCGTCCTGGTGAGCCGCCTGCGGCCCATGGCGATAGTGCGCCTCTCCCCCGCCGCCTACCTGAGCGTGCTCGCCATGCTGATCCTCGTGCTCATCGTGGGTGTTTCGCCGGCGGGGAGCGAGAGCAAACGGTGGCTGCTCATTGGTGGCGTGAGCCTCCAGCCCTCCGAGCTGATGAAGGTGGCCGTCATCGCCTACCTCACCGCCTTCTTCCACAACCACCTGGGCGACTGGCAAATCTGGCGGCCCATGGTGGTGATTGGCCTCGCGGCCGGCCTCATCGTCGTGGAACCGGACGTGTCCACGGCAGCGTTCCTCTTCGCGCTGGCCTTCGCGGTGATGATAGCCGCGGGCACCTCGATCACCCGGCTGCTGTCGATCAGCGCATTCGCCGGCCTGATCGCGCTGCTCGTGGCCGGCTCCTACCTGAGCCAGTTCACCTACATCGGGGAGCGGCTCGCGGGCTTCCAGGACCTGTGGGGTGAGCAGAGCCAGGTTTCCTCCACCTCCTACCAGTCGTACCGCGCGCAGCGCACCCTCATGGAGGCGGGCATCGTCGGCATAGGTCCGGGCAGGCCCAACTACGTGCCCGAATCGGAGACCGACATGGTGGCCGTATCCGTGGGGCAGGCGCTCGGCTTCCTGGGCATCCTCACGCTCATCGCCCTCTACGTCCTCCTGGCAGGCAGAGGAATCCGAATCGCCGCAGCCAAACCCGGCCCCGGCAGCCTGCTCGCGGCCGGCGCGACTGCGTACATATGCGGCCAGGCGGCCATCAATCTGCTCGTCGCCTCAGGACTTTTCCCGGTAACGGGGATACCATTACCCTTCGTGAGTTACGGACTCAACAGCCTCATCAGCGTATCGATCGCCACAGGCTTCATTCACAGTGCGTACCGCGAGTCGCGCAGGCAGGAGGCGGCCGCATGAGCCGGTTCGTGTTCGCCACCGGGGGAACCGGCGGCCACATCTACCCGGCCATCGCGATTGGCACCGAGCTTCAGGAGCGCGGGCATGAGGTTCACTTCCTGGGCCAGCGGGATGGCGTCGAGGAGCGGCTGGCGCAGGAGGCGGGATTCCCGTTCACGGGTGTGCGGACCGGCAAGCTGGACCGGCAGCGTCCCGACCCGCGCGCGCTCTTCACCTCCCTTGCGGGGGTGACCCAGGCGGTAGGCTTCGTTCGCCGGCATCGTCCCGCCGTGACGGTCGGATTCGGCGGCTTCGCCTCATTTCCCGGTGCGGCCGCGGCCCTGCTCACCAGGACGCCGCTCGTGCTCCACGAACAGAACGCCTACCCGGGACTGGTGACGCGCCTGTTCGCCTCCCGGGCGAGGCTCGTGATCGCCTCGCAAACGGCGGCCCTCAGGCGCCTGAAGGCGCGCGACAGTACCGTCGTGCCCTACCCGGTGCGGGAGCAACGCTACGGGAGAAGTGAAGCACGTCGCCTCCTGGGCCTGCCCGAGAGCGGTACGCTCACCCTGGTGATGGGTGGTTCGCAGGGTTCGCTTGCCCTCAACAAGGCGGTACTCGAGGCGTTGCGGGAGCTGCGCGACATTCGCCCGCTCGTGCTGCACAGCACGGGCGAGGCGCATATCGAGGATGTGCGGGCTGGCTCTGCCGGAATCGCTAACTACGTGACGCGCGGCTTCGTCGACGCGAGCCTCGCCTGGAGTGCCGCCGATCTCGCCATCACCAGGGCAGGCTACGGCACACTCTCCGAGGCCGCCTTCCACGGCGTGCCACTCATCATGGTGCCGCTCCCGACGAGCGCCGAGAACCACCAGCTGCACAACGCCCTCGAGTTCGAACGCGCGGGCGCGGGGCGGGTACTCGAACAGAAGAATCTGGGCAATCTCCCCTCGATATGGCGGGAGCTGCTGGCTGAGGAAGCGCGGGTCGAGTACGCCCGGGCCGCAGCAGCGCTCTCCCCTGCCGGCGCGACCGGCCGGTTTGCGGACAAGCTGGAGAGGATTGCAGAAGGGGCCGGTGCCGTGACCGCGGTACCTGCAGATCAGAGATGAGCAGAAGACACCTCCACTTCATGGGTATCGGTGGCGTGAGCATGGGAAGCCTCGCACGCCACTTTCATGCACTGGGCTTCCGCGTGAGCGGCTGTGATGCGAGTGCGGGAGCTTCTCTGCCGGAGCTGCGGGCTCTCGGCATCGAGGTGGAGGTCGGACACGACCCCAGCCACCTGGAAGGCGTCGACACCCTGATAACGACCACCGCAGTGGCGCACGACGAACCCGAGCTGGTCGAGGCGCGCCGCCGGGGAGTACGCGTGCTCAGGCGCATCGAGCTGCTCGCGCAACTCTTCCGGGAGATCCCGGCAATAGGCGTCACCGGTACGCACGGCAAGAGCACCACCTCGGGCATGATCGCGCAAATCCTGCTTTCGGCCGGCAGCGACCCGTCGGTGCAGATTGGCGCGGTCCTGCCCGCCCTCGCCGGCAGCATGCGGGTCGGGAACGGCGACTGGCTAGTGGCCGAGGTCGACGAGTCCGATCCCGGATTCGCCCACCTCGCGGCGGAGATCGCCGTAATAATCAACCTGGATGACGACCACGTCGCCGGTGAACACCAGGAGCGCCGCAACTACCATGCGAGCCTGGCCGACCTGCGGGAGGCGGCGCGCAGCTTCGCCCTCAATGCCGAACGCGTCGTCGCCTGCGCCGACTGGCCGGGCCTCGATACCCTGCTGGAAGGGGTGCCCGACGTCATCACGTTCGGACGCTCCCCCCAGGCGCACTACGGGGTGGAGAACGTGGAGCTGGGCCCGGCCTCCAGCCGGTTCCTGCTAAGGACGCCGCAGGGCGAACGGCTTCCCGTCGCACTGGGAGTTCCCGGTCTGCACAACGTGATGAACGCAGCGGCGGCCCTGGCGGCCACCTCGCTCACCGGCCTGGACACCGCGAAGCTGATCACGGCGCTGGAGGAGTTCCGCGGCGTCGGGCGCCGCTGGCAGCGCTGGGGCGACGCCGACGGCCCCATGATCATCGACGATTACGCTCACCACCCCACCGAGGTGGAGGCGACGCTCAACGCAGCCCGCAACACCGGCAGGCGCGTGCGGGCCGTGCTGCAGCCGCACAGGTGGGTGAGGACCGCCCGTCACTGGCGGGCGCTTGCCGATGCGGCAAGCCTGGCCGATGAGATCGTCGTCCTGGACGTCTACGCGGCCGGCGAGGCGGCCATACCGGGAGTCTCCCCCGACCTGATCGTCGACCGGCTCAGGGATGCCGGCAAGAGCGCGACCTATCTGGGGCAGCAGCAGGCGGTCGACTACCTGCGCGAGACGCTCCACGCCGACGACCTGGTCATCACGCTGGGGGCGGGGGACGTGTGGCAGGTGGCGCGGGATCTCTCGGCCAGTCACACCGCGGTGAAGGAACTGGAAGGGGCGGTCAGTGCCTACAACGCCTCCAGCTGACCGGAAGGGACATGACGGGCAGCGATAATGCGGCCCCTGGTCTACGCCCTCCTCGCGCTGGCCGTCCTGCTCCTGGCCGGCAGTTGGTTCTACCCCCGCGTAGAGCAGGTCGTCGTGTCGGGCACGCAGCGCTACGGACCGGAACAGGTGGCCCACCTTGCAGGTGTCGACCAGGGTTTTCCGCTCCTGTGGGTCAACCGCTGGAGCCTTGCCGATCTTGAGCGCGACCCGTGGATCGAGCGGGCGAGCGTCATACGCCACTGGCCGGACACCGTGTCGATCACGGTATGGGAGAGGACGCCCGTGCTGAGCGACGGCGAGACCGCCTGGGCGCTCGACGGCACGGTGCTGCCCGGCCTGTCGCCCGCTGAACATGAGAGCTTGCCCCGCCTGACCGGGTGGGGGGAACCCCGTACAGATGAGGCCCTGGAGCTCGTGGCGCTGTTGTCTGCCTACGAGCCGCGGGTGATAAGCTACACGCCGGAAGGCTTTGACATCGAGCTGGCGAATGGCAGCCTCTACACCCCCGACGTGGCCACGCTCGAGCGTCATTGGGCCGCGTGGACGAATCAGCAAGGGGACCGCGCAGCGGTCTACCCTTGGGGAGTGAGCGAAGGAAATGAGTGACGAACGCATCATCGTTGGCCTAGATATAGGCACGACCAAGATCTGCACGGTCATAGGTGAGATTGCCAGCGATGGGGTGCTCGACATCATCGGTGAGGGCACCGTGCCCAGCGACGGCCTGCGCAAGGGCGTCGTCGTCAACCTGGAGAAGACGATCGAGGCCGTGCGCGACTCCATCGCGGCTGCCGAGCGGGTTGCCGGGGTAAGTGTTGGCGAGGCCTGGGCTGCCATTGGCGGCACCCACCTGAAGGCGTTGACCAGTCACGGCATGGCGGCGATTCGCCGCGGCCAGGAGGTCACCCGCGCCGATGTCGAGCGCACCCTCGAGAACGCCCGCGCCGTGCCGCTCGAAGCGAACATGGAGATAATCCACGTGATCCCTCAGGAGTACGTGGTTGATGGTCACGACGGGATCCGCGATCCGGTCGGCATGTCCGGGGTGCGCCTCGAGGTGGACGTCCATATCGTCGCTGGCGCACAGGGTCCGCTGCAGAACCTGAAGCGCTGCGCGCGCGAGGCGGGTGCCTCCGTCGACGGCGTGGTGGTCCAGTCGCTGGCTTCCGGCCTTGCGGTCCTGAACGAGGGCGAGCAGGAGCTCACGACGCTCCTCATCGACATTGGCGGCGGCACGACCGACATCGGCGTGTTCCGCAAGGGCACGCTCGTACACAGCGCCGTGATCCCCCTGGGCGGCGACCACATCACCCAGGACATTAGCCAGCTGCTGCGCATCCCGCCGGATGAGGCAGAGAGAATCAAGAAGCGCTACGGCGTCGCCGTACCCGAGCTGGCTGATCGCGAAGTGATCTTGGAAGTTGCCAACCCGAACTACACCGCATCGCTCTCCACCTTCGAGTTGGCACAGGTGATCCGGCCGCGGGTCGTCGAGATTCTGGATCTCGTCAAGCAGAACGTCGAGGGCGAGATGGGAGCACTCGAGCTCCTCGCCAGCAACGTCGTGATGACGGGCGGCAGCTCGCTCATGCCCGGTCTCGACCAGGTTGCGACCGACCGCTTCCGCCTGCCCGTACGGGTAGGCAAGCCGCACGGTGTTTCAGGCCTCGTAGACGTGGTCGCCAGTCCGTCGCACGCGACCGCGGTGGGCCTCGTACGTTACGGCATGCGCCACGGCGTGCACCGCGATGAAACGGTGCCCGCCAAGGTCCCCAGGGAAGGCGAAGGCGGCATACTCACCAGCTTGCGGAATATCTTCAGAGAGTTCTTCTAGGTTTGACCGGGGTGGAGGAGCACACTAATGAGCAATGAAAACGCTGTAATCAGGGTCATCGGGCTTGGCGGCGGGGGTAACAACGCCGTCAACCGCATGATCGAGACGGGCCTCAGGGGCGTCGAGTTCATCGCGGCCAACACCGATGCCCAGGTGCTTGCGACGTCCCTTGCCGACACGCGCATCCAGATGGGCGATCACCTGACGAAGGGCCTGGGGGCCGGCGCCAACCCCGAGGTCGGCGAGAAGGCTGCGCTGGAGGACCGCGACCGTATCGCAGAGGTCCTGCGAGGTTCCGATCTGGTCTTCATCACCGCCGGCATGGGCGGCGGGACCGGCACGGGCAGCGCACCCGTAGTGGCCGAGGTCGCGCGGGAGCTGGGCGCCCTCACGGTCGCCGTCGTGACCACGCCCTTCCAGTTCGAGGGGCCCAAGCGCATGCGCCAGGGCGACGACGGCCTGCGCCGCCTCGAGGACAAGGTGGACGCGCTCATCGTGGTGGAGAACCAGCGTCTCCTTGGTGCCCTCGACCGCAAGGTGAAACTCACCGACGCGTTCCGGGTGGCCGACCGGGTCCTCTATCACGGTGTTCGCGGCATAAGTGACGTCATCAACGTCCCGGGCCTCATCAACGTCGACTTTGCCGACGTCAAGGCGCTCCTCAGCGCAGCGGGTACGGTCCTGATGGGCATTGGCGCGGGCAGGGGCGAGAACCTGGCCGAGGAGGCGGCGAACAGCGCCACCCAGTCCCCCCTCCTCTCCCGCGGCGTCGAGGGAGCCAACCACCTGCTGATCAACATCACCGGCTCCGAGGAGCTCACACTCTTCGACGCGAACGACATCGTCGAGAAGATCAGCGAGGCCACCGGCAATGACGAGGTCAACGTGCTCTTCGGGGTCACGCATGACGAGGCTGCGGCCGACGAGGTGCGCGTCACCGTCATCGCCGCGGGCTTCGAGGAGGAGCCCCGCATGAAGGTGCTCAAGCCCACCCAGCTGCGGCAAAACAGTGCCGGCAACGCCTTCGACCCCTCCAACTACGACATCCCTGCGTTCCTGCGCTACAACCCGGACTCTGCCGAGAATTGAGCGAGAAGGAAGGTTCCTCAGCCACGCCGCAGGCAGCGCGGGGCGAGCGCTCGCGCGAGGTCATCTACAGCGGAGCAATCGTCGATCTCGTCAGGCTTGATGGCTTCTGGGAGGTAGTCGAGCACGCGCCCGGCGTCGCCGTTCTGGTGGTCCGTGACGGTCAGGTGCTGGGGGTCGAGCAGTTCCGCGAGGCGATCGGCGCCGTCACATGGGAGCTGCCGGCCGGCCTGGTCGACGAAGGCGAAGAACCGGTCGAGGCTGCCCGCCGGGAACTGGCAGAGGAAACCGGCCTCTCCGGCGACCTCCACTTCGTGACGAGCCTCTACACCTCGCCTGGCTTCACCGACGAGGAGATCTTCCTCTACGAGGCGACCGGACTGCACGAGGTGGACGCGCAACCGGACGAGACCGAGGACCTGAAGGTCGTGTGGCGCGACCTGCGCGAAGCATGGAAACTGGTCACGGACGGCCGGCTGAAGAGCAGCTCACCCACCATGGTTGGCCTGGCCTACGCCCTGAACAGACTGGAAAACGGTGAAGGTAGCAGCTAACCCCGACGACTATCCGGAGCGCGGGGCCGTCATCTCGATCGGCAACTTTGACGGGGTCCACTGGGGACACCGCCAGCTGCTATCGCGCATGTCGGCGCTTGCCGAGGAGCTGGCCAGGCCAGCGGCGGTCGTCACGTTCTTCCCGCCGGCGCGGACGGTGTTCACCGGCAGTCCCTTCCTGTGCTCCCAGGCAGAGAAACTCGCACTGCTCGAGGCCTTCGACCCGCACGCGGTCATCGTCATCCCCTTCACCGACGAGTATTCGAAGACCGACAAGAGGGTGTTCACCAGCCAGATGGCGCGCCTCGAGCCAGCCGCGATCGTCGTGGGCGAGGATTTCAGGTTCGGGCACAACCGGGAGGGCACCCTGCAGGATCTGGCCGCTATCACCGAACGGCTCGAAGTAGTGCCCCTGCAGGAGCTCGATGGTGAGGTCGTCAAGAGCACGCGCATCCGCGAGCTCCTGCAGGCCGGCGCGATCGAGGACGCCAACCGCCTCCTCTCGGCCCCGTACCGCGCCTGCGGCACAGTCGTGAAGGGTGAGCGACGCGGGACGGAGCTGGGCTTTCCCACCGCCAACCTCAGCTACCCCCAGGGGAAGTGCATACCAAACGGCGTGTTTGCGACGGTAGCGACGGTCGGTGGAAAGAGCTACCCCGGTGTTGCCAATGCGGGACCCCGGCCCACCTACCCGGACAACCCGCCTGCCCTGGAGGTGCACCTGCTCGACTTCGACGGCGACCTGTACGGCCAGGAGCTGTGCCTGCAGTTCATTGCCCGCATCCGCACCCAGAAGCGCTTCGCCAGCGTCGACGAGCTGCGCGGCCAGCTGGCGAGTGACGTGAAGCTTGCACGGGAGCTGCTGGCCGGGGCATGACGCTATACTCCGCCTATGCTTATCTACGGTAAGAACGCGGTCGTCGAAGCAATTCAGCAGGGGCAGGTCGAACGGGTAATGATTGCCCGCGGCGTAAGGGAGTCGACGGTACGCGAGCTCGAGAAGCTGGCCGGAAAGGCTGGCGTAAGGGTTGAGATGGTGCCCCGCATCGACCTCGATCAGGCGGTGAAGTCAACACAGCACCAGGGCGTGGTGGCGCAGCTCCCCCAACTCGACTACTCGGCGCCCGAAAGTCCCTTCGAGCTGGCGCGTGAACGGAACGAGCCGCTCTTCCTGGTGCTCCTCGACCACGTGCAGGACCCCCGCAACTATGGCGCCATCATCCGCAGTGCCGAGGTGCTGGGGGCGCACGGGGTGGTGACCGAGGAGAGGCGCAGCGCGCCGCTCTCGGCCGTTGTCGCAAAGACGGCCGCGGGTGCGACCGCCCACCTGCCGCTCGTTCAGGTCAAGAACCTGTCCCGTTACCTGGATGAGCTGAAGGAGCGGAACGTCTGGGTCTACGGTGCCGATGGCAGCGCCACCAACACCCCCGACATGCTCGACTGGAACCGCGACGCCGCACTGGTGATCGGTTCCGAGGGCACCGGCCTGAGGCGCATAATCCGGGACAAGTGCGACGACCTCGTGGGCATCCCGACGCGCGGCAAGGTCGATTCGCTGAACGCGTCCGTGGCCGCCGGCATCCTGATCTACGAGATCCTCCGTTCCCGCGAGGATTAGACCCCGGGGCAACCGAGCCGCGCCAGGACCTCCCAGCCCTGGCGCTCGAACTCGCGGTCGCGATGCTCCCGAGCCCAGACGACGGTGGTGAGGCCGCCCAGCGCGGCGATGCGCT
This sequence comes from uncultured Trueperaceae bacterium, assembly GCA_937983275.1. GTDB lineage: Bacteria > Deinococcota > Deinococci > Deinococcales > Trueperaceae > CALKAI01. Next base: position 9,603 of record CALKAI010000025.1, on the reverse strand, counting down.
CAAGCAGAGCCTCCTCTGCCCCGCTCAGCTCGCGGCCGTAGCCGTCCATGAACGCCTCACGGCCTGCGGGGTCACGCGGCCACCACTGCCCCCACAAACGCTCGAAGTCGCCGACGAGCAGGTCGGGGCGGGAGTGCTCGAAGTCGAAGATGGTGAGCCTGCCGGTCGACCTCTCCAGCAGCCAGTTTCGCGGCGTGTAGTCGCGGTGTGTCGGTACGCGCACCTGCTGCCGCAACACCGGTACGGCTTCCTCTGCCTGCTGGGCGACCCAATCGCGTACGGCTTCGGGCACGACATCGCGGGCGCGCTGCAGCCACGAGTCGGCGCGCAGGGCGTAGGCGTCGGCGAGCGGCAGCGGGTCGTCGTCACCGAGAGGCAGGTCGTGAAGGCGGCGCAGGAAGGTGCCCGCGGCCTGAAAGGCGGCCAGCCGCTCCGCCTGTCCAAGTTCGCCGGACGCAATGCCCTCCTCGAGGTCCTGCAGCAGGTCGCCCGGTTCGAAGGTGAGCAGGAGCGCCCGGGGCGCCCCGCTCCGGCTGGCCACCAGACCGGGGAAACCTGTCCGGCCGCCGCTACCCTGTCGCGCTTCCTGCAGCCGGGGCAGCCACTCACGGTAGGCGGTCAGCTCCTGGCTGAACTTGCGGCCCTGCCGGTGCGCCTTGAGAATGAACTCGCCGCTGGGAGTTTGCAGCTGCCAGACGGCCGATTCGCCGTGATCCCAGGAGAGGTCCCTGACGTCCAGGACCTCGCCGCCGTGCTGCCGGGCGAAGCTGAGCAGCTTAGGTGGCGGGTTGTTCGTGCGGATCTTGGTCATTGGGTAAGGAAACCTGTTCATGGCGGCGAACAGCTTGTGCTAAAGTGACGCTTTGGGAGTTCTGGGCCTTGACCATTCTATCGCGGTCAGGTTTGGGCTCGTTCCAAGGGCACGACCCTGGAAGGGATATTTATGGCACTCACGAAGGAACGTACACAGGAGATCGTCGAGCAGTACGGCAAGGACGCCAACGACACCGGCTCGACCGAGGTTCAGGTTGCTCTCCTCACCGAGAGGATCAACGAACTGAGTCAGCACCTCCAGCAGAACAAGAAGGACCACCACAGCCGGCGTGGCCTGATGCAGATGGTGGGCAAGCGCAAGCGCCTCCTCTCCTACCTCGAGAAGAACGACTTCGAGGGATACAAGGCGCTTATCCAGAGCCTGGGGCTGCGCCGATAAGGCTGGTCCCCGGCAATCGGGTAACGGAGTCACGACCCGTGCGTGCGAGGCAGGCTTATGCCTCGCACGTTCTCATATAGCGGTATCTTTGATCTTATTTGGCGCTGGCGGCGCAAAACGCCGCACGTTATCGAATGGGGACCCACGATCGGGCGGCCCCACGAATAATAGGGAATTGAAGGAGTAAGTGTGAACGTACCAGCAGGAAAGAGATACTCCCTGACTTTGGGGGGACGCGAGCTCGTCATCGAGACGGGCAAGTACGCGAAACAGGTTTCGGGGAGCGTAACGGTCCGGTACGGCGATACCGTCGTCCTGGTTACCGCGCAGATGTCGGACGAGCAGTCGCCCATGAGCTTCCTGCCGCTCACCGTCGAGTACGAGGAGCGGCATTACGCAATCGGCAAGATCCCCGGCTCGTTCATGCGGCGCGAGGGGCGTCCCGGTACGCAGGCGACGCTGAACGCCCGCATCATCGACCGGCAAATCCGGCCGCTCTTCCCCAAGGGCCTGAGGCATGAGATCCAGGTGATCGCCACGATCCTCTCGGCCGACCAGAAGAACGACCCGGCGCAGATCGCCGCGATTGGTGCATCGGCAGCTCTTGCGATGAGCGACATCCCCTGGGACGGCCCCACGGCCTGCGCCAGCGTGGGTTACATCGACGGCGAGTATGTCCTCAACCCTACCCTCGAGCAGTTCGAGAGCGAATCGCAGCTGGAGCTCACGGTGGCGACCACCCGCGATGCGGTGCTCATGGTCGAGGCCTCGGCCAATGAACTGAGCGAGGACGTGATGGTCGGCGCGATCGAGTTCGCCCAGGAGCAGCTGGCTCCCGTCGTGCAGCTCATCGAGCAGCTGCGCAGCGAGATTGGCGAAGACAAGCGCGAGTTCGTGCCGGCGGCCGATGTCGGCGAGGACGTCGTCGCCACCATTGCGCAGCGTGCCCGCGAGGCCGGCCTGCGTGATGCCCTCCTCAACCAGGGCAAGCATGACCGCTCCGTGGCGCTGAAGGCGCTGCGCAACTCGATCATCGAGGAGCTCGTGCCCGACCCGGAAGCCGAAGGCGCTGCCGAGCAGATCCAGGAGTACAAGGACGCCTTCCAGAAGGCCGAACAGGCCGAGCTGCGCCGCCTCGTCATCGAGGAGAACCTGCGCTCTGACGGGCGCCGCCCGGACGAGATCCGGCCCATCTGGATCGAAGTGGGGATGCTGCCTATGGCGCATGGCTCTGCCGTTTTCACTCGCGGCGAGACGCAGGTGCTGGGCGTCACCACGCTTGGCACCGGCCGGGACAACCGCCTGGTCGACGACCTTGGTCTCGATGAGACCGAGGAGTTCATGCTCCACTACAACTTCCCGCCCTACTCCACGGGCGAGGCGAAGCGGCTGCGCGGCGTTTCCCGGCGCGAGCTGGGGCACGGGAACCTGGCGCGGCGTGCGCTGGAGCGCATGATCCCCTCGCAGGAGGAGTTCCCGTACGTGATCCGCGTCGTGGGCGAGACCCTCGAGTCGAACGGTTCGAGCTCGATGGCGACGGTCTGCGCCGCCACGCTCTCGCTCATGGACGCCGGCGTGCCCATCCGCAAGCCCGTCGCCGGCATGGCGATGGGCCTGGTGATGGAGGGCGATCAGTACAAGATCCTCTCCGACATCCTGGGCCTCGAAGACGCCCTCGGTGACATGGACTTCAAGGTGACCGGCAGCCGCGACGGCATTACCGCCCTGCAGATGGACATCAAGGTCACGGGCATCACCTCACAGGTAATGCGTGAGGCGCTGGAGCAGGCGCGAGCCGGCCGCATTCACATCCTCGACATCATGAACGAGGCGCTCCCCGCACCGCGCGAGGAAGTCTCGGAGCGCGCGCCCAGGATCATCACGGTCAACATCCCGGTCGACAAGATCGGCACGGTCATTGGCCCGGGTGGCAAGCAGATTCGCGAGCTCGAAGCTCTGGGAGTGAGCGTCGAGGTTGGCGAGGACGGCACCATCAAGCTCTACAGCGAGGATGCCCAGGCGGCGCAGGAGGTCAAGCGCCGCATCGAGGAGCTCACGGCTGTGGCCGAGGTCGGCAAGGTCTACGAGGGCACCGTCGCCAAGCTGATGGACTTTGGTGCTTTCGTTACCCTCTTCCCGGGTACCGACGGTCTGCTCCACATCTCGCAAATCGCTGAGGAACGCGTCGAGAACGTGGGCGACTACCTCAAGGAGGGCGACAGGATCACCGTCAAGGTGAACACCATCGATGATCGCGGCAAGATCGACCTGATCAGGCCCGAACTGGAGGGCAAGGTCGCTCCCCGGGCGGCCCGCGGGGGCGGCGGCGGTCGTGGCGAAGGTGGCCGCGGTGGCCGTAACGGTCCCCGCCGTGGTCCGCGCGATGGTGGCGGCCGGGGCGGTTCATCCGGTCGCTGACCTGCGCCTGGCCGCATAGCAGTCAGCAGTAACGGCCTGGTCCGCTCGCCCTCATGGCGATTGCGCACCGGGCCGGGCCGGCTGCGAAGCCCTTCCAGAAGGGGCACAGTAGTGGGGCAGCCTTACGCACAACAATGGAGCCGTTTGTCAGGGTGCGTCACCCGCACACCTGAGCGGCATACCTGTACATCAACGAAGGACAATTGAGGAGTTCCATGGCAAGAAAAGATGAGAGGAAGTTACGGATAATCCCCCTTGGCGGGATGGGCGAGATCGGCAAGAACATGTTCGCGCTGGAGTTCGAGGACGAGATACTCCTCATCGACGGCGGTCTCGCCTTCCCTGACGCCGACATGCTGGGCGTCGACATTCTCGTCCCCAAGATCACCTGGGTGATAGAGAACGCCAGCAAGATCAAGGGCTGGGTGCTCACCCATGGGCACGAGGACCACATTGGCGGTCTCCCCTACATGCTGAAGCTGCTGCCCAAGGTGCCGATGTACGGCGCCAAACTCACCCTGGGCCTGCTGCGCGGCAAGTTCGAGGAGTTCAAGCTTAGCGAGAGCGACGTCGACCTGCGCGAGGTGTCTACCGACGCCCGCATCAAGATAAGCAGGAACTTTACGGTCGACTTCTTCCGGATGACCCACTCCATTCCGGACAACAGCGGGCTGGTCATCCACACGCCCATCGGGCGCATCGTCCACTCGGGCGACTTCAAGCTCGACTACAATCCGGCCGACGGCAAGACCAGCAACCTCCACAAGCTCGCCCAGGCCGGCGAGGACGGCGTGCTGGCGCTCATCAGCGACTCCACGAACGCCGAGCGGCCCGGTTACACGCCCTCCGAGCGGGACGTGAAGAACGCGGTGAGCAGCATCGTGGGCCTCGCAAAGGGTCGCGTAATCGTTACGACCTTCTCCTCCCACATCCACCGCCTGCAGAACTTCATCCATGTGGCAGAGGAACACGACCGCCGGGTAGTCATGGAAGGCCGCTCGATGGTCAAGAACGTCACCATCGCCCAGGAGCTGGGCTACCTGCACCTCAGGCAGCCGCTCGTCTCCACGGAGGAGCTGGGCGACCTGCAGGACGACAAGCTGCTTTTCCTGTGCACGGGCTCCCAGGGTCAGCCGATGGCGGCGCTGTCGCGTCTGGCGAGCGGCACCCACCGGAAGATCCAGCTGCAGGCCGGCGACACCGTGATCATGTCCTCGAACCCGATCCCGGGTAACGAGGAGGCGGTTGGTCGCGTCATCAATCAGCTCTACGAGCGCGGCGTGAACGTCTACTACCCGCCCACCTACCGGGTCCACGCGTCGGGTCACGCCAGCCAGGAGGAGCTCAAGCTCATCCTCGACCTCACCCGTCCGAAGTTCTTCATCCCCTGGCACGGTGAGATGCGCCACCAGGTGAACCACAAGTGGCTGGCCGAGGGCATGAGCACGCCACCTGAGAAGGTCGTCATCCCCAGCAACGGCGACATCATGGAGCTCACCAAGAACGAGATCCGGGTCGTGGGCCAGGTGGAGGCGGGCGTCCTCTACATCGACAGCGTCGGCAAGAGCACCGACCAGGTGACGGAGCCCGTCATTCGCGACAGGCAGATGCTCTCCAACGAAGGCGTCATCGTCATCATGGCCCTCGCGGGCAAGCAGCCCAGCGTGGAGGTCATCGCGCGCGGCGTCGCCCAGGACAAGGAGATCACGCAGGAGGTGCAGCGCATCGCCACGGACAACCTCAAGCGCGGCCTGCGCGAGAAGCGCCGCCTGAACGACATCCGCGACGACATCTTCTACCCGGTGCGCCGCTACCTGCGCAAGGCGACGGGCCGCAACCCGCTCATCGTTCCCACGGTGATCGAGGGCTAGCCCACTTCGCTTCAGTCTGTGACTTTAGGGCAGAGCAGGACGTCATCGTCCTTCCTCTGCCCTATTTTTGTGGTTCGGCTACCTGGATCATTCCTGCGAGACGCTCCAGCTGCTCGGTCACAGGCTTGCGGGCCGTCGGGATCGTGTGGTCGCTGGTTATCCGCGCGTTCACCGGGCGGCCGCGCCAGTCGATGCCCTGGACATTGATTGGCCGGTCCTGCCCGTACAGATCTCGGAGGGTGTGGAGGGGGACTTCGTAGAGGGCGTCGACCTCTGCCGGATCGAGCCTGTAGCGGTGCAGTGGCCGGGTGTCGACGAGCGCGTACACGTACTGGTGCTCCCTGTCGATCATGCTCACAATGCCGTTGTCGAAGGCGCGATTGATCTCCCAGCGGCCCAGCTCGTGGAGTCTGGACGGGTTTACGTCGATGCCGACCTCCTCCTGGGCTTCGCGGACGCCGTCAAGTACGCTTTCTCCGGCCTCTAGGTGGCCCCCGACGGTAACGTCGACGAACCCGCCGAAGAATGACTTCCTGTGCGAACGGCGCTGCAGGAGCACGTTCCCGTCCCCGTTCACGATCCACAGGTGAAACACCGCATGCCAGGCACCCTCAGCGTGGACGCGCTCGCGGTCCCACACCTCTCCAGTCGGGTTGCCGGCTTCATCGAGGACATCGAGATACTCCATTGCCATCGCGCAATTCTACCGTTGCCGGGGTCACCGTTCGGCTTGACGCTATGACGCGCTTCGGAGTAAGCTTCCTAAGCGGCCATCGCCGCCACCTCGGGGTGTAGCGCAGCCTGGTAGCGCACTTGACTGGGGGTCAAGTGGTCGTCAGTTCAAATCTGGCCACCCCGACCATACCGTCCTGGACGGACAAAAAGCGATTCCCGCCTACCGATATTCGGGGCGGGAATCGCGCTTTTTTGGGCCAACTGGGCCAGCCTACGGCTGGGCTCGACCCAGCCGAACGCGTGCGCTTCCGGCCCCTTCTCGCCAACCTGGCTGCCGACCGGGTAGTAATCCTATTTACCCACATCGTGGAAGACGTCGCCGCCACCTGCCGATACCTGGCCGTGCATGACGGCACCCACCTTCGAATCGTTGGCTCCAAGCCCACGCCTGAAGCAACCGAAGCCACGCCAGGACTGGAAGAGGGCTACCTGAAGCTCCTAGTGGACCGTGTCGAAGTATGACCATGGGTTGTTCTATTCTTGGGCGTGGGCTCCCATAAACACCGACAATCAACGATTGGAACGTTCGAAGCCCGCCTCGTAACTGCTGGCCTGCATTTGCCACAGCCCTGCATACACGCCGCCCGCGTGGAGCAGCTCCTTGTGTGAGCCAACCTCCACCACCCGACCCGACTCCAGCACGTAAATCACGTCTGCCATACGCACCGAACCCAGGCGATGCGTGATCAGTAGCGTTGTAACTCCCTCTGCCATTTCAGAGAACTGCTCGTAGAGCTCGTGCTCGCTTCGCGGGTCCAGCGCTGACGAGGGCTCGTCGAGGATGAGCAGTCCCGCCTCCTCGCGTCGAACCAGCGCCCGCGCCAGAGCAACCTTCTGCCACTCACCTCCCGATAGCTCCGTACCCCCGAACTGCTTCCCCAACCGTGCATCCAAGCCCCCTTCCAGGCGCTCTACCAACTCGGCTAAGCCACTACGGTTCAGCAGCTCTCGCGTGTCGGGCACCTCAGGTTCCAGCCGCCCCTCGCCTAGCAGCAGGTTCTCCTGAAGCGTAAACTGATAGCGGCCAAAGTCCTGCATCACTGCACCGATGGACTTCCGCCAAGACCCGATATCAAGCTCACGCAGATCCACTCCTTCAACCAGTACCCTGCCTGAGGTCGGGTCGTAAAACCGCGCTAGTAGCTTTGCCACTGTGGACTTCCCCGCCCCGTTCTCCCCCACCAATGCCGTCACCTTGCCCGCCTCAAGCCGCAGGTTCACACCATCGAGAGCTACCCGGCCATCTGGATAGGCGAATGACACGTCTTCAAGCTCGATACCGCGCGATTCGAGCCGCGGCACCGGCCGCATCGGCACCACTGAAGGCAAATCGGGCTCGGCTGACAGGAACGCAAAGAACTTCCGGAAGTACAGGAGCGTCTCCTGCAGCATCGACACGTCCTGTGCCAATAGCAGCAGGTTCTGCTGCAGGTACAGAAGCGACTGCACCAGGAGCAGGATGCTCCCCGCTCCAATTGCCCCGGCCGCCGCACGCGCAACCACCCAGAAGAACGCGAAGCCGTTCGCCAAGGCACTCACTCCCACCAGCAGGTTCGCCCAGCCAGCCTGGCGAAAGCGCACGCGCCGCATCGCCCCGTGCGTATCTGCGAACGCCCGTTCATAACGACGCGTGACCCACTTACCGAACCCGAACAGCCGTGCTTCCTTCGCGTAGGTATCCGTGAGCAGGAGCGAACTCAGGTAGCGCATCAACCGCGCTCGCGGACTCTTCCACACCATCGTCTCCCAAGCGTTCCTCTGCAGAGAAAACTGCACCAGCGCATGCGGAACCGCTGCAAACACCACCAGCAACGGCACCCACCAAGCCACCGACACAAGCAGCACCAGTACCGAAGCGATGATCACCAGCTCACGCAGACCGTTCGTGACATAAACCAGCAGATTCACAGGCTGATAAGCCGCCTGATCACGCAACACTTCCAGTTCGTCGTAGAACCCCGAGGACTCGAACGCCGTCAGGCCCGGCAGGCTGTCGGCCTTGCGCATCAAGTCCAGGTTCACGCGAGCCGTCAGTTTCTCATTCAGGTTCCCCTGCAACGCGGCCGCCCACGGTGACAGCGAGGACTCCAGCAGCAAACCAGCCACCCACAACCCCACCGCCGGCATGAACTCCACCCAGCCCACGCCCCCAACTGATACGGCACGCGCCGCCAGGTCCACCACCGACTTCGTCACCCAGATCAGCAGCGCAGGAATAGAGCCCTGCAGGAGCAGCACTGCAAGCAGTAGCACCGACTCAACAGGCGCCGCCGAACGCACCAGGGTAAACGAGCGTACAAGGCCAGTACTAAAAACCCGAAACGCAGAGCCAAGCCCAGCCAACAGCGCGCCTCCATGAACTGATGAAGTCACAGGCTTACAGTGGGAGTGTCCTGATTACACACGGAACTCTTAGGGGAGCCAAGGTCACATGCAAGCTGTTGTCTTTGACCAGGATATCGTGCAACTCAGCCTCAATCCCCGCGTATCACGCGCCAGGAGCCAGCTACTGAAACGCTTCGTACAGCTCATTCCACGTCCCGTACCTAGGTGCAATCGGCAGAGAATCGCCTTCCTGAGTGCTCAAATACAAATAGAAGACGAGACTTGTCTCTGGAGAGTCCTTGCCAGCCTTGCTGGAGGAAGGCAGGTCGATCACCTCCAGCGCCAACCACCTGTCGAGCGGTAGGTCTCAAGGCCCACTTATCGACAGCGGACTCCGCCCTGCTGGAATGGGCTCACGAACTTCCTCATGCAGACACGCGGTGGCCCGGTTTCCAGCCTGGCCGTGCCTTCTGATCAGTCTCACGTCGCTGAATAGAAGCAAAGGTCAGTCCCTTACCGCCATTAGCGCGCCGGCGGAGAACGTCACTGTGTGGACGTCCTCCGTCACCTCGCGGCCCGCATCCATTACAATCTCACCCTGGTGCACAGCCACCAAGAAGACATGATCTATCTCCTCGCTGACGGTCACCTCAACAGCGTTAGCAGTGCCAAGCAAGTCGAAGATCAAGCCCGAATCGACCGCCCCAGGCACTGCCACCGCCTGCGCCAACACCTGACCTAAAGCAAGCGTTACGTACAACGTGACAAGTATCCTCGCGGTGCGCCACCTTCCTGTTAGTTCTTGTTTCATTCTATCGTACGTTGCGGAGCTAGGCTGGCCGCACCGGCGACCGTCGAGGACTCTTGGGCCGCTGGGTCCCGACCCCTGACCACTCTCTGCTGACCGCCATCGCTCCCTCAGCAGAGATTGGCCTGGGACTGATACGAGTTTCATCGTTTGACCAGGTCGCTTTAAGCTAAATGCTCCAAGAGTTCCAAGACCATACAAAAGGTACCGGGGTGACTTACCTACGCAGAAGA
>CALKAI010000024.1 GCA_937983275.1 uncultured Trueperaceae bacterium | reverse complement strand
GTCGCCTTCGCATCCCCAAAGATCATCCGCGTGTTCGGCTTGTAGAAGAGCTCGTTCTCCACGCCGGAGAAGCCGGGCTTCATGCTGCGCTTCAGCACGAACACCGTGCGCGCCTCGTCGACGTTGATGATCGGCATGCCGTAGAGCGGCGACGATTCGTCCTCGCGGGCGGCCGGGTTGACCACGTCGTTCGCGCCGATGACGATGGCGACGTCCACCGTGTCCATCGTCGGGTTGACATCACCGGGCTCGACGAGCTGTTCGTAGGGCACGTTGGCCTCGGCCAGCAGCACGTTCATGTGGCCGGGCATGCGGCCGGCGACGGGGTGGATGGCGTAGCGGATCTGTGCCCCATTCTCCTCTAGGAGTTCCGCAAGCTCGCGCACCGCGTGCTGCGCCTGGGCGACCGCCATCCCGTAGCCCGGTACGACCAAGACGTTACGGGCGGCCTCCAGGATGTAGTAGGCGTCCTCCACGGAGAGCGGCTGAACCTCCCCTTCGACCTCCCGGCCGGCAGAGGCAGTCGCCCCGAACCCGCTGAACAGCACGTTGGCGAGCGAACGATTCATGCTCTTGGTCATGATTTGCGTGAGGATGAGCCCGCTGGCGCCAACGAGTGAACCCGTCACGATGAGGACGGTGTTGCCGATCGCGAAACCGGCGGCGCTGGCCGCCAGGCCGGAGTAGGAGTTGAGGAGCGACACCACGATCGGCATGTCGGCCCCGCCGATGGGGATTACCACCAGCACGCCCAGCACGAGCGACAGGAACACGACGCCCAGCAGGGCAGAGTAGGCGACGCCCGGAGAAAACAGGAAGAGAATGGCTACGATCAGCAGCAGTCCCAGCAGCAGGGCGTTGAGCGGCTGCTGACCGGCGAAGAGTATGGGCCGGCCGGGGATGCGTTCCGCGAGTTTAGCATACGCGACGAGGCTGCCGGTGAATGCCACACCCCCGATGAGGACGGCAAAGATGATCGCGATGTTGCTGAAGGTGGGGCCTGCCAGCGGAGTGTTGTGGAACTCTGCCCAGCCGACGAGCAGGCTGGCCATCCCGCCGGAGCCGTTGAAGAGCGCGACCATCTCAGGCATTTGCGTCATCTGGACGCTCCGGGCGGCCAGCAGGCCAATGCCGCCACCAACGATGACGCCACCCACGATCCAGGTGTAGTCGAGGCCGCCCTGCAGGAGGGTGGCCACCACGGCGACGAGCATGCCCACCGACGATACGAGGTTGCCCCGGCGGGCTGTACTGGCGCGCCCCAGCATGCGCAGGCCCAGAATGAACAGGACGGATGCGACGATATAGGCAAGCTGAATGGGGACGCTCATCTACTTCTCCCGGCTCCTGAACATCGAGAGCATGCGGTCGGTGACTACGTAACCGCCCACGACGTTGATCGTCGCAAAGACTACTGCCAGCGTGCCCAGAACGGTTCCCACGGTACCCGTGTCGGCAGTCAGCACCACCAGCGCACCGACCAGCGTGATGCCACTGATCGCGTTCGAGCCGGACATGAGCGGCGTGTGCAGTTGCGAGGGCACCTTCGTGATCAGCTCGAAGCCCAGGAAGAGGGCCAGTATGAAGATGAAGAGCAGCAGGATCACTTTCCGGCCTCCACGAGTTCCCGGATCCGCTCATTGCGGATCTCACCGGCTGCGGTGAGCAGGGCGCTGCTCATCACCTGATCCCCGGGATCCAGGTTCAGCCGCTTGCTCTCTGCATCGAAGGCATGCTCGAGCAGGTTGGCGACATTCGACGAGTACATCTGGCTCGCATCCCGCGCAACCAGCCCGGGAAAGTTGTTCAGTCCCACGATCCGCACACCCTCCAGCACTACCTCTTCGCCGGGCACCGTGCCCTCGACGTTGCCGCCGGTGCTGGCGGCCAGGTCCACGATCACACTGCCCGGGCGCATGCCGGCAACCATCTCGGCAGTGACGATTCTGGGGGCCGGGCGGCCGAACACCTGGGCGGTAGTAATGACAATGTCCGAGTTGGCGCAGAACCGCGCCATCTGCTGTCGTTGCATCTCCAGCTGCTCCTCAGTCAGTTCCTTGGCATAACCCTGTTCAGTCTGGCCGGTCTCCCCCACGTCGATCTTCACGAACTTAGCTCCCAGCGACTGGACCTGCTCCTCGACCACCGGGCGGGTGTCGTACGCTTCGACCCTGGCCCCCAGCCGCTTGGCTGTGGCGATCGCCTGCAGGCCGGCCACGCCCACGCCGATCACGAACACCCGGGCGGGGCTTATGGTGCCGGCCGGGGTGGACATCATGGGCAGAGCCTTGTCGATCCTCTCGGCCGCCGTCAGCACTGCCGCGTAGCCGGCGAGGCTCGCCTGCGAGGACAGCGCGTCCATCTTCTGCGCGTAGGTCGACCGGGGAATGAGCTCCATGCACACGGTGTTCACACCGCTGTGGCGCAGCCGGTCGACCAGCTGCGGGTTCCTGAAGGGGTCGAGGAAGGAGACGAGGAGACTGCCCTCGCGCAGCGCGCCCGCCTCCTCCAGCGAAGGCGGGTTCAGGCGCACCACCACGTCGGCAGCGGCGAGCTGTTCGGCTGAAGCCTCGACGAGCCGGGCTCCGGCTTCCTCAAAGGCGCTGTCAGACAGGTAGAGGCTGCTGCCCAGCCCACGCGGCACTCGAACTTCGAAACCCAGCCTGGTGAGTCTGGTAACAGTTTGTGGCAGTAGAGGGACCCTGGTTTCAGGAAGCGACTCTGGGGCAGCGTAAAGAATCATTCAGTCAATGATGGCACAACTCGCAGCTTTTCGCCCCCTGGACGGTATACTCGGCCCCAGTGAAGCACCTGGCCGTTCTCACCAGCGGCGGTGACGCGTCGGGCATGAATGCGGCCGTCCGCGCCGTAATCCGCACCGCCATCCATTCCGGACTCAAGACCAGCGTGGTGTACCGGGGATTCCAGGGGCTCATCGATGACGACATCGAGGAGGTGGGCGCCCGCGCCGTCGCGAACGTGATCCAGCGCGGTGGCACAGTACTGCGCTCGGCCCGCTCCGAGGAGTTCCACACGCCGGAAGGCCGCGCACGAGGCGCAGCCAACCTGCGCAAGCGGGGCATCGAAGGACTGGCCGTGATTGGCGGCGACGGTTCTTTTCGCGGCGCCTCGCTGCTCTCCCAGGAGCAGGGCATTGCGGTCGCGGGCATTCCGGCGACGATCGACAACGACATCTACGGCACCGACGTCGCCATCGGCTTCAACACCGCCATCAACGTTGCCCTGGACGCAATCGACAGGTTGCGTGACACGGCCGCCGCGCACGACCGGCTCTTCCTGGTCGAGGTGATGGGCAGGAACTCCGGCCACATCGCCCTCAACGTCGGTGTAGGGGGCGGGGCCGAGGCGATCCTGGTCCCCGAGTCACCCCTTAGCGGCGACGAGGTCGCCGGCGCGGTCATGCGCGCCCACGACCGCGGCAAGAGCTCGAGCATAATCGTGGTGGCCGAGGGCGCCTACCCGGGCGGCGCGATGGCCCTGGAGAAGCACGTTAAGCGCGTCTCCGGCTACGAGATCCGCACCTCGATCCTGGGCCACATCCAGCGCGGCGGCTCACCCACCACCCGCGACCGGGTGCTGGCGTCACGCCTCGGCTACGTTGCGGTCAAGCGGCTGCTCGAGGGCAAGTCCGGCGAGATGGTCGGGGTCAACAAGCGCGGCGTCGTCTACGTCCCGTTGACCGACGTCTGGGAGAACAAGAAGGAACTCGACTGGCAGCTTTACGAGATCGCCAAGGTGCTGGCGACCTGATCCGTTCGCTCAGGCCGGCCGCACCCGCACGAAGCGGTCCTTGCCCCGCTGCACTACCACCGGTTCAACCAGCTCGATCTCCTCGCGGGGATCCTCGAGGACGCGGCCGTCGATGCGCAGGCCGCGGTTGCCGATGAGCCGCTTCGCCTCGCCGTTCGAAGCCGTCAGGCCCGCCAGGGTCGCGAGACGCAGGACGCCCACACGGCCCCCGTCAAGTTCGCCGGCATCGATGCTGACTTCGTCCATCTCCTCGGGCATCGCCCCTTTGGCCACGCTCTCGTAGCGCTTCCGGGCCGGCTCGACGCTCTCCTCGCCGTGATAGAAGCGCAGCACCGCCGCGGCGTAGGTGCGGTGCGCCCCCACCGGGTCACTCTGCAACTCCTCCCGCAGCTCGTTCAGATCGAGGTCAGTGGTCAGTTCCGCGTACTTGAGGAGCAGAGCATCGGGCACCTGCATCGCCTTGCGGTACATCAGCGGGGCAGGCTCGGTAATGCCGATGTAGTTGCCCAGCGACTTCGACATCTTTTCGACGCCATCGGTGCCTTCCAGCAGCGGCGTGGTCAGCGCGACCTGCGCCTCCAGCCCGTAGGCGCGCTGGACGTCGCGGCCCACGAGCAGGTTGAAGAGCTGATCGGTGCCGCCCAGCTCGACATCGGCGTTTATCGCGACGGAGTCGTACGCCTGTGCCAGCGGGTAGAGGAACTCGTGGATGCTGATGGGCACGCCCTCCGAGTAGCGCTTCGTGAAGTCGTCGCGCTCGAGCATCCGGGCGACCGTGTAGGTGGAGGCCAGCCGGACGATCTCGCCAAAGCCCAGTCCCGAGAGCCACTCGCTGTTGTGGCGCACCTCGAGCAGCCCGTCGTCCTGCAGGAGCACCTTCGTGGCCTGCTCCAGGTAGGTTTGGCCGTTGCGGCGGGTCTCCTCGAGTGTGAGCACGGGCCTCGTCTTCGAGCGGCCGGAGGGATCGCCGATGGTGGCCGTAAAGTCGCCGATGATCAGCACGACCTTGTGGCCCAGCTCCTGGAACTGCCGCAGCTTGCGCAGCACGACGGTGTGTCCCAGGTGGAGGTCGCTGCTGGACGGGTCGACGCCAAGCTTGGCGCGCAACTGCCGGCCCTCCTTGCGGGCCAGCTCCAGCTTCTCGCGCAGGCCGCCCTCCGGAACTACGTCATCGGCTCCCCTGAGTAACTTCGTCAACGCTTCATCAATAGACATCTGAACCTCACCGGCGCGCTACGGGCGCAAGCGCAAGTTTACCTGACGCGGCTGCTGCTAGCATCCCGGCAGGGAGGTAAGCATGGAGGTGGGAATCGTAGGTCTGGGCAGGATGGGCGCGAACATGGCGCTGCGGCTCGTGCGGCACGGGCACGGGGTGAGGGCCACCGACCTGGCGGCAGGCGCCCGGGAGGAGGCAGAGGAAAACGGCGTGCACACCCACCCGACCCTCGCCAGCCTCGTAACCGCCCTGGATACCCCGCGCGTCCTGTGGCTCATGCTTCCCGCCGGCGAGGCCACCGAGGGGGTGCTGGTCGAGGCGCTGCCGCAGCTCGAGCCGGGTGACATCGTGGTCGACGGGGCCAACTCGCACTGGCAGGACTCGCGCCGGCGCGCCGCTCTCGCGCGGGAGCGGGGCGTGGAGTTCGTGGATTGCGGGGTTTCAGGCGGAGTGTGGGGCCTCGACTCAGGCTTCAACCTGATGGTGGGCGGGACGCCCGCGGCTTTCCGGGCTCTGGAGCCGCTGCTGGAAAGCCTCGCCCCTGCGGGTGGTTACCTGCATGTCGGACCCGCCGGCACGGGCCATTTCGTGAAGATGGTACACAACGGCATCGAGTACGGCCTCATGCAGGCGTACGGGGAGGGGTTCGCGGCGCTCGAGAGCTTCCCGGAGGAGATCGACCTGCCGGCCGTTGCCCGGCTGTGGAACGAGGGCAGCGTCATCCGCTCGTGGCTGCTCGAGCTCACCGCCCAGGCGCTGCACGACGACCCGCAGCTCGAGGCGGTTACCGGCTACGTGAACGACTCCGGGATGGGCCGCTGGACGGTCGAGTACGCCGTCCAGAACGCGGTGCCAATGCCTGCCATAACGCAGGCGCTGTTTGCCCGTTTCGCCAGCCGCGAGGAGGACCCGTTCAGCGCGCGCCTGGCGGCGTCGCTGCGCAACAGGTTCGGCGGTCACGCCCTGAAGGAGCGCACCGCCAGCGAACCAGAGTAATCGCGGGGCGCGGCAGCGCGGGCAGCAACCGTCCGGCGGTGCTACCGTTATATGCATGCGAAAGATCCGTATACTCGGTGTTCCGATCGGAGTCGCAGCGAGCCGCAGGGGCAGCGAACTGGGCCCCAGCGCCCTCCGCGCAGCAGGATTGCAGGAGGCGCTGAGCGCCCTGGGTCACGAGGTCATCGACGCCGGCGACGCAGACCTGAGGAAGTTCGAGGAGCTGCTCGCCCGGGAGGAGATCCGCGAGGGCGAGCCCCGCTATGCCGGGGCGCTGGCCAGCGCCATGAGATCCGTCAGAGACACCGTTGCCCGGCTAGACGGGGATGCCACCGTCGTGAGCCTGGGCGGCGACCATTCGGTGAGCATGGGCACCGTGGCCGGCGCCGCCCAGAGCGGCAGCACCGGTGTGATCTGGGTGGACGCCCACGCCGACATGAATACACCGCACACCTCGCCCAGCCAGAACGTTCACGGCATGCCGCTGGCTCACCTCCTGGGCCACGGCGACGAGCGGCTCCTTCAGGCTCTGGGCGACCGTCCGGTCCTCGACCCCGCGCACGTGGTCTTCATTGGCCTGCGCGAGGTGGACCCGGGCGAGCGGGAGCTTATCAGGAGGCTGGGCGTGCGCACCTTCACGCTGCGCGACATTGACGAGCTGGGCATGTTCCGGGTGGTCACCGAAACCTTGCAGCACCTGCGCGACGTGGAAAGGCTGCACGTCTCCTTCGACACCGATGCGCTCGAGCCGGGCATCGCACCGGGCGTCGGCACGACCTCGCCGGGTGGCCTCAGCTACCGCGAGGGGCACCTGCTGATGGAGCTGCTGGCCGAGTCCGGCCGCGTCACCAGCCTCGACATGGTCGAGGTGAACCCGCTCCTGGACATCCGTAACCGGACGGCACAGACGATGGTAGGCATGGCGGCTTCCCTCTTCGGGAAGAGTATTCTCTAGCCGGCCCCGCTAACCTTGGTGATGGCGGTGCGAAGGCGCGGCATGAAGCTGGCCATGGCGGCCTCGCCCGCTTCGATCGCGGCGCCCGCCTTCGAGAAGTTGAGCCAGGAGATGGGCGGCCTGGTGTGCAGGTGCAGCTCATCGTCGCGCACCGGGCCGGCGTTCCAGCTGTCTACCGTCAGTGCCGCTGCCTTGAGCAGCCTGGCGACGGCATTCTGGCGCTTGCTCGCCGCCATGCGCCTGTGCAGGCGCCGCCCATGGCGAGTCTGCACCAGCCGGCGGGTCACCCCGATGACCGGGGAATCCCCCTCGGTCATGCCCGCACCGATACCGATCCGTACGTCCACATCGAAGCCTTCCAGCGTCGCCAGGGGCGACGGCGCAGCCAGCCCGCCGTCGACGAGACGCCGTCCGTC
Organism: uncultured Trueperaceae bacterium; assembly: GCA_937983275.1. GTDB lineage: Bacteria > Deinococcota > Deinococci > Deinococcales > Trueperaceae > CALKAI01. The sequence continues at coordinate 37,401 of CALKAI010000024.1, read as the reverse complement.
GATCTCGATCGGGCAAAACACGCCGGGCATGGCGACGCTGGCCCGCAGCGCCCGGGCAAGGCTGCCTTCACGCAGCAGGACCAGCTCACCGGTGTCGACATCAGTAGCTGCCACCGCCAGCGGTGTCTCCAGGTCGGCAAACGTCTTCCCGCCGGTGATCTCCTCCAGGTACGCCTCCAGCCGCCGCCCCTCGAAGAGCGAGGCGCGGTGCAGGCCAAAGTCGAGGAGCCGGGGCAGGAGGGTGCTGCGGCGCATTTCCGCCGCCTGCGCCTGCAGGTCGGTGACGCTGTGGCCAAGGCAGTAGAGCGAGGCGACGACCGCCCCGAAGGAGGTGCCCACGATCAGATCCGGGCGCAGGTCGTGCTGCTCCAGGATCTTGAGGACGCCGATATGCGCGTAGCCCCGGGCGCTGCCGCCCCCGAGGGCGACTCCCAGGCGGGGTTGCTTATCAGACTGGTCGGCAAACTGGGGGCCAGGCGCCATCATGCTGCAGGCACCAGAAAGGTTGAAGGGATCACCCGGCCAGTATAGGGGCAGCGCGTCCGCAAAACGTAACCAAAGAATGAGAAACAGGTGACGGGTGCTAGACTCTGACGTGTGCCGGAGCGGCTCTCCTCCCTTCCACAGCTGATCCAGGACCCGCTGCTGTCACTGCTGCTGCTGGCCTGCGTCCTGCTGGCCGCCAGCGCCATCCTTGGCGGCTTTGCCCACAGGACCGCGGGCGCCGCTGCGCACCCGCCGGCACAGAGCGCGCTCCTGGGCTCTCTCGCACTGGCACTGGGGCTGCACCTGGCCGGACTGAAGCTGCAGGAGGCAGGTGTCGCCTACCCCCGGACACTGCTCCTCGCGCTCGAGCACTTCCTGCTCCTGGCGGTCACGCTGGCCTACGGTCCCTTCATTGGCCTGCTGGCCGGACTCGCCTACCTGCTCCTCAGTGGCCAGCCCTTCTTCGTAGCGGACAGGCAGGCACAGCTGGTCCTGCAGGGAGTGTTCCTCTTTCAGCTCCTTCTTACGGGCTGGCTGGCGATCTACCCGTCCCCGCGCCGTTCCCGCTGGGCGGGCGTGTTCAGCGTCGTTGCGGGCTACCTGCTGGCCACTGCGACACTTGCCCTGCTACCCGTCTACCTCGGGACGGGTGAGCTCACCTTCCTCGATCTGATCCGCTCCGTACGGTCGAGGTTCCCGGAGCTGCTCATCTGGGTCCTGCTGGCGCTGCTGCTCTCCCCCGCAGCCTACGGGCGTCTCTACCCGCTGCGAGAACGGGAGGCGCAGCATTCCGCTCCAACTCCCCCGCAACACTCCGGGGCTGAAGATCAGACGGTGCCGGGGGAGCAGTGACTCCCTCTGAGCGCCGCCGTTACCTCCTCACCGGTCTTGGTCTCGCCCTGGTCCTGCTGGTGCTGCTGTGGCTGCCCAGCATCACGACCGGGGGAGGACTTACCTCCCTGCGCCCACCCGACTGGCAGTTGCCTGGCCGCGGTGTAACCGGCGTGCCGCTAGTCGCCATTCAGGTCGGGCACCTTCATGCTCATGAGCATGCGCAGGAGCTTGCCGGCCTGCGCACCTCGACCGGGGGCTATGCGAATGGGGTGGCCGAGGTGGACGTCAACCAGCGGGTGGCTACCCGCCTGGCGCAGGCACTGGAGGAGCTGGGCGTGCAGGCACAGGTCCTGCCGGCCAGCGTCCCGCCCGACTACCGGGCGCACGCCTTCATCTCGATCCACGCCGACAGCAGCCTCGATCCCCTCCGGCGGGGCTACAAGAGCGCCAACTTCCGCAGTCGCCGCAACCATTGGGACCCGGTGCTGAAGGAGAGCCTCGACCTGTACTACCTGGGGGGTTCCGGCTTGCCCGACGATCACCTGAACGTCTCCGGCGCCATGCTCGACTACTACGCGTTCGATCGCCGCTACAGGCACAGCATTCACCCGTCGACACCGGCGGTAATAGTGGAGCTGGGCTACCTGAGCAACCCCCGTGACCTGGCGTTCCTGCGTAACGAAGAGCAGGTGGCCGGGCTGCTCGTATGCGGGGTGGTCCGCTACCTGGCTATCCGCGGGGTACCCTTTGAGTTATGCGAGCACGCCCCCTCACAGTAGTCCTGGCCCTCTTCCTGACGCTCATCGCCGTCGGTTCGGCACACTCCCAAACCCTGCCCCCGCCCACCTGCGAGTATGGCAGCGAGCCTGCCCCCATGCTCACCGGTGACCCGCTCCTGGCGCTGGTGGACACCAGCTTCCACCTGCCCTCCGGCTACGCGCCGACCAACCTCGTGTCTGTACGTACCGCCGGCCTGGATGACGACCGGACGCTCATCGAGCCGGCCGTCCGCGACCTGAAGCGCCTGCTCGAGGCCGCCGCACGGCAGGGCCTTCACTACGAGCTGCAGAGCGCCTACCGCTCGTACGGGTACCAGGAGCAGGTCTTCTCGGGGTGGGTGGCGACCCTGGGCGAGGAGCAGGCCCTCCTCACCAGCGCGCGCCCGGGCCACTCCGAGCACCAGCTGGGAACGGCGCTGGACCTGCGCTCCGCAGGAGGCCCGGCGCCGTGGGACCTGGAAGACTGGGCGCAAACGCCCGAGGGCGAGTTCATGGCACAGAACAGCTGGAAGTTCGGCTTCGTGATGAGCTACCCGGAAGACTCTCAGGCGGTAAGCTGCTACGCCTATGAACCGTGGCACTTCCGCTGGGTTGGCGAGGAGATCGCCGCCCGGGTGGCGGGAAGCGGATTGACGCTGCGGGAATGGTTGTGGCACGAACTGCAGGAGGAAGAAAGATGAAATCCCGACCGTCCCTGAGGCGAAGCGACTCCCGGAACTACCTGACCATGCTGGCCCTTGCGTTGGCGCTGCTGTTCCAGCCTGGTGCCCTAGCCCACCCGGAGATCCTGTTCGCCGAGATCACGACGGTACCAGAGGAACCCCAGCCGGGCGAGGAGTTCGAGCTAACCGCCCTGATAACGAACACCGGGCGCATCGAGATTACCGGCCTCGACGTGGAGCTGCGGATCTTCGAGCCGGGTACGGAGATCGCGCGTGACCTGCTCGAGCTCGAGGGGGCCGTCGAGGCCCCGGACAAGCAACCCATCGCGGTCTATGAGCTCGACGCTCCGGAGGGCAGCGCGGCCTACAGCGGAACCATCTCCGGCCTTCCCGAGGGCAGCTACCCCATCAGGTTCGTCGAACTGGTGCGCGGCGGCAAGCCCGAGTCGAACACGGCCGGCGAGCTGCCCGTTGGCCTGGGTCCCGTCTACTACGAACTGGTGATGCCACCCGTACCCCCCAGCGTGGGCACCTGGCTCCTGTGGCTCATCGCGATCCCCCTGGTCGCCGGCGTGCTGGTCACGGTCATGGTCGTCCGCAGCAAACCGGCCGGGGGCGAAGAGGGCGAGGCAGCGAGCCAGTGAAGGGCACCCAGCAGGGAAACACCTGGACCGCCAGCGCTCCCCGCGAGCTGGGTGAACGGGAACTGCATGAACTCGCTTCCCTCGCCCGCATGGAGCTGACCCAGGGCGAGGCGCAGGAGCTGGCCGACCGCCTGAATGGAGTGCTTGCCCAGTACGGGCCGGAGCTCTCCTCTGCCGATACGGCTGGCGTGGAACCGTACGCGCCGGGCGGGAGCGTCAGGCTGGACGGCACCCCGCCCGAAGACCTTCAGGGAGCCGGTACAGACATACCTGCCGGCGCCACCCTGCGCGCCGACGCGGTTCGCCCCTCCATGACCGTGGAGGAGTTACGGCGGCTGGTGAGGATGAACGAGGACGGTCTTATCGTCGTCCCCCGCATGATCGACGAAATCTGATCAGTAAAGAGGGTGGCGCCCGCGGAATGACGGGCGCCACCCTTCATTTGTCTGGACCTATTCGAGCAGATCCGAACCGAAGTAGGGCCGCAGGACTGCCGGCAGCTCCACGCTGCCATCCTCCCGCTGGTGCGTCTCGAGGAGCGCGGCGAAAGTTCGCGGCAGGGCCAGTGCCGAACCGTTCAGCGTATGCACCAGCTCCGTCTTGCCGCGACCGTTCACGCCGCCCGGCCGGAACCTGGTCTGCAGGCGCCGGGACTGGAAGTCGGTGATGTTCGAGACGCTGGAAACCTCCAGCCAGCGGTCCTGGCCGGGGCTCCACACTTCCAGGTCGTACTTCTTCGCCTGCGTGAAGCCCATGTCGCCGGTGCACATGAGGAGGCGGCGGTGCCGCAGGTTCAGGTCTGACAGCAGCCCCTCGGCCATCTCCGTCATCTCTTCGAGGAAGTCGTACGACTCCTCCGGCTGGCACATGACGACGAGCTCCACCTTGTCGAACTGGTGGACGCGGTTGATGCCGCGCACGTCCCGGCCGTGTGACCCGGCCTCGCGCCTGAAGCAGGGGGTGAGCGACGCGTACCTGAGGGGCAGCTCCTCCTGGGCCAGGATCTCGTCACGGTGCAGGTTGGTGACTGACACCTCGGAGGTCGGGATCAGGTAGAAGCCATCCTCCACGCGGTACATTTGCCCTTCCTTGTCGGGCAGCTGGCCGGTCGCCCGGGCGCTCTCCTCATTGACGAGCAGCGGCGGGATGATCTCCACGAATCCGCGTTCCCGCGCGCGGTCCAGGAACAGCGTCTGCAGCGCCCGCATGAGCCGGGCGCCGGCACCGCGGAAGACAGGGAATCCCGAGCCCGTGATCTTCACGCCGGCGTCGAAGTCTATCCAGCCCCGTTCGGTGGCCAGCTCCCAGTGGGGCCGGGGGGTGAAGGACTTCTGGACCACCTCACCATGTTCGGCAGCGACGACGTTCTCGAACTCGCTCTCCCCGTACGGGACGCTCTCGTGGGGCAGGTTGGGGATCTCCAGCTGGAGCTCCTCCAGTTGCGCTTCCAGCGCGCGGGCCTTCTCCTCCGAGCGTTTCACCTGGCCGGCGAGCTCGCCCATCTGTTCCATGAGCTCGCCCGCGTCCTCGTTGCGGCGCTTCAGCTCGCCAATCTTCTTGCTGGCCGCGTTGCGTTGCGCCTGCATGGCCTCCAGGTCCTGGCGCAGCAGGCGGTACTCTTCATCGACGACGAGAAGCTGATCGAGCTTCTCCAGCGCCTCGGGCATCTGCTTGTCGCGTATGGCCTTGCGCACGATCTGGGGGTTCTCGCGAATGTAACGGAGGTCGAGCATAGCGCCTCAAGTCTACGCGAAAGGATGCGTCACAAGACCCGGGTCCAGAGTTCGAGCCACCTCCTGATGATGCCCACCGCCGGATTGTCGCGGGCCGTGACCACGTCGAGATGCGTGAATCCCGGCAGGATGCTCACGCTCACCGGCGAGCCGTAACGGGCGTTGACGTAGGAGCGCACCGCGTCGAAGTCGGGCACGAGGCCCCGCGAGGCGCCGATCAGCAGCGTGGGCAGGGTCACTTCGTAACTGGGGAGGTAACCGGGCGTGTCGGCCAGTGTGGGCGGCAACAGGGTCATGTCCAGGCCCAGGCGCAGCGGGAAGTACCATTCGCTGGGGTTGCTTTGCGGCAGGGTCCACATGCGGATGAAATCGTCGAGGTTCGTCGGTTCCGGGTCGGGTTCGCCCTGGCTCCAGCGGACCATCTCGGCGTCATGCGCCACCCCGGTGACCGTCCTCGAGCGGGCTCCCTCCCGGCCGGCCAGCAGGAATGCTCCCAGGTTGCCGGCAAACCGGGCATCCACGGCCTCCCCCAGCGAAGCGCCGAAGACCGGGGTCATGGCGTACTCTTCGTCGTTCCTGATGCCCACCAGGGCGCGGTTCTGGGTGGGGAAATCCGAGAGCTCCGCCGGTGCGCGGCCGTCCGGGTCCAGCAGCGCGTAGATGGCAGCGATCTCGCGTTCGATCTGGTACTCCGGCGAGATTATCGAGTCAGAGTAAGGCGGGCCGCCGCCGGCCTCGAGCTCGGCCACACTCGGGGCCAGCCTGATGGGCCCGAACGCTATCCCCTCATCCTCGCGCCCAAAGCCGCCCGTGCGTCCCAGGAAACCGTCGATGAGCAGCAGGCCGTCCACGAACTCCTGGCCATGACCCCCCTCGAACTCGCGCGAGGCGTAGATGGTGACGATGGACGCACCGAGCGAGTGCCCGCCCAGCACCACGACCGGCGCCTCCTCGCGTGCCTCCAGCACGATGCGGTGCAGGTCGCCCAGGTGCACGTCCAGGCCCCAGTTGCGCAGGTAGGCGGCCTCCTCCTCCGGGAGGGGCTGGAAGCCCCTCTCTTCACCCGCGCTCGTCAGGTAGTAGTGCAGCGCCACCTCGGGGTCCTCCTCTTCGAGCGCCCGGATCATGCCGCTGCGGTCCTCGAGCAGGTTGGAGCGCCGGTCGACCGACCAGACCTCCAGCCCGCGGGTGCTGGCCACCAGCTCGCGGGCGATGATGTCGAAGTTCGCGGCGCCACCAAAGATGCCTGGCATGAGCACGAGGATCATCCGGCTGGGAACATCCCCCACCCGGTAGCGCAGCACCCCGCTGCGGTCGTATTCGCCGGGGTTGGAGGTCACGTTCACACCTGCGACCTCGAAGTAGTCAGGTTCTACCTCGCCGGGAGGAACCAGGTAGACGCTGGGGGCCACGTCAAGCTCGACGGGCACGTTCGGTATGGGCAGGCAGCCGGCAAGCAGCAGCACGGCCAGCATGGCCAGTACGGCCAAGAATGCCCGATACTTCCCGGCAAGTTGCCAACGCGACACCGTCACCACACCTCCATAAGGGCACACTACACCGCTCACCCACGGTTTCCGTGACCAACCCGGCCCCGCACATGCGCTGCTCACGCTGGTCTGCACGTCGTTTTCGGCGCCCGACCGCTAAAGTGTTGCAGTCGCCATTGTGAAGCGCCAGTTTCACGCCTACATTGCGTCCAAAGCGGGACATGGGGAGTGAAGCGGCGACAGCGGGCGCGCAGAAGCGGGAGGCAGCGAGATGACGGCCAAGGACCGATACATCCTACTCGTCGAAGACAATCAGGATGATGTGGATCTGACCCTGCGCGCCCTCTCCCGTCAGCAGATCGACAACAGGGTCGAGATAGTCCGTGATGGGGTCGAGGCCCTCGACTTCCTCTTCGCCAGGGGCGAGTACGCCGAGCGCGACCCGCAGGATCTCCCGCAGCTGATCCTGCTTGACGTGAACCTGCCCCGGCTCTCGGGGCTGGAGGTCCTCAAGGAGCTGCGCAAGCACCAGCTCACGAAGACCGTGCCCGTAGTCATGCTCACCACCTCCAAGGAGGAGCAGGACGTGGTGGAGAGCTATGTGAGCGGCGCCAACTCCTACGTGCAGAAGCCGATCGACTTCCGGGAGTTCACCGAGGCAGTGAAGCAGCTGGGCACCTACTGGTTGCTCATTAACCAGACGCCATGAGCGACAAGCCGCGGCGCACCTTGCGGGCCCTGCTCGTGGAGGACTCGGTTGACGACGCAGAACTGGTGGAGTTGCAGCTGCAGCGCGACGGCTACCGGGTGGCCGCGCAGAGGGTCGATAATCGGGCGTCGCTCGAGGCGGCCCTGAGCGGGCAGGAGTGGGACATCATCCTGAGCGACCACGCCATGCCCTCGTTCAGCGCGCTCGACGTGCTCGAAATACTGGAACGGCGTTCCACGCACACGCCCTGCATCGTCGTCTCCGGCGCGATAGGGGAAGAGGCGGCCGTCCAGCTCCTGAAGAACGGGGCGGTCGATTACGTCAACAAGAGCCGTCTCTACATGCTGGGCCCGGCGGTCGAACGGGCCCTGCGCGAGGCGGCAGAGGTACGCGGACGCCGCGCCGCCGAGGAGGCCCTCCGGGAGAGCGAGGCACGCTTCCGGCTCATCGCCGAGAACGCCCGCGACCTGATCTCCATGACGAACATGGCGGGCCGCTACGTGTACGTGAGCCCCTCCTTCGAGACGGTGCTTGGCTACAGCCCACAGGAGCTGCTGGAGAGCGGACCGGTGGACCTGATCCACCCCGAGGACCGGGAGCTCTTTCGCCAGTGGCAGGCGATGGAACACTTCGAGCTGCGCATGCGCGATATCGCCGGCGACTGGCGCTGGGTGGAGGGTTCGACCTCGCTCGTCATGTGGCACGGTGAGCCGCACCTGATCAACATCTCGCGAGATATCTCCTCGCAGAAGGAGATGACGGAGCGCCTGAAGCAGCTCGCCTTCTTCGATCCCCTGTCGGGCCTCCCCAACAGGACCCTGCTGCAGGACCGGCTGCGTCAGGCCCTGGCTCAGGCCCAGCGCCTGGGCCGCCACGTCGGCGTCATCTTCCTCGACTTCGACAACTTCAAGGTCCTCAACGACTCGCTTGGCCACGAGTTCGGCGACCGGGTGCTGCGGGTGGTGGCAGAGAAGATCAACTCCTCCGTACGGGAGGAGGACACCGTCGCGCGGCTAGGCGGTGACGAGTTCGTGGTGGTCCTGCCGCTGCTCACCAGCCACGACGACGCCGCCATCGTTGCCCGAAAGATCAAGGCCGCCATCGAGGTGCCGTTCACGATTGATGACCAGTCGGTGGCTATCTCGGCCAGCCTCGGTATCGCCGTGTCGGAGGGCGGTCACCCGCCCATGGAGGATCTCCTCAAGCACGCCGACCTGGCGATGTACCTGGCCAAGTCGAACGGTCCCGGCGAGATCCGCTTCTTTACGCCCTCCCTCAACCTGGAGGCCGTCGAGCGCCTCAACCTGGAGCGCGACCTGCGGCAGGCGCTGGAGCGCGACGAGCTGGTTCTTCACTACCAGCCGCAGTTCGACCTCTCCACCATGAAGGTGACCGGCATGGAGGCGCTGGTCCGTTGGTTGCATCCAACCCGCGGCCTCATCTATCCGGGCACCTTCATCCCGGTTGCCGAAGAGACGGGACTCATCACCGAGATCGGCAGGAGGGTGCTGTTCGCCGCCTGCAAGCAGATGGCCCGCTGGCTGGCCGACGGCCTCCCTCTGGAGCGCATCGCCGTTAACCTGTCGCCGCGCCAGTTCAACAGCGACCTGCTACGGATCGTCAGGGAGGCCCTCGAGCAGGCCAGCCTGGAGCCGTGGCAGCTCGAGCTGGAGGTCACGGAGAGCGCAGCGATAGCGCCCGGCTTCGAGCACGGACAGCTGCTGCACGAGCTCCACCAGGCCGGGGTCTGCATTGCCATCGACGACTTCGGTACCGGCTACTCGAACCTGAGTCACCTGAAGCAGTTGCCGATCCACAGCCTCAAGGTCGACCGGAACTTCGTCCAGAACCTGACGAGCCCCGATTACGGCTCGGAGGACGCGGCGATCCTGCGGGCCGTCGTTGACCTGGGCCGCAGCCTGAACCTGCGGGTGATCGGGGAGGGGATCGAGAGCCATGAGCAGCTCAGCTTCCTGAGCGGCACCGGCTTCCACGAGGGCCAGGGCTTCCTGCTGGGCCGGCCCGTCCCCGCCCACGAGGCGAGCTACCTGCTGAGCCACCGAAATGCGGCGGGCCCGTGGTAGATTTCGACTATGGCCGTCGAGGTGTGCAGCTACTCCCTGACTTTGCGCGGTTCGCCTGTGGGCACACACGTCCTGCGGACCGAGCATCGCGGCGCGACCACCCATCTTGAAGGCCGGCTGCAGCTGCAGGGGAGCCTGGGCCAGCTGAGCACCACCCAAGTGAGCCGGGTGCACCGTAAGCGCCGCGCCTCGCTCGCCTATCAGGAGAGCACGGAACGCAAGGGCGACAACCGCAGCTACGAGGTCGAGTTCGACATCAAGAGCGGGCTGGTGACCGCGACCCGGGGCGGCAACGACCAGGCCACAGCGCCCTACATAGCCCCCTACCGCGACCCGCTGGGACTCCTCGACGAGCTGCGCGGCCTGGGCGAACTGGACGAACCGGTGCGCCTGCCCATGCTCGGCAAGGACGTCGCGGTGCTCTACCTGGGCAAGACCGTCCTCGACAGCATCTATGGCGAGCGGGAGGCGTTCTCGTACCGGCTGCACCCCGGCAACGCCTACGTCTACGTGGACACGGAGGAGCCGCACCAGATCCTGCAGATGACTCAGCCTACCGAGGGGCACCTCCTGGACGCCATCCTCGTGAAGGTGGCGCAGGAGGACGCGATGCCGTCCCGCGGGGCTTCCTCTGCCAAGAGCCGCAGGCCCAGGCGCCGGCGCCGCCGCAGGCGCAAGCGTTGAGCCACACCCCCGGAGAGCCGGAGGGCACCGAACGCGAGGGCGAGGGGCAGCAGGCAGGCGGGCAGGCACGGCAGTACGCGACCGCCCTCCAGTGGCTGTTCACCCGCTCGCGGGGCGGCCTGCCCCGCGATCCACGGCGCATGCGGCGGCTCATCGAGGAGCTGGATCTGCGGGTCCCGCCGCGAAGCGTCCGCGTCGTCGGCAGCAACGGCAAGGGCAGTATTACCAACCTCCTCTACGGCATAGGCCTGGCGGCCGGCCTGCGTACCGGCCGGTTCGTCTCCCCGCACGTTGAGGATTTCCGGGAGCGGATCGCCGCCAATGGCGCGCAGATCAGCGCGTCACAGGTAGTCCGGTTCGTCGGGGAACTTCAGGGCCGGGAGTTGCCGGGCGATCCCGCCTTCTTCGAGCTCACGCTGGCACTGGCACTGCGCCACTTCCGGGCGTCCGGGGTACAGCTGGGCATCTTCGAGGCGGGCGTAGGAGCACGCGACGATGCCACCGCTGCCCTGGGCACTCCCGAGCTGGTGGTGATCACGCCCATCTCGCTGGATCACGTCGCGACATTGGGGCCAACGCTGGCCCATGTGGCCGCCGACAAGTCTCACGCGATCCAGCCAGGCACGACGGTCGTGAGCGCCCGCCAGGAGGACGAGGTCATGCAGGTGCTCGGGGAGCGGGCAGGCGAGGTCGGCGCCCGGCTGCTCGTCGAGGGGAACGACCCGCTGTTCGCGCTGCCCGCGGGGATAGAGACCGCTGATGAGGTGAGCCGCCAGAACTTCCGCGTTGCCACGGCCGCCGCTCGCATGCTGGGGATCGAGGACCCGGCGGTCATTCGCCGCGGCCTGACCGTCCCCCCGCTGCCGGCACGGGCCGAGAAGTTCGCCATCCGCGGCAGGACCGTCATCCTCGACGGTTGCCACGACCCCGCCGGGGCGCAAGCCCTCCTGCGGCGCGTTCGTGGCAGCTACACCCTGCTCTTCAGCGCGCTTGGCAAGAAGCAGGTGGTGGAGACGCTGGACGTGCTGGCGGCGCGCGCCGACACGCTGTTCCTCACCTCGATCGCCGGGCAGGGCGCATCCCTGCGGGAGTACCCGGGTGCACGCTTCGTCCAAAGCGCCCCGGATGCTCTGCACGCCGCGTTGGATTGGGCACCCGCCGGAGGGCAAATAGTAGTGGCCGGCAGCTTCTACCTTGCTGGCGAGCTGCGGCCACTGTTGCGCGACCTGCAGGGTTAGAGGATCTTCGACAGGAAGGCTTTCGTCCGCTCCTCCCGGGGGCTGGTGAAGAAGTGTTCGGGGCTGCCGACCTCCACCAGGTGCCCGGCGTCCATGAAGATGACCCTGTCACCTACCTCGCGGGCGAAGCCCATCTCGTGCGTGACCACGCACATGGTCATGCCAGACTTGGCGAGATTGACCATGACGCCCAGCACTTCACCAATCACCTCGGGGTCGAGTGCGCTGGTGGGCTCGTCGAAGAGCATCACCTTGGGGCCCATGGTGAGCGCGCGGGCGATGGCCACGCGCTGCTGCTGACCACCTGAGAGCTGGCCCGGGTACTTGTTGGCCTGGTCGGGGATGCCGACGCGTTCGAGGTAGTAGCGGGCCTTTTCCTCTGCCTCCTTGCGCCGCCACCGGCGTACCCGGGTGGGCGCCAGGGTGATGTTCTCGAGGACGGTCAGGTGCGGGAAGAGGTTGAACTGCTGGAACACCATGCCGGTTTCGCGGCGTACCTGGTCGATGTTGCGCACGTCATCGGTCAGTTCCGTTCCGTCGATGATTATGCGGCCCTCCTGGTGCTCCTCCAGCCGGTTCAGGCAGCGGATCAGGGTCGACTTGCCGGAACCGCTGGGGCCAATGATGACCACGACCTCGCCCTTGTTGACGGACATGTTTATGTCCTTGAGCGCGTGGAAGTCGCCGAACCACTTGTTCAGGCCGTGCACCTCGATGATCTTCTCGCCGCCTTCGGGTGCGTAGGCGTTCACCCCTTCGGCTGCTCCTACGGGCGGTGCGCTGGCGGTGGCAGGGTTGGTTGAAAGACTCACTGGGACCTCCAATTACGCGACAGGTTCATGCTTGCATTCTTATTAATTATGGTAGCACCCGGTTTGCGGCCCGGCGTGTGTGGTGAGGGCAGCAGCCGCTGCGTGCGGCTCACCTCTCCCCCACTCCCAGAATCTTCTCGATTTGCCGGCTGGCCACGGACATCCGGTAGGCGAAGAAGAAGTAGGTGACGGCGAGGAAGAGCGACAGCTCGAGGCGAATGCCGCCCGTTATCTGAATGGATGCCGGCTGCTGGACCACGGTGTTGTGGACGTTGAAGAAGTCGTGGAGGTTGAGGATGAACACCAGCGAGGTGTCCTTGAACAGGGCTATCGCCTGCCCGACGAGGGCCGGAATTACCGCCCTGATCGCCTGGGGCAGGACGATGAGCAGCGTGGTTTGCCAGCCGCTAAGCCCCAGGGCGCGGGCTGCTTCGCTTTGCCCGGCCGGGACGCTCTGCAGGCCGCCACGCACGTTCTCGGCCGTGTAGGCGGCGCTGAACATCACCAGGGCGACGTACGCCTTGCCCAGGGCGGGCAGCACATCCGGACCGATGTTGAAGAGGAAGGGCACCATCAGGTTGGCGATGAAGAGCCATACGATGAGCGGTGCGCCGCGGATCAGTTCGATGAGGGCGGTACAGATGTAGCTTATCGCCGGCAGGTCGCTGCGCCGTCCGAGCGCCAGCAGGACGCCGATCGGGAAGCTGGGCACGATCCCGGTGGTCAGCACCAGGGTGAGCATGAAGCCGCCCCACATGGTGATAGGCACCGCGCGCATCCCGCCCTGATCGGCCCAGGGCAGGCCGTAGAGCAGGAGTGGGGTGAGCAGCAGGACGGCGATCCAGATGTAGGCGCCATTGCGGGCGAGCGCCGGCACGATGCGGCCCAGCAGCCAGCCGCCAATGCCCATTGCGGTCGCCAGGATGTAGTAGGGCGTGACCTGCCAGGAGGCGACAATGGACACGACCGTCAATCCCAGGATGAGCGCCCAGAACTGCCAGAAGGCGCCGGCGAAGATGTGCGAGCCCGCCCGCTCGCGGTCGCTGGCCGAGGCCCCGAACGCGAAGAGCAGCGCCCCGACGGCCAGCAGCGGCCGCCACAGCAGGTCGCTCGGGTAGCGGTACACCGCGAACAGCTTGAGGTTCACCCACAGGCGTTCCCAGTTCGCACCGCCAAAGACCCAGCCGAGCAGCGACACTGCCGCCCAGATGAGGATGCCGCCCAGGACGACGGTGGCGAGACTGGAGAAGGGTCCGTGGAAGAGGTTGCGCCGCGCCCAGGCGACGGCACCGGCGTTGGTCTGTGGGGGTTTTCTGGCTTCGATCATTACCGCTCCACCAGCGCGACGCGCCTGTTCACCACGTTGAGAATGAGGCTGAAGACGAGGGAGATGAACAGGTAGCCAACGAGAATGATCACGTAGACGGAAACGAACTGCCCGGTCTGGTTACCTACCGTGTTGCTCACCAGGAAGAAGTCGCTGAAGGTCACCAGGACCGCGAGGGAGGAGTTCTTCGTGAGGTTGAGGTACTGGCTTATCATTGGCGGGATAATCACTCGCAACGCCTGGGGGAAGATGATGAGCCGGAAGGTTTGCCCGCCGGAGAGGCCCAGGGCCTTGGCGGCTTCCGACTGGCCGCGGGGAACCGCCTGGATGCCTGCCCTTACGATCTCGGCCACGAACGCGCTCGTGTAGATGGCGAGGCCCAGCAGCAGGGCCAGGAACGGGGTCGACAGCTGGGCGCCACCGAAGTAGGAGCTGCGCGGCACGGTCGGTTCGCTGTAGACGAGCGGGCCGGGCACGTGCACCTCGGTCGAGGCCTCGACCTCGGGCGCCGCCTCGCTTTGCGCGGGGGTCTGGAAGAGGCCGCCCAGGCCGCCGGCGAGGCCGCCGGGGCTGCTCTGTTCAGCTGCAGCTTCCTCCCCGGCCGGCGGCGGCCGGAAGATGGGCAGGCGCAGTGCACCGGTCTGGTCAGAGACAACCCGCCGCTCGAAGCCGTTGATCTCCATCGCGAGCCCTACCCCGTTATAGCCGCGGATGCGCGCGCCCTCGGCAGGGACCTCCTCGCCCGGGTCGTAGCTGCCGTTGCCGTTGGCGTCGTAGTAGATCTCCTCCCCGGCATCGAACACACCGTTACCGTTCAGGTCACGGTAGATGACGCCGATGCTGGGATAGCTGTCGAAATGGATCGACAGGCCTGCGGCGGCCTCCGGGTCGCGGAAGATCACCTCGGCGCTCTCGAACTCCCGCTCCTGGATCAGGGGGAACCGGAAGGTGGAGTAGACGGCTTCGCGGGACTCGACCACGTTGCTGCTTATGGTCTCGAGTCGGGCCTCGGGTATGCGGACGGTAACCGGGACCCGGGAGAGGAGCCTCTCCCCTGCATCCCGCACCCCGTTGTCATTCTCGTCAACGAACACGCGGCCGCTGCCGGTCAGAGGGTCGACCGTGGCCGTGGTGCCGCCGGGAAGGGTGTTTCCTGAGCTGGCGAAGTAGTATCCGACCCCGGCCACCAGCGCGAAGGCGATGAAGGGAACCAGGAAGCGGTTCCCGAAGCGCCCCTCGCGGCGCAGCTGCCGCACCCGGAGGGCATAGGCGACCGAGGCTACGGCCAGGGCCGCCACCAGCCAGGGGAGCCAGTTGCCGAAGTTGCCTGTCGGGTAGACCCAGGGCAGCGCGACCCCGATCTGGCTCACCAGAATGGAGCCCGGCAGCTGCAGGGAGTTGTCCGAGCGCGGCGGGATGGACAGGATGATCGCGTAGTACCAGAAGATGAGCTGCACGGCCAGCGGCGTGTTCCGCAGCAGTTCGACGTACCAGAGCGCAAAGGTGCTGAGCAGCCAGTTGGCCGAGACGCGCATCACGCCGATCATCACCCCAAGCAGCGTGCACAGGATCACCCCGGCGATCCCTACCTTCAGGGTGTTCAGGAAGCCGACTACGAGCGCCTTCAAGTAGGTGTCTGAGGCCGAGTACGGGATGGTTGTCTCACCCAGCTCGAAACCGGCCCGGGAGCCAAGGAAGTTGAAGGTGAACGTAAGGCCCGAACTGGCGAGACCGGTCGTGATGTTCCGGTAGAGAATCCAGATCCCGAGAGCAGCCAGCAGTACGAAGATTACCTGAGCTAGCAGTGCAAGCGTCTTGACGTTCCGATAGAACGGAATCGACTGTCTTTCCGCCGAACCGTCCACATGGCGAATTGCCCTACTGGACATGGGTGCCCCCTATGTTTCGGTCCTGGTCATTGAGAATTGTCAAGAGAATAATCCGGTGAGATAGTTGCGGGACAGCCGCAGCATACGGCTGTCCCGAAGGGGTGCTTCTCTTACCTGACAGGCATTCCGAAGATCAGGCCGCCCTCGTAGTATTGGGCGTTGAGACCACGGGGGATGTCGAACGGAGTATCGGGTCCCAGGTTGCGATCATAGATTTCGCCATAGTTCCCGACCTGCGTGATGACGTCGAGCATGGCGGTTGCGGATAGGCCAAGCTGCTCGATGTTCTCGGGCTCGGCGCCGAGAATACGCCGGACACTCGGGTTCTGGGAGGTTTCATAGAGCTGCTGGGCGTTTTCGGAGGTGATTCCGTACTCCTCGGCCTCCATGATCGAGAAGGCAACCCACTTCACCACGTCGTACCACTGGTCGTCGCCGTGGCGTACTGCGGGCGCCAGCGGCTCCTTCGAGATGGTGGCGTCCATGATCATGTGCGCTTCCGGGTCCTGAAGGGTGATGAGCCTCGACGCGAGACCCGACTTGTCGGTGGTCCAGGCGTCGACGTTGCCGGCGTCGTAGGCGTTCACCAGCTGGTCGGCCGTCTCGAACGTGACCGGCGTGTACTCGACGCCGAGGGCGCCCAGGACATCGGCCATGTTCAGCTCGGTGGTGGTACCCACCTGTACGCCGATCCTGAGGCCACGGAGATCCTGCAGCGTCTGGACACCGGAGTCGCGCGGCACCATGAAGCCCTGTCCGTCGAAGAAGGTTACCGGTGCGAAGTTTAGACCCAGCGCGCTGTCACGCGAAGAGGTCCAGCTGCTGTTGCGGACGAGCAGGTCAACCTCGCCCGTCTGCACTGCGGTAAAGCGCTCCTGGGCACTGAGCGGCCGGAAGTCTACGGCGTTGGCGTCACCGAGGACGGCGGCGGCTACCGCACGGCAAAAGTCAACGTCGAACCCCTCGAACTCCCCCTGCTCATTGACCGACCCGAAGCCCGGTAGCTGATCGTTGACACCACAAACGAGGCGCCCCCGCTCTTGCACTTGCTGAAGTAGTCCTTGGCCAAATGCCGGCGTCGCAAACAACACCAGGCCCAGGAGAATGGTTGCCAGTCTTCGCATATACAGGTCTCCCATCCGAAAGTGATTCAGCTACCTTTTGTGCGTGTAGCGAGCGCAGTGTAACTCCATGCGGAGTCGCCTGTAAACCTATACAGGACGACACAGATACAACGGCGCACGATTTTCGTGGTCTTCTTTGGGACCCTCCACTTTCCTCGTGTGCATCGGGACTTCGTAAGAGACAGCGGGGACAGGTGCCTGTAACCGTAACCTGCCGCCCCGTTTCATATCGGGGCAACCTTTTTGAAGGCCGCATAATAATACTGCCCTTGCTCCTGATGACAAGTGCTGACAAAAAAAGGATCTGGGGTTCGCGTCTTACGCGAACCCCAGATCCCACGGCCGTGTCCGGGCCAGATTCAGTTCAGGATGCCGGTCAGGCGATGCCCGCCTTGATCTGCTCCTGCTTCTCCTCGTCGCGACCCTCGATCTTCGCCTTGATCTTCTTGAGGGTCGTGACTTCCTCCAGCGCCCGCTGGTCCAGGACGGAGCGGATCGTGCGGATCTCGCTCTGCACGCCGGGGATCACGAGCTGTTCGAGCGCGTTGACGCGCCGGTTGGTGCTCTTGATCTCCTCACCGATGCGCCGCAGGCGCGTCTCGGTGGCCGCCACCCTCACCAGTGCTTCGGTGAGCGCACGGAACTGCTGTGCTGCCGAGAGCGTCTGAGCGCCCGCTCCCACCGGGGAGAAGGGCAGCTCACGGCTGAACTCGGGCGGCTGGACCGCAGGTACCTTCACGCCGAACAGGTTCTCGACCTTGATGTCGATCTCGACACCCTGGGCGGCGGCCAGGCTCAGGCTTTCGACGGCCTCGGGGCCGTCCCACGCCTTGGCGAGGAAGAGGCTGAAGTACGCCTCCTTGCTGCTCTCGTTCAGGGCGCGGCGCGCGTCCAGCGAGACCTTCACCAGCTCGAAGAACTCGGCGATCAGGGCGTCCCGCTTGCGCTTCAACAGGTCGGCCCCGCGAACCGCCAGCCGCAGCTGGTCGCGCCGCTGCAGCAGGTTAGATCTGGTTGGGGCGATGTTATCGGCCACGCTTATCTCCTTATCGCGCTAGGCGCGCTGCCTGTCGGCGGCTCCCCACAGCTCATCCATCTTCGCACCGTAATACTTGTCGATCTGATCGTTCGACAGGCGGGTGAGTTCGCTCTTGGGAAGGAGCGAGAGGAGCTGCCAGGCCAGGTCCAGGGAGTCGTTGATGTCGCGGTTCTCCTGGCCCTGGTTGATGAAGTGCCGCTCGAACTGGTCGGCGAACTGCAGGTAGAGCTTGTCGTTCTCCGACAGCGCATCCTCACCAGTAATCGCGACGAGGCGCCGCAGGTCGAGACCGTTCGCGTAGGCGCTCTGGAGCTGGTCGGCGAGGTTCTTGTGATCGGCGCGCGTCTTGCCGTCACCAATCCCGTTGTTCATGAGCCGCGAAAGGGACGGCCCCGGGTTGATGGGCGGGTAGACGTTCTTGTTGTGCAGGTCGCGCGCCAGGTAGATCTGGCCTTCCGTGATGTAGCCGGTCAGGTCAGGGATCGGGTGCGTAACGTCGTCGTCCGGCATGGACAGGATGGGCAGCTGGGTTACCGAACCCTTGCGGCCCACGACGACGCCGGCGCGCTCGTAGATGCCCGCCAGGTCCGTATACATGTAACCGGGGTAGCCGCGGCGACCGGGGATCTCCTCACGGGCACCACCGATCTCGCGCAGTGCCTCGCAGTAGTTGGTCATGTCCGTGAGGATGACCAGCACGTGATAGTCGTGCTCGAATGCGAGGTACTCGGCGGCGGTAAGGGCCATCTTCGGGGTGAGCAGACGCTCGACCGCCGGGTCGTCGGCCTTGTTGAGGAAGAGCACCGACCGCGCAAGGGCGCCGGTACGCTCGAACTCCTGCGTGAAGAAGGTCAGCTCGCGCTGGGTGACACCCATCGCCGCGAAGACGACCGCGAACTCGGTGTCCTCACCGACGACGGTGGCCTGACGGGCGATCTGCGCCGCCAGCTCGTTCGCCGGAAGGCCCGAACCGGAGAAGATCGGCAGCTTCTGACCACGCACCAGCGAGATCAGGCCGTCGATCGTCGAGATACCGGTCTGGATGAACTCCTCGGGCATTTGCCGGGCGACCGGGTTGATGGGCGCGCCACCGATCGGCAGGCGCTTGTCGGCGACCACTTCGGGCAGGCCGTCGATGGGCCGGCCAATGCCGTTGAAGCGGCGGCCAATCATGTCTCTCGAAACCCCGAGCCGGGCGACATTCTCGACGAGGCTCACGGTGGTGTCGGAAAGGTCAATGCCCGAGGTCTCCTCGAACACCTGGAGGACCGTGTACTCCTCGGATACCTCGATTACCTGACCGCCACGGATCCGTCCATCGGCATCCTTGATGTTGACGATCGCGTTGTAGGCAAGGTCGGGAGCGTTCTGGAGGTACAGCAGCGGTCCCGATATGTAGGAGACCTGGCTGTACTCCTTCTTGAGTAGATTGCTGCTCATTCTCGCCTCTCCCTTTACGCCGCTACCCTGAATGCCCCATCGAGCTGGGCCAGGGTCTCATCCCGGTAGGCCGGGAACTCGTCCTCGGGGACGTAGCGGGCGCGGTTGATCTTCTCGATGACGGGGCTGGACAGGATCTCGTCGACGGTCGCGCCGGCGGCGAGAGCGTTGCGTCCCTCCTCGTAGAACCTGATCATCATCTGCAGCATGCCGTACGCCTTGTCCAGCGAGCAGGATGCATCGACGGGGTCGAAGCCGTTCTGCTGCAGGAAGTCCTGACGCAGGATGCGGCCGGCCTCGATGACCAGACGCTCGTTGTCCTGGAGCGCGTCCGGACCAACCAGCTGGACGACCTCCTGGAGGTCGCTCTCACGCTGGAGCAGGTCGACTGCCTCCTGTACGAGCTCCGGGTAGTCCTCGGCGACGTTCTCGCGGTACCAGGGCTCCAGGATGTCGCTGAAGAGCGTGTAGGAGCGGTTCCAGTTGATGGCCGGGAAGTGACGGCGGCGGGCCAGCGAGGCGTCGAGCGCCCAGAAGCAGCCGGTGATGCGAAGGGTCGACTGCGTTACCGGTTCCGAGAAGTCACCGCCGGCAGGGCTTACGGCTCCGATGATCGAAACAGCTCCCTGCTCGCCGTTCTGGGTGATGACGCGGCCACCGCGCTCATAGAAGGCAGAGAGACGCGACGCCAGGTAGGGCGGGTACCCCTCTTCCGCAGGCATCTCCTCGAGTCGCGAGGAGATCTCACGGAGGGCCTCGGCCCAGCGGCTCGTCGAGTCGGCCATGACGGAGACGCCGTAGCCCTGGTCGCGGAAGTACTCTGCCAGGGTGATCCCCGTGTAGATCGAGGCCTCACGGGCGGCGACCGGCATGTTCGAGGTGTTGGCGATCAGCACCGTACGGTGCATGAGCGGATTGCCGGTCTGCGGGTCCTCGAGTTCGGGGAACTCCACGAGAACGTCGGTCATCTCGTTACCGCGCTCGCCGCAACCCACGTAGATGACGATGTCGGCGTTACCGTACTTCGCGACCGACTGCTGCGTGACCGTCTTGCCGGAGCCGAACGGGCCCGGGATGGCTGCGGTGCCACCCATGGTCAGCGGGAAGAGCACGTCAAGGATGCGCATGCCGGTAAGGAAGGGTGTTACCGGGTCCAGCTTCTGCTGCACCGGACGCGGCTGGCGCACCGGCCAGGGGTGGTACATCTTCAGCTCGGTACCATCTTCCAGCGTCGCGATTACCTCGTCGATCGTGTACTCGCCCTCTTTGGCGATGCTCTTGATCTTGCCGCCCCTGTTCGGCGGAACGAGGATCTTGTGGGTGAATGCAAACTCGGGAACCGTGCCCAGCACGTTGCCGGAGGCCACCTCATCACCTACGGAGACGGTGGGAGTGAACTTCCACTTCGCCTCACGCGACAGCGAGTTGACGTTGATCCCCCGGTCGATGTAGGTGCCGGAGGCCTCCTGGATCTTGTCCAGGGGCCGCTGGATGCCGTCGAAGATACCGTTCAGCATCCCCGGCCCAAGCTCTACGGCGAGAGGCAGTCCGGTCGAAACCACCGGCTCACCGACGGTGAGGCCGCCGGTGTCCTCATACACCTGGACGAATGCGGTATCGCCGTCCAGGCGAATGATTTCGCCGACCAGTTCCTCCTTGCCGACTCGTACGATGTCGTACATTCGGGCGCCCATCATGCCTTTGGCAATTACGGCCGGCCCCGAGATTCTCTGAATCTTGCCTTCAATGGCCATTATTCTGATCTCCCCTTGGAGCTCTTCACGGAGTAGGTCATCTACTCGAGCTTGATGTCGAAACCGATTGCGTTCCGAACGAGATCCTTCATGTAAGCGGTAGCGTCGTCCCCTTCTCCGAAGGCGGCGTTCAGGCTTGGAACCGGCAGGATCACCGGCAGGTCCCTGCCCCTCATCTCACGCTCCGACGCCTGCACCGGATCGGGCACGAGCCCCTCGTCGACGACCACCAGTCCGTACTCTCCCGACTGGATGAGTGCCTTCAGGGACTCAAGCGCCCCGTCACGGGTCGCCTCCTCAACCTCGACACCGGCCAGGCGATAGCCGGTGGCGGTCTCACTGTCCGTGAGAACGATCATCCTATGCACTGCCCAACTCCCTCTCCAGCTGCTCGCGAGGTACATCGTAGTACTTGCCGCGGGCCAGAAGACGTAGTTTGGCTGTCTCTGCCTCTTTTCGCCGGAGGAAGTCAACGGCGACGCCAGGTCCCAGCGGATCGCCCATGGAAAGGCGCTGACCGGCCTGATCCTGAATGCGCCGGATCACCTGGTCGGCCTCCGCGAGACTCGCTGCGTTCCTGACGTCCTCGAAGGCGCCACCTGCAAGCCGGTCGAGGGCCTCCCGACCCTCGCTCGTCGCGATGGCCCTGAACACTTCGGGCTTCAGCGACTGACCCCCGGGAATGAACAGCTCATCCACGTTCCCCTCGAACGGCCGCACCTTGAGGGCGGTGGAGAGGTTGGTCGCATCGATTTGCCGCGCCACATAGTCGACTATGGCGCGCGGTGCGTTCAGATCGTCGAGTGTTTCCCGGAAGGTAGTGTAGTAGGCGCGGTCGAGAGCCAGCTCCAGGTTGAAGAGGCTGCCGTCGCCCGTGTAGCGGCGGGCGGCCTGACTGAAGGCAGAGGCAAACGGGTGGTCGGCCAGCGCCAGAATTTGCGCCATCGCGGGCACGTCCGGTGCGGCAGCAAGCTGTTCGAGCAGTGCCGGCTTGAGGTCACCGGCCGGCAGCAGGACCTCCTGCACCTCGGCTCCTTCGCGGCCCGAGTGCTTCGCGCGGATGAGCGACTTGACGTTGAGCAGGTCGTAGCTCAGCAGGAACAGCCGGATAAGCTCGTGCGGCCGGCCGTCGGAGAAGTCGAGGATGGACCTCGCGGTAGTGCGGAAGTTGTTGGCGATGGCGAGATCGACCGCGGCGAGACCCGGCCTGCGGGCCTGGGCTTCCTCAAGGTACCTGCCGTAGGCCGTCTGGGAGAGCGTCGAGAGGAATGCGTCGAAATCGCTGTCGGCCACCGCCTGTGAGAAGAACTCGGGGCCAAGCAGCTTGGATTTCATGCCCCTGACGCGGGCGTTGATGTAGCCGAAGTCGGAGGACATCTTAGCCTTCCTTGCTCAGGAGTACCTGCGCAACCTCGGAGGCCAGGTCGCCCTGCAGGGCTTCCAGCCTCTCGTAAAGCGTGTTCTCCACGACCACGTTGCTGCGACTCCGGACCCGGACACCGCCGCGTACGGCGGGGTCTCCCACCACGTCGGCACTGAGGCCGGCCTTGGCGACCTGTTCCCTGGCGAGCTCCACGTGGGAGGGGTTGACGCTGACAGATTCGATCTGATCGGCGGGAATGCCGCCGGAGCGAACCGCTTCATCGAGAAGCCGGGCGAAGATATCGCTGAAGCCGGGCTTGGCCACGACCTCATCGATTTGCCGCTCGACCTCTTCGAAGACATCCTCTATCGCCTTGTGCTGAGCCCGCAGGGTAAGCGATGACGCTTCCAGCTGCGCCGCGCTCCTCGCGCGCACCAGCGCTGCCTCGCGCTGAGACTCTGCCGTCCGACGTCGCGAACTGAGAAGGGCGTTAGCCTCTTCCTCTGCAGCCGCGATTATCTCCGAGGCGCGCGAGCGCGCCTCGGAGAGGATTTCTTCGATCTCGGCGGTCGCTTCTCTGTCCAACAGAGCAGCTAGATCCGCCACGCTATCAGCCTATCTGGTTGTTGATGAAGAAGGCGATGACGAAGGCGAAAATGATCAGCGTTTCGGGGATGACCAGGTAGATCAGGATTTGACCGAACGACTCGGGACGCTCGGCGAGCGTGCCGGCACCGGCAGAGCCGATCGCGGCCTGGGCGATGGCAACGGCGATCGCGCCAATGCCGATGGCCAGCGCGGCGGCCATGGCGATGAGGCCGTCACCGATGGAGCGGGCAGTTTCGGCTTCCTGAGCGAGGCCGGTACCTACCAGGCCAAAGACGAGGGCAAATGCGATTACGGAAAGAACCTTCTTCATGCTTTTCCTCCAAGTAGACGGAACGGCTTGTACGGACGACCCTGCGAATCGTAGAAGCCGAACTTGGTAAAGAATTCGACATACTGCAGACGAAGCGGCTGCAGTGTGTGTCCGATGAGTGTGAGCGTGATGGCCGCGAGGTGCACCACCAGCGCCGTGACCATGCCGATAAGGGCGCCGATTACCGGCACTCCCAGGGCGTTGTTGATGGCGAAGCCCAGATCGGTCGCCAGGTTCGCGACCAGCGCTGCCGAGAGGCCAACCGCGAAGAGACGGAGATAGCTGAGGATGTGTCCCGAGTTGGAGATCAGCTCGACCAGCATCAGTGGCAGTTGCGCCAGAACGACCGACACGAGGAAGATCGCCAGGCCAATGCCGCTGACTACCAGAACCCAGGTGCTGATGGCACCGTAGAGGTACGCGGTTGCGAAAACAACCAGGGCGGCCAGGCCGGCAATCATGCCGACGCCTTCCCAGAAGTGCTTCATGTCGCCGTGCTTGAGTCCCTGCCAGGCACGGATGGCCCAGCCGAACAGCACCTGGAAGACACCGAAGCCCAGGGTGATGATGAAGAGCGGCGTGAACTCCTCCACCCGGAAGATGGCTATGGGAAGGATCCCGTTGTCACCATGGGACGGCGGGTAGAACAGCGGGTTACCCGCGGGCCAGCGCTCGAAGAAATTGCCGAAGCCCTCGCCGAAGACCAGACCCCAGACAACTGACCAGAAGCCGGCCCAGTTGACGATCGTGCCGATCGCTGGCAGGCTCGACGCCGGAATGACGATGTTGAGCGGCCCCAGGTCCAGGTTCTTGCCGGACTTCCCGCGACGCGTGAGCCACATGCCCAGCGCGAGGAAGAGCAGTCCGAACCCGAAGTCACCGACGATGATCCCGAAGAACAGCGGGAAGAAAACCGCCAGCGTCCAGCTCGGATCGAAGCTCCCGTAACGGGGCGGAGCAAACAGCGAGAGCAGCAGCTCGAACGGCTTCACCCAGCCGGGGTTGTCCAGCTTGACGGGAACGTTGGCGTCGTGATGCTCGTCGGCCTCACGGGTCGCGAGCGCGATGTCGGAGCCGAACTGGCGCCGCAGTGCCTCAGCCACCTTCTTCGAGTCCTCGGAAGGCATCCAGCCCCGCAACGCAAAGGTGTAGCGGCCTGCGAGCAGGTCCTCGGTCACCTGGTAACGGTTCTGGTGGTTGAGGGCAACCACGTGTATCGCCTGCAGTTTTGCGGCGTTCGCCTCACGAAGCTGGCCGAGCTCGGTCTCGAGGTTGGAGAGCCGCCGGGGTACGTTCTGGGAACGTTCCTCCATCACGTGTACCGCCTTGGCCACGCCGTGTTCGGCGTAACGTCCCGGCAGCGCGAGGGGACTTATCCCCGCACGGCTAAGCGCGCCCACCAGGCCACTCTCGTCATCCTTAAGTACAGCGGCGACGACGAGCACCTGACGCCCGTGCGTACGCGATGCGAAAGCTATGCGGTCGTCGAGTGCTTCACTGAGCTCTCTGCGTACTTCGTCCAGGCCGTCACTCGATACGAGGAACGCCCGGCCGGCCAGGTAGCGGCTGCTTTCGAGCTGCGCCAGCGTGGGTGCCAGCGTACGGAAGATGGGCAGGTAGGTCCTGATGAGGTCGAGATCGTCACGAAGACGGGCGCGTTCGGCGATGATACTCTCGATCTTCGGTTCGACCTCGCCAAGGTAAGCCTGAATTTCCTGGGCACCGGCAGGGATCTCGCTCTTCGAGGCGGCTTCGACGTCCGAGGCGCCCAGAACCGCGAGGAGGGTCTCACTGCGTCCAACTATGGAAGACCATAGGTTGGACTCTTCGAGGTCCTTACCCTCCAGCTCGAAGGACTCCAGCGTGCTTCCCTCCATGGGGTCGAGCGGATCGATCTGGACCACGCCCAGGCTTTGCAGGCTCTGAAGCAGCTCACGCGCGATGCTACGGCGACCGACAACAGTGAGCTGATCCATGGAAGCGATCACGGCAACACTCGCTCCAGTACCATTGCCACTGCGCGCTCCTTGTTGGCTCCAGCAACCGCTTCGAGTCGTGAAGCCTCGCCACCTGCACCCTCGGTGATCTCGGACCGGATCTTCGCGGCCTGAGTCTCACCTTCGGCACGCAGCTCCTCGGTCAGGCGGTCTGCTTCGCTCCTCGCATTTGCGAGGATCTCGGCTGCCTGAGCCTGAGCCTTCTCGATAATATCGGCCGCTTCCTGCCTGGCGCTTTCAACCTTGGCCAATACCGCCTTCTCGTGATCGACCAGGCTTTGCAGAAGTTGTTCGCCTTGAGCTTCCAAACGGCCCTCCTTTCGCCCGGATACTCCCCTAGATATACACTTCGCTTCGGGGGTTCAGTAGATGCCCCGGGCTTATGGACCCGGGGAACGAGAACGCGATAACCAAGGCACGTCCAAGGTCTTGCGTCACCCGGATGAGCATACCAACGCCCCTTTCACGGTGTCAACGCCGGCTTTTTCCGGGGAACCCGTTATGCAGCGGTCGCACCGCTCAGCCACCGGCGGCGCCCGGGGAAACGGCGCGGAACATGGGCTAGACTCGTCACTTGTGCTCGCCGATCCCCTTGAAAAGTCCAGAGGCGCCTACTTCACGGACGAGGCCGTTGCCGTCGCCCTGTGTACCTGGGCGTTACGGCAGCCCGGCGACCTGGTGCTTGACCCCTCGTTCGGCGGAGGCGTCTTCCTTCGCGCGGCCTCCCGCCGCCGCACTGCCCTGGCGCAACGCCGGCCGGCTAACGCGCACCGCTGCCGGGAGCCCCTTACGGTGGGCATCGAGGTGCACGGGGAGTCATTCCGTGCCGTCCGGGCAGGCCTGACCGGCCAGGACGAGTACCGGCTCCTCAACGCCGACTTCTTCGCCGTCGCACCGGCGCAGCTGCCCCGGGTGCAGGCGGTGGTCGGCAACCCACCGTTCGTGCGCTTCCAGAGGTTTCGTGGCCAGGCCCGGGCGCAGGCAACGGAGCGGGCAGCGCAGGCCGGGGTGGAGCTGTCACCCCTGGCGGGCAGCTGGGCCGCCTTCGTGGCGCACTGCACCTCGTTCCTGGCGCCCGCTGGCCGCCTTGCGCTGGTCGTGCCGGCCGAACTCGGTCACGCACCCTACGCCCGGCCGCTATTGCGCCACCTGCACGAACGGTTCGAGCGGACCCTGCTGCTCACCACCTCCACCCCGCTGTTCCCGCATCTCGACCAGGAGACGCTGCTGCTCCTCGCCGAAGGGTACGGGGGTGGCCCGGGCCACTTCGAAACCGCAGAGCTGCCCACCATAGAAGCGCTGGCCGACGAGCCCGCCACCTTACCGGGTGCGACCTCGGGCCGGCCGCTTCCCAGACGCATCACCGTGAGCGAACTGCTCTCCGGCAGCTCGACACTGCTCCACGAGCACCTGCCTCCACGCGCCCGGGCGCTCTATGAACGCCTGCGCTCGAGTCTCCCCGGGCTGGGCGAACTTGCCCACGTGGAAAGCGGTTACGTGACAGGCGCAAACCGCTTCTTCCACCTCACGCCGGCACGCGCCAGGGAGCTGCGGCTGCCGCCCGCGGTCCTGCGCAGATCGGTATTCCGGACAGCCGCACTGGCAGGACTGACACTGGCACAGGAAGACTGGCGCGCCGCCGCCAGCGCCGGCCAGGCCGGCTACCTGCTGAGCACCGAACGACACGGCGATGACGGTGCGTTGCGGGACTATCTGGCACGGGGCGAAAGCGACGGCCTGCACCTCCGCTACAAGACGCGCACCCGCAGGCCGTGGCACCGGGTCCCCCGCACCAAGGTGGCCCCCCTGCTGCTCGCAGCGAGCGGCAGTGACAACCTGGCCATGAACGTCAACAGCGCGCGTGTTCTCGCGCCGAACACCTTCCACCTCGTCACGCCGCACGAGCCGGAGGCCGGCAGTGCGTGCGATATGGCGTTCGCCTGGCGATCGACCCTCACCCGGCTGAGTATCGAACTGGAGGGACACGCCCTGGGCGGGGGACTGCTCAAGCTCGACCCGGGCGAGGCGCGGCAGGTCCGGGTGGCGCTTCCCGCTGCGGTCCCCGCCGAACAGCGGGCACTGGTCGATGAACTCCTGAAACGGGGCGACGAGGCCGCGGCCCGCGAGATCGTCGATGAACTCGTCCTGCGCGACCACCTGGGCCTCAGCACGAGCGAGCTTGCAACCCTGCGGGAGGCCTTGCGCCTCGTGAACGGCAGGCGCCGGAGCCGCCGCCGGCAGTCTCCAGAGCCGTCCTGATCTCCTAGCGCCTGCGGGTCCGCTGGATGGTCTTGGCTGCCCGCAGCTGCCGCTCACCCTCCCGCGCGGTCAGCGTCGAGCTGAGCTCCTTCAGCTCCGTGTAGAGCTCTGCCAGCCGCGCGGCCGGAAGGTCCGGATCGCTCAGCTGAGTCTGCAGCTGAGCCATGCGCTCGAGCAGCTTCTGGCGATGTTGCTCGTTCTGCACGTTCAGGTAGAGCTCGCGCAGCTGGGAGAGCATCATCTCCAGGTGCGCGTCCAGGTCCCCCAGCTCCTCGGCTTCAGAGGCCGAGTTGTCGAACAGCCGCTCCCACAGCACGCGCGCCTCGTCCCGCTCGCGGTAGCGCAGCAACACCTCGCGGTCGTCGTAGTTGCACTCCACGCAGATATCCCTGAACTCTGCCAGCAGCGAATCCTGGCCTGGCGGGACCGCGCCCTCCAGCGCAGCCAGTCGCTCCTCCAGCGAAGCGGGTTCGCGCAGCAGGAGGGCGATGATCTCCAGTTCGAGCAGGGCGCTCCTGCCCAGGTCGTTCCCCGGCGCGCGCCGCTGCATCCCGCGCACCTGCACCTCGTTCAGCCGCCGTGGCGAGCTGTCGCGCACCCAGGCGTCGAGGGCGGCGGCGTCCATCTTCAGCTTGTCGAGGACCAGCCGGCGCATCTCGCTCGCGACCGGGTCGAAGACCGAGCGCGGCCGCAGGGCCGGCGCCAGCTCCTCGAGGATCGCCCGCTGCCCCTGCACGGTGTCGGGATCGTACTTGGCGAGCACGTTGGAGAAGCGGAACTCGACCTCGCTAAGCCCTTCCTGCAGGACCGCGAGGAAATCGGCGGGATCACCGTCCAGTACGGCATCGGCCGGATCCTTGCCGTGAGGAACCTCGACGGCCCGCACCAGGAACTGCCTGCCGACCGCCTGCTCCAGCCCTGACAGTACGGCCCGCTGGCCGGCGCTGTCGGAGTCGAACGCGAGGTAGAGCCGCTGGACATCCAGCCGGGAGAGCAGGGTCGCCTGATCGGCGGTCATGGTGGCGCCCAGGGCGGCGACCGCGTTGCGGATGCCGACCTGATGCAGGGCAATGACGTCCATGTAACCTTCGACCACGATGCACTCCCCCTTCTCCCGGATCTCGGGCCGCGCCAGGTCCAGCCCGTAGAGGAGTTGCGACTTCCTGAAGGTTTCGGTCTCCGGCGTGTTGAGGTATTTGGGCAGCGAGTCGTCGAGGACCCGGCCTGCGAATCCGACGATGCGCGAGAGGCCGTCCCGTATCGGGAACATGAGCCTGTTGCGGAAGCGGTCGTAGCGCCGGCCGCGCTCGTTCTCGGAGAGCAGTCCGGCCGCCATGAGCTCCTGGTCGGAGTGCCCCTTGTTGAGCGCGTAGCGCAGCAGGCCGTCCCAGCCTTCAGGGGCGAAGCCGATACCGAACTTCTCGATCGACTCGGTGCTGATCTTGCGCGCCTTCAGGTACTCCCGTGCCGCCGCTCCGGCGGTCTCATCCCTGAGGTTGGCCTGGAAGTACTCCTGGGCCAGCCCGTTGATGGCTACGGCGTCGCTGCGCTGCCTGTCTCTCGGTGTAGGCGGAGTCACTTCGACACCGGCACGCTCGCCAAGATGCCGCAGCGCCTCCGCGAACGAGATGCCCTGCGTACGCATCACGAAGTCGTAAACGTCGCCCTTGGCCTGGCAGCCGAAGCAGTAGAAGAAGCCCTTGTCGCGGTGGACGTGGAAGGACGGGGTCTTCTCGTCGTGGAACGGGCACAGGCCCTTCAGCTGGCCCCGTCCGGCCGGCTTGAGAGCCACCTGCTCGCCGATCACCTCGGCGATGTCAAGGCGGGACCTTATCTGCTCCTTGGCCTCACTCGACAACTGTCCACCCCCAGGGACCAAAAACAGTCTTCACCTACTGCTGTGTTTCGTTCTCGAAGAGCTCCAGGTGGCCAAGGGCAATGACATCGTCGCGCGCGGTCCCTTCGGTGAACACGACCAGGGTCGTCACGAAGGTGGCGCCAATGTCTTCCAGCAGCTCCCTGAGCCCGTCGAGCGTACCGCCGGTGCTGACCACGTCGTCCACGACGGCTGCTTTCCTGCCCTTGAGCCGCTCGACATCGGCCCCATCGACCACCAGCGTTTGCGGCTTGCCGGTAGTGATCGACAGGACGGTTTTCTTAACCGAATCGACCATGTACGGCTTCTCGGTCTTGCGGGCGACCACGTAGGGCAGCCCGGTGATCCTGCTGATCGCATGGGTAAGCGGCACGGCCTTCACCTCGGGGGTGATCAGGATCTCGACCTCGGCGGGCATCTTCTGGGCGAGCAGCTGGGCGGCCGCCTCGGTCAGCTCGGTATCACCAAGCAGGTTGAGCAGGGCGACCGAAACCTCACCCACACTGATGACCGGCAAGTCCCGCTCGACGTCACCAATTCTGATCCTGTGCTGTTTCATTCGACTTGATCCCTTCAGTTGCGGCGGCACGACAGGGCGCCAGCCTCTCAGTCAAAGACTACCGTCTTGTTGTCGTAAACGAGGACCCGGTCCTCGAGGTGGGCGGCAACGGCCCGTGCGAGCACGACCCGCTCGACCTCCCGGCCAACCCGCACCAGGTCTTTCACCGACTCCCGGTGACTCACCCGCCTCACATCCTGCTCGATGATCGGTCCCTGGTCCAGATCGTCCGTGACGTAGTGCGCGGTGGCACCGATGAGCTTTACCCCCCGCGTGTACGCGCTGCGGTAGGGATTCGCCCCAACGAACGCGGGCAGGAACGAGTGGTGGATGTTGATGATCCGGTTGGGCCACTTCGCCACGAACTCCGGGGAGAGGATCTGCATGTAGCGGGCCAGGACTATGAAATCGGCGCGCCCTTCGAGCAGCCCGTGGACCGCGCGCTCCTGCTCAAGCTTACTCTCCCTGCTCACCGGGAGGTGATGGAACTCGATCCCGAACGACTCGACGGTCCCGCGCAGGTCGTCATGGTTGGAGACGACGAGGGGGATATGGGCGTTGAACTCGCCGCTCCTTACCCGCCACAGCAGCTCGAGCAGGCAGTGGTCGTAGCGGCTCACCATGATCGCCATGCGCTTTTGCCGGTCGCCGTACTCGAAGCGCCAGCTCATGGCCAGCTTCTCCCCCACCTGCTCCCTGAAGGCCGCCTCGAAGCCCGGGCGGTCCCAGTTGCCCTCGGGAGGCTGGAAGGTCATGCGCATGAAGAACGTGCCACCGCGCGGATCGGTGGAGTGCTGGGAGGAGTGGACGATGTTGGCACCCTGCCGGTATAGGAACCCGGAGACGGCGCTCACGATACCCGGCCGGTCGTCGGCCCAGATAAGCAGCCTGGCATCCTTGGTACCTGCGCTCGACTTCTCCACGAAAGTGAAGCTTAACCGATTCGCCGTAAACGGGGCGGGAATCGGTGCCGCGCCCCGCCGTGCTGCCCTCACAGGTACGGCAAAGACTGTCGCCAAAATTGTTCATTGCCGATCAGGACGCAAGTAGACTCGGGGAATGCGTGCGCCCTCTGCCCGTATCTCACGGGTCGTCTCCCAGGTCTGGAAGCTCTCCCTGCCGATCGTGGCAGCCAACCTCCTGCAAAGCCTCGTAAATCTGGTCGATGTCTTCCTCGCCGGTCGCCTGGGACCCATCGAGATTGCAGGGGTAGGACTTTCCAACAGCATCTTCATGCTGGTCCTGGTCGGTGTCATGGCCGTCACGACGGGTGCCATGTCGCTGGCGGCCCTCGCCAGGGGCGCAGGTGACGAGGATGAGCTTAGCCGGGTCGCGAAGCAGGCGCTCTCGCTCGGGGTTCTGACTGCCGTCATCCTGAGCGTGGTGGGCTTCGCCTTCAGCGAACAGCTCCTCTCCTTCCTGAACTCTGACGGTGATCCGCGCGCCGTGGAGGTCGGCACGGGTTACCTGCGGATCATGTTCGCCGGTACGGTCTTCATGGTCCTCAACGTTACGATCAACGCGCTGATGCAGGGGGCGGGCGACACGGTGACGCCCCTGAAGATCTCGGCCGTCATGAATGTCCTGAACATCGTGTTCAGTGCCCTTCTGATGTTCGGGCTTGGCCCCATTCCGGCCATGGGAGTAATGGGGATCGCGCTGGGCACGATCCTGTCCCGCGTTGTGGCGTCCGCAGCCGGGCTGTGGCTGTTCTATTCGGGCAGGAACGTCGTCAGGATCCTCCAGGGCAGCTACTGGCCGGACTGGGACACCTACCGGCAAATCCTGTCGATCGGCATTCCCTCGGGCTTTCAGGGTGTGGCACGCAACGGTGCGCAGATTCTGGTCGTACGCATCGTGACCTCCACGGCCGCCGGCACCTATGGGGCGACCGCCCTCTCGATCGGTCTGCAGATCGAGTCGCTGGCGTTCATGCCCGGCCTCGCCCTCAGCATCGCCGCCACGAGCCTGGTGGGTCAGGCACTTGGGGCCTGGCAGGTGGACGAGGCGAGGCTGCGCGGCAATGTTTCGCTGGCCGTAGGCACCCTGCTGATGACGGCAATAGGTGCCGTGCTGTTCATCTTTGCCCCGCAGCTCGTACTCCTCTTCGACCCGACCGCCCACCCGACGGTGCTCGAGGCGGGAACGTCATACCTGCGCATCAATGCGCTCTCGCAGCCCATACTCGCCGTCGCCATGATCCTCAACGGCACGCTGCGCGGCGCCGGGGACACCAGGGCGGGGATGGTGGGCACGATCGTGGGTCGCTGGCTCGTGGTCGTCCCGGTCTCCTGGCTGCTTGCGTTCCCCATGAACATGGGGGTCGAGGGCGTCTGGTGGGCACTCTTCATCGGAACCGCAGTGCAGGCCTCATGGGTTGCCTTCCGCTGGTGGAGCAACGTCTGGCCGCGGGTGGGGCTGCGCAAGACGCGCCTCTACCGCCTGCACCTGCGCCACCTGCCCGAGCATGTGCAGGAGAGCTTCCTGAACGACGTGAAAGCCCCGCTCATGGCGGCGGGTGACGCCCAGGAGCGGGTCACGGACGAGCGGGTGAGCTACCAGCTGCCGGAGGGCAAGGTGGTGGTCGAGTTCGGCGATGGCTTCACGGTGGTCGAGGGGGAGGAGCTGCTGCATGGCGCGAACGGCCGGACTGGCGACGCTCCGGAAGGCCCGCTTCACCAGGCAGAGGACAGCACTCCCGCCTGACCCCGCAACACACCCGCTGTTGGCCGGGGCAGCGGCCGGCAGGGGGCGCGTGGTAGCTTGTTCGTCGTGGACGACGTCGCCCTGAGGCCAACCCGGCTCGATGACTACGTAGGTCAAGGCAAGCTGAAGCAGAAGCTGCGGGTGTACCTCGAGGCGGCACGGGGACGCAGCGAGCCGCTGGATCATGTGCTGCTCTACGGGCCGCCCGGCCTGGGCAAGACGACCCTTGCACACATCATTGCGGCCGAGATGGGCGTGGGAATCCGCGTCACCTCTGGCCCCGCGATCGAGAAGCCGGGCGACCTGGCTGCCATCCTCACCAACGCCCTCGAGGACGGCGACGTGCTGTTCATAGACGAGATCCACCGCCTGGGCAGGGTGGCCGAGGAGCACCTCTACCCGGCGATGGAGGACTTCAAGATCGACATCGTCCTGGGTCAGGGACCCGCAGCGCGCACGATTCGCCTGGACCTGCCCCGCTTCACGCTCATCGGGGCAACCACCCGCCCCGGACTGATCACCGGGCCCATGCGCAGCCGTTTCGGAATAATCGAGCACCTCGAGTATTACAGCGACGAGGAGCTGGCGCTGGGAGTGTCCCGCGACGCCGGGCTGCTGGGCTTCAGCCTGCAGGAGGACGCAGCCCTCGAGATCGGGCGCCGCGCCCGCGGCACCATGCGCATAGCCAAGAGGCTGTTGCGCAGGGTCCGCGACTATGCCGAGGTGGCCGGCGAAGACGTCGTGTCCCGCGAGCGCGCCAAGGAGACCCTCGACCAGCTGGGCATCGACGACGTGGGCCTGGAACCCCGCGACCGGGAGATCCTCAACTGCCTGGTCGAAAAGTTTGCCGGCGGTCCAGTGGGTCTCGACACCCTCGCCACCGCAGTCGGTGAGGACCGGGCGACGTTGGAGGAGGTGCACGAGCCCTACCTCATCCAGCAGGGGCTCATCCAGCGCACCGCGCGGGGCCGGGTGGCCACCGAGCTCACCTACCGGCACCTTGGCCTGCCGGTACCCGGCCAGACCGGCCTCTTCAGCGAATACAGCGAGTAAACGCTCCCTGCGGCACTGGCCTTTGCAAGTATGCAACCGCGGTTGCTGAAAGTAATGCCGGTTGCTATAGTCTGGGCACATCAAAACGGTAAAGCAGGCTGGACGCGGTGGTTCGCGCAGGCCTTGCGCGTCATATCTCCGGGCAGCCTGGTGCCGCTTTGACGGAACTCCATGCAGGAAGAGGTGGAAGATGAAGCGATGGCTCGTACTACTGCTGGCATCCCTGTTCGCGGTGGCTTTTGCTCAGGGGGAACTCCGCACGCCACAGGAGGCGGCGCTTGAAGCTGCCGGCGGCGAGGAGCTCGGTGGCTCCGTAAGCGTGCTGGGCGTCTGGGGCGGCAACGAACAGGAGTCGTTCCTTGAGATGGTCAGGCCGTTCGAGGAGGCTACCGGCATCGACGTCGAGTACACCGGCACCAGGGACCTCAACGCGGTCCTCTTCACGCGCGTGCAGGGCGGCAACCCGCCCGATCTCGCCGGCCTGCCGGGCCCCGGCCAGATGGCGCAGTTCGCCCAGAGCGGTGACCTCGTCGACCTGAACGAAGTGCTCGACATGGAGGCGTTCGGCAACCAGTACGCGGACACCTGGAGCGACCTGGGCACCGTCGACGACACCCTCGCAGGCATCTTCATCAAGGCTTCCGTGAAGGGCCTCATCTGGTACAACGCCAACGTCTGGGAGGAGCGCGGCTGGGAGATCCCCCAGACCTGGGATGAGATGATGGCCCTCTCCGAGGAGATCGCC
This sequence comes from uncultured Trueperaceae bacterium, assembly GCA_937983275.1. Lineage (GTDB taxonomy): Bacteria > Deinococcota > Deinococci > Deinococcales > Trueperaceae > CALKAI01. Next base: position 3,196 of record CALKAI010000024.1, on the reverse strand, counting down.
GCCGGCGGCGAAACACCCTGGTGCGAGGCCATGGAGTCCGGTGCGGCGAGCGGCTGGCCGGGCACCGACTGGCTGGAGGACATCGTCCTGCGGCAGTCGGGCGCCGATGCCTACGACGCGTGGTACCAGGGCGAACTGGCCTGGACCTCCGACGAAGTGCGGCAGGCGTGGGAGACCTGGGGTGAAATCGTCGGCGACCCGAACATGGTCTACGGCGGCGTGCCTACCATCCTCACCACCAACTTCGGCCAGGGCGGCAACCCGCTCTTCACCGACCCGCCCGGCTGCTACATGTTCCACCAGGCGAGCTTCATGACCGACTTCTTCGTCGAGTCGTACCCCGACCTCCAGCCGGTCGAAGACTTCAACTTCTTCCCGTTCCCGGCCATGAACGAGGGCGACCCGACCTCGGTCGAGATCGCCGGCGACCTGTTCGGCATGTTCAACGACACCCCGCAGGCCCGTGCGCTCGTCAACTACCTGGTGACGCCCGAAGCGCAGGCGATCTGGGTTGAGCGGGGCGGCGCGATCTCGCCGAACCAGGACGTTCCCCTCGAGCTCTACCCCGACCCGATCGCGGCCCAGTCGGCCGACCTGCTCACGAGTGCCGAGGTCGTGCGTTTCGACGCCTCGGACCTCATGCCGGAAGCCATGAACAACGCCTTCTGGCAGGGCATCCTCGAGTTCATCCAGAACCCGGAAGGCCTGGATGACATCCTCAGCAACCTGGACCGCGTCCAGCAGGACGCCTACTCCGATCAGTAACTGATCCGCTCGGGTGGGGCTGCGCGCCCCACCCGACCCTACGATCATGTTCGAGAACCGTCTCCTGCTTGCCCTGATCGTCGTCATAGGCGTTCCAGCCGCGACCGTCGCCTACGCGTGGCTGGTCGAGGCCGTTCTGGGACGCATCAGGCCCACGGTCGCCAGGGGGCTGCGGCCCTGGCTCTGGACCGGTCCCGTCCTGCTCCTCCTGCTCGTCTATCTGATCTATCCGACGATAAACACCTTCATCATCAGCTTCTTCAACGCCAACTCCACCGAGTGGGTGGGGCTGGCCAACTACGAGTTTATTTTCACCAACAATGCCGTCCTCATCGCCCTGCGCAACAACCTGCTGTGGCTAGTCTTCCTGACACTCTTCACCGTCGTGTTCGGGTTGCTGTTCGCGATCCTGTTCGACCGGGTGCGCTACGAGTCGGTCGTTAAGTCCCTGATCTTCCTCCCCATGGCGATCTCGTTCGTTGCCGCCGGCGTCATCTGGCGAATCATGTACGACTATCAGCCGCCAGGCCAGGACCAGACCGGCACCCTCAATGCGCTCGTCACCGCCTTCGGCGGCAATCCCGTCGCCTGGCTCATCGAGCGTCCCGAGAACAACTTTGCACTCATCGCCGTCGCCGTGTGGATCTGGACGGGCTTCGCTCTCGTCGTGCTCTCTGCGGCCCTGAAGGGCATACCGGTCGAAATCATCGAGGCCGCCAAGGTCGACGGGGCGAACGAACTGCAGATCCTGCTGCGGGTCACCCTGCCGATGATGGGCTCGACCATCGCAGTCGTGGCCACCACCATGGTCATCTACGCCCTCAAGGCCTTCGACGTGGTCTACGTGATGACGAACGGCAACTTCGGGACGGAGGTCATGGCCAACCGGATGTACAAGGAGATGTTCAACTTCACCCACTTCGGCCGGGCCAGCGCAATCGCCACCGTCCTCCTCCTCGCAATAGTGCCGATCATGATCATCAACATTCGCCGCTTCCGGCAGCAGGAGCAGATGTGAAGTCGCGCGCGCTCTCCCCGGCGCCCAGTGAACGCGAACGGCGGGGCAACAGGCTGCTCCAGGGGCTGCGCCGCTTCCCGCTGCACATCATCATCGTCGCGCTCGTGCTCATCTGGTCCACGCCCACGGTCGGGCTGCTGGTCAGCTCGTTCCGACCCGCCCACCTGGTGACGACCACAGGCTGGTGGACGGCGTTCATCCCGCCCTGGAACTTCTCGCTCGAGCTGTACGAGCAGGCCCTCAGCGCGGCCGGGATGGGCCAAAGCTTCATCAACTCCCTGTTCATCACCATTCCCGCCACGGTGATCCCCCTGATGATCGCCGCCTTTGCCGCCTACGCCTTCGCCTGGATGCGCTTCCCCGGCAGGGAGATCCTCTTCGTGGCCGTCATTGGCCTGCTGGTCGTGCCGCTGCAGACGACGCTCATTCCGGTACTTCGCATCTACAACAACCTGGGCCTTACCGGGACCTTCGTGGGCATCTGGCTCGCCCACAGCGCCTACGGATTGCCGCTGGCGGTCTACCTGCTGCGCAACTTCTTCTCGACCCTGCCGCGCGACATGTTCGAATCGGCCGCTCTCGACGGGGCCTCGCCGTTCACTGCGTTCTTCAGCCTGGCCCTGCCGCTGTCGGTGCCGGCGATCGCCTCGCTGGCGATCTTCCAGTTCATGTGGGTGTGGAACGACCTGCTCATCGCGCTCATCTACCTGGGAGGTGAGCCGAGCGTGGCGCCCATGACCGTCACCATCGGCAACCTCACCAACTCTCTGGGGGGCGGCTGGCAGGTGCTAACGGCCGCTGCGTTCATCTCGATGCTGCTGCCCCTGGTCGTCTTCTTCACGCTGCAACGCTACTTCGTGCGCGGCCTACTCGCCGGTTCCGTCAAGGGGTAAGCCGCGCGGAGGGCCTGGCCGGCCTCCAGAATTGGTGACAGCCGGATACGGGCGGGGGTTTGTTGGGCGGCCACAGTGGCCGCCCGCCACCCTGTCAGGAGCTGACGCCGGCGCCGGCCAGGGCGCCGGCGATCTCGTCCAGGGATTCCGGGTTGGCGATGACCGAGCGGGCCTCGACGGGCTGCCCGTTCACGATCCTCGCGACGGCAAGCTCCATCGTCTTTCCGCTGCGCGTGCGCGGCAACTGGTTCACGGCCAGGATGCGCCTGGGAACATGTCGCGGGCTGGCCGCCTGCCTGATCGTGCGGCGTATCTCCCCGGAGAGCTCTTCGGTGAGCTCCTGGCCGCCGGCCAGCACCACGAACAGCCAGATCTCCTCGTCATCGCCGGTCTTCCTGCCGACCGCCACTGCCTCATTGATCTGGGGGAGGGAGTCGAGGGGCGCGTAGATCTCTGCCGTTCCTATGCGCACGCCGCCCGGGTTGAGGGTAGCGTCGGAGCGGCCATACACGACGATGCC
>CALKAI010000023.1 GCA_937983275.1 uncultured Trueperaceae bacterium | reverse complement strand
TCGCCCTCCAGCACCGCCCAGCGCACCTCGTCGAGCCTCTCCAGGCCCTGTTTGCGGATCTCCCCGTACAGCTCGTCGGGAGTCACCCGCTCCTTGCGCATGTTCTTCTCGATAAGCCGGCCGTCGTACGCCAGCACCGACGGGGTGCCCTCGACGGTCTGCTCGATTTTCCGGTTCGAGAAAGTGATGAGCGAGTTCAGGAAAACCAGCGTAAAGAGCGTACCGACGGCCAGGAAGGCATTGGTTACCGAGTAATCCTCCCCCACCACTGCGGTCGCTACCAGCTCGGGGACGAGCAGGAGCGACACGAGCTCCAGCGGCGAGAGCTCCCCGAACTCCCGCTTGCCCATCGCCCGCAACGTCAGCAGAACGAACGCGTAGATCAGGACAACGCGAATGATCGTCTCCACATCTCCCCCTTCTACGGCCAGACGAAGGTGCTCAGGAGAAGCTGCGCAGGGTCACCGTCGCCGCTGCTGGCGAGCAGTCTTCCCTCCGAGCGCCACGGCTTCCTGGCCACCATGCCGATGTGCAACGCACCCACTTCGCCCGGGCCTATTGCCGGCAGGTCAACATGCACGAACTCCTCGCCTATCCGGGACTCCTGCGGCTGGAAGGACACGCTTTCGAAGCCCTGCAGGTAGTCGCGGCTCACGCTCACCCGCACATCTTCCAGCGGGCCGTCCGAGGTGTTGACGATTTCTACGGTTACGGGCGAGCTGACGCCCGAGCGACTGCGGGACTCGAACTGCGTCCTCACGGCGAACGCGTCGGTTGTCTGGGCCGTCGTCCTGCTGGTGGGCCCCAGCAGGCCAAACGCGGCAGCCACGACAAGCGCCAGCAGCAGGAGCATGACGACCGCCTGATAGGCGTTCAGGATGGGCAGCCGTCTTATCTTGGCCTGTTTGGGTAGCTTCGGAACCTCGTCGGTCGGCGTCATCATCTGATCCCCACGAGTTTAGACAGGTCAGGGGTATTTGCGCGTGACGGACTGGCAGTCGCGACGAATACGGGAATGTCTCAGGTGCTACTATTGCAGCAACATGAAATTGCTGCTCACCATCGTGCAGGATGCCGACGTTGGACGTTTGCAGTCGGCGCTAAGCGAGGCTGGTTTCCAGCTGACGAAGCTGGCTTCAACCGGGGGCTTCCTCCGCGAAGGCAACACCACTCTCCTGGTTGGCGTCGAGGACGAAGAGGTCGAAGAAGTGACCGGCATCATCCACGACACCTGCCGGGAACGGACCCGTGTCATCCCGGGGGGCAGCCCGTTTCATGCTCCCGAGGCGACCTTTGCCGGCCCGCCGGTGGAGGTCCCGGTAGGTGGCGCAATCGTCTTCGTCCTGAACGTGGAGTCTTTTCAGAGGCTCT
>CALKAI010000022.1 GCA_937983275.1 uncultured Trueperaceae bacterium | reverse complement strand
GGCGGGCCCCTGGCGGGCACCTGTTGATAGAATCCCGGCATGACGATTCAGTCCGACAGGTGGATCCGGGAACAGGCCCGCAAGGGGATGATCGAGCCCTTCACTGATGGTCTGGAGCGGGAGGGCGTGATCTCCTACGGCCTTTCCAGCTTCGGTTACGACCTGCGTGCCGCACCCGAGTGGCGCATCTTCGTGAACGCGTTCAACACCGTTGTCGACCCCAAGAACTTCAATACCGACTCCCTGGTGGAAGTGAAGGGCGACACCTGCATCATCCCGCCCAACTCGTTCGCGCTCACCCGCTCGCTGGAGTACCTGCGCATCCCCGACGATGTGATGGTGGTGGCGCTCGGCAAGTCCAGCTACGCCCGCTGCGGACTCGTCGCGAACGTCACGCCGTTGGAGCCGGGTTGGGAGGGGCACGTGACCCTGGAGCTGTCGAACACGACGCCGCTGCCCGCGAAGGTCTACGCCAACGAGGGCATCGTGCAGCTTCTCTTCTTCAGGGGCGAGCGGCCCGAGACCACCTACGCGGACCGGAAGGGCAAGTACCAGGGCCAGCGCGGCGTTACCCTGCCACGCCTCTAGAAGCCTCCGGAGCCAGCGCGAGCCGCCGGACATCCAGGCGGAATCCAGGCTAGGCGTCGTCCTCGGGGAGGTCGGCGACGGGCAGGCTCACCGTGAACACCGTGCGGCCCGGTGAGCTCTCCAGGTGCACCGCCGCCTCGTGGGCCTGGGCGATCTGCTGGACGATCGCCAGGCCCAGGCCGGCGCCGCCCCCCTCCCCCTTGTAGAACTTCTCGAAGACCCGCTCCCGGGCTTCCTCCGGAATGCCCGGGCCGTCGTCGCACACACCCAGCTGCAGCGCCCTGCCCAGGTCCTCCAGGGTGACCTCGACCTCGCCCTGCGGACCGGCAGCGCGCCGGGCGTTGGCGACCAGGTTGCGCAGCAGCTGGCGCAGGCGGTCGGGATCGGCGAGGACGAGGGCCTCGGCCTGCTCTTCCGGGTTGAGGCTCCCGCCCACGCGCCGGGCCGTCACGCCGGGGAACTCCTGCACGACCGGCTGCACCACTTCCCGCCACACGTCGACCAGATAGGGGTTGAACTCGCGCACCAGCTCGCCGCGGGAGAGCTGCAGCAGGTCGCTCACCAGGCGCGACATGCCGGTGAGGATGCGCTGCGCCTCGTTCAGCTCGCCGGCTGCCTCAGGGCCCGCCCGCCGTGAGGCACGGTCCAGGTAGCCCTGGAGGCTGGTGAGGGGGGTGCGGAGTTCGTGGCTGGTCTCTGCCAGAAACTGGCGTTGCGCATTGAACGACTCGCGCAGTCGCAGCACCAGCCCGTTGAGCGCGCTCGCCAGCTGGCCAAGCTCGTCCGGCGGTCCCGCGTAACGGACCGGCCGCAGGTTGTCGGGCCCCAGCGCCATCGCCTGGCTGGCCAGGTGGGTCACCGGGCGAACGGCGGCAGCGGCGAGAAGGTAGGCGACCACCAGGCTCAGCAGGACAAGCACCACGGCCAGCAGGGCAAGCGCCCGGCTCAGGTTGGCCAGCGCCGCGCCGATGTGGGCGGTGGTGCCCAGCACGGCCACGAAGCCGAGCTCGAAGGGCGCCACTGCGGTGATCACCCCAGCGCCATCGAGCTCGCCACGCCACTCACGCACGCCCAGCTCGAAGTCGAACATGTGCGCCGGCAAGGCGCGCTCCGGATCCTCGAACTGCTCCTGGGAGGCCGCGAGCAGGCGGCCGTTGTAGTCGTAGAGCTGGACGATTACTCCGCCGGTGGGACCCGCCAGCGACGCACCCACCACGCCCGGCCCGCCGCCCTCGTAGAGATCGCGTACCGCCACGACGTCCTGCCGCACGGCGCGCCCCAGGTCACCCAGGAGGCTGGCCCGCACGATTACGAACGCCAGGGCGCTCACCAGCAGCGACAGGAGCGCAATGGCGGTCCCCGCGAGCACGGTGATGCGCCAGCGCAGCGGCAGCCCCCGCCGGTTGGAACGGAGCCCCAGCAACTATCCCTTGACGGCGTAGCCGACGCCACGCACGGTGCGGATCACACCGAAACCGCCCACCTCACGCAGCTTGCTGCGAATGTTGGCCACGTGGACGTCCACCACGTTCGAAGAGGGCGGCAGGTCCTCGCCCCACACGTTCGTCTCGATCTCCTGGCGGCTGTAGACCCGGCCGGGCGAGCTGCTCAGGTAGGTGAGCAGGTCGAACTCGCGGGGCGACAGCCGCACCTCGGTCTCCTCCCAGAAGACCTGGCGGCGCATCACGTCCACCGTGAGCGGGCCCAGTTCGCGGACGGCAGAGCCGGAGCGCTTGCGCAGCTGCACGTTGATCCGTGCGATGAGCTCCTCGCTGTGGAAAGGCTTGGCCAGGTAGTCGTCGGCGCCCGCGTTGAGCATCTCGACCTTGGTGCTCACCTCGTCGGCGGCGGTGAGGATGATGATGGGCGTATCCAGATTGGTGCGGATTCGCCTGGCGACCTGGGCGCCATCGAGGTCCGGCAGGCCCAGGTCGAGCACCACCAGGTCCGGGTTCTCCTCGCGCACGGCGGTAAGGCCCAGGATTCCGCTCGTGTAGCTGCTCACCCTGAAGCCGGCGTCCTGCAGCTCGAGCGTCAGGAAGCGGTTGATGTCGGCGTCGTCTTCGACGATAAGGACGTGCTGTGAGTTCACACTGACCACCCTTTACCTGGGGATGCGCAGCTCCAGGCCGCGCTCACCCTGTAACCAGCCCCGAAAGGACAGCGGCTCCTCCTGGCCGTCGAGGGCGAGGAGGATGTCCTGACCGTCGGGGCTCACCTGTCCCGTGATGACGGTAACGTCGTTGCCCTGAGCTCCAGGTGCAGACTGCCCGGCGCTCCCGTCGGGCGGGTAGATGAACACGCGCACGTCACCAGCCCCTTCCAGGGATCCCTCGAAGCGCAGCTCGCCCCCCTCGACGGTGCCGCTCGCATACACGACCAGCAGGTCGGTGGACACGACCCTCACCTCGGTGCCCGGCTGCAGCTGCGGCAGGCTGGCGAGGGTTTGCCCCAGCATCATGAAGAGGAGGAGTTCAGTCACGGCACCCCGCCCTTAGAGAGTTGCCGGAGCTGGGGGCCGGCCGGCGAATCGTTATGGGACCACACATGAGTAGATGGTAGCAGCAGCGCCGTCGACCTCAGGGAGAGTTTCCTGAAGAACTCTTCATTGTCGGGCGGCGCAGGTAACCTTTCCTTGTGAGCACCTACACCTCTCCACTGGCTCTGCTGGATGGCGACTGGTACTTCCTGGGCGTGGACGGCCAGGGAGTGCGGCGCATCGCCCTGCTCTCGGGCCGGGACGGCGGTCAGGCGGGTGCCCTGTGTACCAGCCGCGAGCGGGCCCAGGAGCTGCTGGACGGGTCGGGTGCGCAGCTCGAGGTGTTGCACATCGGGCGGGACGACCTGCGCGCCAAGGAGGAGTGGCTGGCCGATGTCCTGGCTCAGGGCGCCACGGAGCTGCTCATCGACCCGGGTGCGGGCGACGCGCGCGTGGAAGCCGAGAAGGCGCTCTGGTACATCCTCTCCTTCAAGCGTCAGACGGCCTGCCTGTAAGCCGTTACAATCCACGGGTGCCGATTTTCGCGATAGACAAGCCGTTGCAGCTCACCAGCCACGATGTGGTCGCGCGTGCGAGACGCGTGCTGGGTACCCGGAAGGTGGGTCACGGCGGCACGCTCGATCCCCTCGCGACTGGCGTGCTCGTCCTCCTGAGCGGCGAGGAGACCAAGCTGTCGCCCTACCTGAGCGGCGCCGCGAAGGAGTACCTCGCCTGGGTGAGCTTCGGCGCGGGCACCCCCACCCTGGACGCCGAGGGTCCCATCACCGAAACCGCCGACCCGGCGGGCCTCGACGCCCCCACGGTGGAGCGGGTGGCGCGGGAGTTCCTGGGGGTGACGATGCAGGAGCCGCCGCAGTTCTCTGCCGTGAAAAGGGGCGGAGAAAAAGGCTACCAGGCCGCCCGCGCCGGCCGTCAGCTGGAGCTGCCCGCCCGGCCGGTGGGCTACCGCAGGATCGAACTGCTCGGCTTCGCAGCCGACCGCGACGCCCTGCCCGGCTCCTTCACCCGCGACGACGACGGTGTGTGGCGCGCCAGCGACGCCGCGCACGCTTATGTACCGCCCCTGCCCGAGACGCTGGGCACCTTCCCTACCGCGCTCTTGCACCTGGAGGTGGCCGCGGGCACCTACATCCGCTCCTTCGCACGCGACCTGGGCGCTCGCCTGGGTGTTCCGGCCCACCTGAGCGGACTCTTGCGCACCCGCGCGGGCCGCGTTGGCCTGGAGGACGCCGTACCGGTCGAATCCCTGGGAGAAGGCCCCGCCATCGACCCGGCCCGGGCGCTGCAGCTGCCGCAGCTGGTCCTTAGCGACGAGGAGGCCCGGCGGGTGCGCCTGGGACAACGGCTCGCGCACGTCCTGGACGGCCCCACCATGCTGATCGACGGGGACGGAAGGCTGGTGGCGCTGGCCGAAACCCGGGAGGGGCGCATGAAGCTCCTGCGGGTCTTCCTCGAGACCGGCTAAGGGGCAGTCAGATACAACGGAATCTCTCCACCGGCAGCGGCCGCGGCTGTTCTAGACTTGTGTCAATCGATAACCGAGACAACGGGCCGCAGGGCCGTGAGGAAGCGAGGGCGAGATGGAGATAGGCATTCCGAAGGAGATCAAGCCGCACGAGTACCGGGTGGCGGCGACGCCGGGCGCGACGAAGGCGTTCGTCGACGCGGGCCACACGGTGTTCGTGGAGAGCGGGGCCGGTGAAGGATCGGGATTCAGCGACGAGCAGTACCGGGCGAGCGGCGCCACGATCGTCGACACCGCCCAGGAGGCCTGGTCGAAAGGCCTCGTGCTCAAGGTCAAGGAGCCCGTCCCCAGCGAGTACGGCTTCCTGCGCGAGGACCTGATCCTCTTCACCTTCCTCCACCTGGCGGCGCACGAGGACCTCCTCAAGGCTCTCCTCGATTCGGGAACGACCGCGCTGGCCTACGAGACCGTGGAGGTGCAGGGCACGCTGCCGCTGCTGACACCCATGAGCGAGGTGGCCGGCCGCATGGCGCCGCAAATGGGCGCCGTCCACCTGAACAAGTTCCTGGGCGGCCGCGGCGTCCTGCTGGGCGGCGTGCCCGGCGTGCAGGCCGGCGAGGTCGTCATCCTGGGTGGCGGCGTGGTCGGCACCAACGCCGCCAAGGTGGCACTGGGACTGGGCGCGCGGGTGACGATCCTCGACATCTCCCACGCCCGCCTGCAATACCTTGACGACATCTTCCTGGGCCGGGTGCAGACCCTGGCGAGCAACCCCGCCAATATCGAGTACGCGGTCAACAAGGCCGATCTCCTGATCGGCGCCGTACTGGTGCCCGGCCGGCGCACACCGGTCCTGGTGGACAGGCCAATGCTCGGGGAGATGAAGCCGGGCAGCGTCATCGTCGACGTGGCGGTCGACCAGGGTGGCTGCATCGAGACGATACGGCCAACCACCCACGACGACCCCACCTACCTGGTCGACGGCGTGATCCACTACGGCGTGGCGAACATGCCCGGGGCCGTGCCCAACACCAGCACCACCGCGCTCTCCAACCAGACCCTGCCCTACATCCTGAAGGTGGCCAACGAGGGCCTGGGCGTGCTGTTCGAGAACGAACCGCTCCTCCAGGGCCTCAACACCTTCGCCGGGAGGGTCACCTACAAGGGTGTCGCCCAGGCGTTCGGCATGGAGGCGGTCGACCCGCGCCTGGCACTGAAGGGCTAACCGGCCCCGGGCAACGGCTCAGCGCAGTTTGCCCAGCGCCTTGCGAATGAGTGCCTCGGCGGGATCGTCGGGGTTCTCGTGGGCCAGGCCGGCGATTATGTTCTTCACCTGGCTCTCCCGGTAGCCGAGGGCGAGCAGCGCCTGTGTGGCGTCCTCGCCCGCCTGGGGCAGCGCCCCCGCGGCCGCCCGGGTGGCGCCGCTGCCGGCGGCCAGGTGCTCGGGCAGCTTGTTCTTCAGCTCGAGGATGATGCGCTCGGCCGTTCGCTTGCCGACGCCCGGCGCGCTGGTGAGCAGTGCCGGGTCCTCGTTCAGGATCGCACCGGCGATCGTCTGGGCAGGAATGGCAGAGAGAATCGCCATCCCCAGCTTCGGTCCCACCCCTCCCACGGTGATGAGGTGCCGGAACATCGTCAGCAAATCGGGGGTGTGAAAGGCGTAAAGCGCCAGCAGGTCCTCCTTGACGACCAGGTGGGTGTGGAGCCGCACGGTTTCACCCGCGGCACAGCGCATGAGGGTCGAGCGCGGTGCGAACAGCTCGTAGCCCAGGGCGCCCGCCTGCACGACAACGCTCGCCTCGCGTACTTCAACGACGACACCTTCGACGAATGCGATCAAGGAACGGACCTGAGGAGTGAAGTGAAGCCGGGGGCAATGACCTTCATGACTCCATTCTAGCCGCGGCCGGGATCGGGCCCGCTGCTGGTCGCGGCCGTTTCCCCCTTGTACCAGGCGCTTTCCAGGTAGAGCTCCTTGTAGGCGAGAGTGAGCAGCACTGCCACGGGTACGGCCGCGATTGCGCCCCAGATGCCGAAGAGCACCGACCCGAAGAGGATCGCCATGAGGACCGTGACCGGGTCGAGCGAGATGATGCGCGAGTAGATGATCGGTGTGAGTATGTTGCCGTCGATGACGTTTACGAGCAGCAGGACACCCAGCGCCAGCAGCGCATGCAGCCAGCCCTCCGTGAGCGCGAAGAAGAAGGCCGGCACGGCGGCCAGTATGGGCCCCACGAACGGCACGAGATTGCCGACACCGGCGAGGACGCCCAGGCCCACCGCCAGCGGGATGTCGAGTATCGCCAGGCCAATGCCCACCAGGATGCCCACGAACACCGCGATGACCAGCTGCCCGCGGATGTAGCCCCCCACGGCGTAGGAGATGCGGTCGACGACCTCGATAGCCGCTGGGCGAAAGCGTCGCGGGAAGGCGGTCAGTACCGTCCGGTTGTAGCGGCCAAAGCTCCACAGCAGGTAGACGGAGAGCACCACCACGATGACGACCTGCAGCCCGCCGCTGCCGACAACCGAGAGGCTCTCGACGAGGCTCCCGCGGACGGCCGAGATCGAGGGCAGCACCTCGTTTATGAGCTGCCGGCTCACCGCCGTGAGGTTCTGGAAAACCTGCTGGAAGGTCGTGCCGAAGCCCGGGTCGATGAGCCGGGCAATCACGAAGGGCAGCTCCTCGAGCGTGTTGACCAGCCGCGGCAGGTCATCCATGAAGACCGCCAGCTGGCCGGCTATCTGGATGCCCAGGAACCAGAGACCGGTGAGAATCCCACCCAGCAGCAGCACCACCACCAGCAGGCCAAGGGCCCGCGTGGTGCGCCGTTCCGTCCAGGCGACGATCGGGTGGAGCAGGAAGGCGATCAGGTAGGCGAGGAGGATGCTCCCCCACACCGCCCGCGACCAGTAGAGGAAGCGGTAGAGCAGGTAGGCGGCGATCAGGCCAACGGCAACCCGCACGTAGGGGTTTCGCCACACCTCCTTGAGCGCCTGCCACATCGTTACGGCCTCACGGGGAGGATCTGATCCACGACGGGGATCAGACTCACGATGTTATCCTCCGGCTCCTGCACCAGGAGGAACGTATAGCTGCCGCCGGGCTGTATCTGCAGCTCACCCAGCTCCTGCAGGGTGGCGCCGGCGCCGGCTACCCGCAGCTGCAGTTCGTACTCCCTGTGGGGAAAACGGACGTACTGACCGGCGTTGGGGAAGTTGAGGTTCTGCGCCAGCAGAACAGCCTCGCTGCCATCCACGGGCTGGGCCAGCAGGTCCACGCCCTGCAGCGTCGGGGCGAGGTGGATGACCCTCGCCCGGGCGCCGCCGGGCGGCGGCACCTGATTGAGGGCATCCGTAAACACGTGCAGCTCGAGCGGCCGCCAGCCGACGCCGGAGCTGCGCCCCTCGACGACCTCGGGAGTTTGGGCCCCGGACTCGCCCTCCTGGAGGCTTATGCTCACGGTCGCGGTCTCCTCCTCCCGCACGGTTATCGAAAAGTTTGCGGGCGAGTAGCCGCTGGCCTGGGCGACGATCGAGTAGTCGCCGGGCGGCAGGTCGCTAAGTGCGGTGTCGCCCTGAAACTGTTGCGCGTAGCCCAGCGGGCCGGTAATCCCGATCGTCGTCGTATCGGGATTGACCTCGACCGACAGGGAACCCGTAACGCCTCCGGCCGGCGCCGGTTCGAAGAAGCCCGATACGGCCAGCGTGTAATACTCACCCTCACCCAGGTCCACCAGCACGGTTATCGGCTCAAGTGCCGGAACTCCTTCGGCCTCCTCGAGCTCCGCGTTGGATAACCGGTGCGGGTAGATGCTGATCTCATGCTGACCTGCGGGGAGCGAGCGGTACTGGGTCACC
>CALKAI010000021.1 GCA_937983275.1 uncultured Trueperaceae bacterium | reverse complement strand
GGGAGCAGCCGTTCCAGCCGGCGGCTCAGGCCGCGGGTGAGCATCAGCGGACAGGCCGCGCAAAAGGCATTCCCCAGGATAGCGATGGCAATTACGAGAAGCCCCCGGTAGTGCAGCCATACGCTGGTGGTGGCCACGTTCCGGGAGGCGTACTGCACGCCGGTGAATCCATCGATGATCACGAACACGGCGAGCAGCAGTAGCGGCAACTGGAACACGAGCCGCCCGTACTTCCAGCGGACCAGGCGCCGCAGCCCCAGGACCCGCAATATGTCGGGTCCCTGAGGCTGGTCTGAGATGGGCTTGAAGCTGGGCAGTTCGACCCTGGTTTCCGCAGGTTTTCTACCCAGGGCCTTACCTAACATGCATCATCATTCTCCCAGGATGAACGTCACGAACCCCTCCGTGATGTGGGTGTCGATGCTCAGCACACGCCAAGCGAACAGATAGACGCCGGGAGAAAGTTCGGGATCGACTTCGAAGGTGACGGTTGCGCTGCGATTGTCCGTCGTAAGGAGGGTAGCGAGGTTCTCGCCGTCCCGCTCCCTGACGAGCTCACTCGCGAGCGGTGCCGCCATGCCATTTATACGCTGACGTTCACGGTCGGAAATGTCTTCTGGGTCCTCGCCAAGCTCGATATCGAGGGCGACGAACCGGAAGGTGCTGAAAGGAACCTCTACAGGTTCCGTGAATTCGGCGGTGATGCTCTCCAGGGACGTCACGTAGGCGCCGTCTTCCGGATCGGAGGAGCGCAGCTCCGCATGACCGAAGGCGCCGCCGGCGAGAAGTAGTGCTACCAGGGCGGCCGCAAGCATCACTAGGCGGGAGCCGTTCGTGACACGCCCAAGCTGGGAAAACGGGCTGCGGGTCATGGGAAGCGCAGCTCCGAGAGGTCGCCAACCTCGTGCATTTCGAAGACCAGGTCGATCTCCTCGTCACCCAGGAAGCCCGTCACCTGCGTCTGATAGATGCCCGTCGCCGTGAGGATGAAGTCGGCGGTGTACGAGCCTTCCACGCCATGTACCGCCCGCAGGTCCAGCTGCCGTTCGGTGCCGTCCGGCGCAACAAGCGTGACGCTCAGCGCGTTCTCGAGGTTGTTGACCGGCGTGCCGTCGGCCAGGCGAACGAACAGGTCGAGCCCGTTCCGCTCGTCGGTGTAGGCGGGTTCGGTTGAGTAGCCGACGATGATGCGGTACTCTGCCCCGTCCGTTTCGACGATCTGTGTCTCGTGGGCGGCTCCTGCCGAGAGCAGCAGGGCCAGAATCAGTACGATCGCTCTTTTCATTGTGTCTCCTCCATGGTGGCTGTGCGGTTTGAGGTCGGGAGTGGGCGGGAGTCTGAGGAAGTACCTGCTTACAATGCGCCTCCAATCAGCGGCAGGAAGTTCTGCAGGTTCTGCAGGGGCGTCGGGTGTGTGAGGTTCGGGTCGTGCGGCAGTGCGCTGCTTGTGAGGAGTCCGGTGGCGCCCAGCACGAGGAGGAGCACCAGCCCCTCTACGGCGAGGATCCTGCGGAAGCCCGGCAGGCCCTCACGGTTCCGGGCCCTCGGAACGAAGACAAAGCGGTTTATGGCTGCGATTATCAGCACGACCGCGATCACCAGCAGCTTGAAGATGAGTGACTGGCCGTATTCGGTTCCCGTCAGTATCGCTGGCGTCTCTATGTGGGTGAGTGCCAGGTAGATACCGGTGAGGAAGAGCGTCACCACGGTAACCAGGCCAATCGTCGACAGCCGTTCCAGCAGCTTCGGAAGAAGCGGATGGTGGTCGTTCGACTCCCTCCCCCAGAGCGGCAGCAGGGTCACGAAGTAGAGGGTGCCGATCCAGGTGGTCGAGGCCAGGAAGTGGGTGGCGTCGGCCAGCAGGGGTCCCTGTCCGCCCATGGCGGCCGAATGGGAGATCCCGGTGAAGGTCAGCAGTACCAGGATTCCCGTGAGGGTAAAGAGGGTTCGCCTCAGGCCGGAGGCGAGGGGCGCGAACATCGTTAGGGCCAGCGGCAGCAGGAGCGCTACCCGGATGATCGAGGCCTGACCGTGGCGGGTGCCTGTAAGGTAGTTGCTCGCAAACCCCAGGTCCACCACCCCGAGGAGCCGCTGCGACGTAACCAGGATCGAAGCTGGCGTCGCCAGCAACAGCAGCAGCAGGCCGGCGAGGAAGAGCAGAGTCAGTCTTCGGCTCAGAGGATTGCCCTGAGCCTGCTGGCCAGTCCCGGCAGCACGGCTGCTGCTCCCCGCCCAGTTGAGGTCGGGAGCTACGTAGAACCGGAAGATTCCGGCGCCGATTGCGAACACTACGCCAGTGAAGAGAGATGTCTTTACGAAGATCTCCAACTCGTGCCTACTTCACCTCAGGTTGTCAGCGGCTCACGCTGAGCGACTGGTACGCGGTAGCTTTACGCCCGTCGGGTAGCTCGATGTTTGCGGTCAGGAACCAGTCACCTGCCATGGTGAAACGGAAGTCGTTCGCCAGGTAGACGCCCGGATCGGTCATCTCGGGCGTCGTGACCACCGGAACCATCCCCGCATGCGTCATGTCCCCTATCAGCTCAACCTTAGCGTTGGCCACCGGGTCACCCTGGTCACGGATCTCAATCCGCACGGGAACAGTGTCGATAGTGGCCGCGCCCAGCAGTTCGAACTCTACCTCCACTCCTGCGGCACCGGTGGTGGTGGCCGAACCTCCGTCGGGCGGGCGGCAGGCTGTCAGGAGCAAACTGATTACCAGCAGGAGAGGCAATATCGATCGCGACATCTAAGTTCGAAGATAACACCACGGATTCGGGACAATGGACCCGCGGCCAACGATAATGGAGGTGGTGCGGAAGATCGTTCACATAGACGCAGATGCCTTCTTCGCCTCCATCGAGCAACGCGACGATCCCGGCCTGCGGGGGAAACCTGTGGCGGTGGGCGGCGACTCGGCCCGCGGCGTGGTGGCAGCCGCCAGCTACGAGGCGCGGCGCTACGGAGTGCACTCGGCGATGCCCTCGCGCATGGCCAGGGAGCGCTGCCCCGGGCTCATCTTCGTGTGCCCCCGGTTCAACGTCTACCGCGAGGTTGGCGAGCAGCTGCGCGAGATCTTTTACCGCTACACCGATCTGGTTGAGCCACTGAGCATCGATGAGGCTTTCCTGGACGTCACGGAGCCGAAGATTGGCCCACCGAGCGGCACCCTCATCGCGAGGGAGATCAAGGCGCAGATTCTGAGGGAGACGCGCCTGACTGTCTCGGCCGGAGTCAGCTACTGCAAGTTCCTGGCGAAGCTTGCTTCCGATTGGGAGAAGCCCGACGGCCTCACCGTATTCACTCCGGAGGACGCCCAGAAGATCATCGATCCGTTGCCGGTCGAGAAGATCCACGGTGTGGGACCGAAAACGGCACAGAAGATGCACGGCCTGGGCATCCGGACGGGCCGGGACCTGCGGGAGTTGAGCGAAGAGGAGCTGATCGCCCAGTTCGGCAAGCTGGGCAGCCGCTACTACTGGCTTAGCCGCGGTGTCGACGAGCGACCTGTCGACCCGAACATCGTGCGCAAGAGCGTGTCCAGCGAGGAGACGTTCGATGTCGACCTGGAGTCCGTCGAGGAGTTGCTGGAGGTGCTGCCGGTGGTCGTACGCCAGGTGGCCGCGCGCATGGAGAGGCACGGGGTCATGGGCCGCGGAGTAAACGTGAAGGTGAAGCTGGCGAATCACGAGATCGTGACCCGCCAACTCCTGCTGCCGCTGCCCGTGCGGTCGGCCGTACAGATCGAGCAGGTGGCCTCCTACCTGCTCAGGACACGTTTCACGCTCGCGCAACCTGTGCGGCTGCTGGGCGTCGGCGTGTATGAGCTGAGCCAGGGCGTGATGATGCAGCCCCCACTGTTCGACGAACTGGTGCTGCCGACACGCTGAGGCTGCCAGGCGCAGCCGGGCGACTCCTAACCCTTACGGATGGGGATGTAGCGGGGCTGCCACATCCGTTCGGTCACATACTCCTTGAGGCTGCCCTCCGGCAGGTCGACGGTCGTCAGATCTTCGTCCCGTGCCGCTTCCAGGGTCTGGACCGCAACATGCCGGCTGGCAGCCCTCAGTTTGGCGATGGGCGGGTACACGGTGCCCTGCGCGAGGCGAGAGGGGTCGACATACCCGGCGAGGGCCGCGGCAGCGGCGGTGAGCATGCCGTCCGATACCTTGCTCACACCGCCCAGCACGGCAGCAAGGCCTACACCCGGGAAAATGAAGGCGTTGTTCCCCTGGCCAATCTCGTGCCGCATGTTGCCGTAGTCCACCTCAGGGAACGGGCTGCCCGTCGCCACCGTGGCCTTGCCGTCCGTCCAGCGGTAGATGTCCTCCGGAACGGCCTCGCTGTTGTCGGTCGGGTTGGAGAGCGGGAAGACGATGGGAGCGTCAGTGTTTTCGAGGGTGGCCCGCACCGCCTCCTCGTTGAATGCGCCGCGCTGACCGGAGAGGCCAATAAGGGCGGTCGCCCGGGCACCCCTGATCGTTTCCAGCATGGTGGGCACGTCGCCCCTGACCGTCCAGCCGGCCGTCACTGCCGGGTCTGCAGCCACCTGCTTCTTGTAGGCGTCGAGCCCCTCCCGGTCGGCAGTGAT
>CALKAI010000020.1 GCA_937983275.1 uncultured Trueperaceae bacterium | reverse complement strand
TCACGTAAGCGCCGCTCCAGCGCTCCTCGAAGTCGAGGTCGAAGTGGAAGTGGCTGTTCCAGTCGACCTGGTACTCGTCAAGCACGGGTGAGTAAGTGTAGACGGAGATGCGGTCCAGGCCGTCCTCCCCGCCACCCTCAGCGAATTCGATGATCCGTAGCCAGCCGTTTCCTGAACCCGGATGCGACTGGTAGTTGGAGAGCATCTCGAAGACGGGCTGGCCTGCCAAGTTCCTGCTCACCTGGTGGTACTCCCCCAGCGTCCCCTTCGTCAGCGAACCGCGGTGGAAGTGCCCGCCCAGCACCATGAACACCTGCGGGTAGGGCTCAACCAGGCTCCTGAATATCTCCTGCCCCGTGTTGCTGCCCGTTTCCCGGCCGGTGTAGGACGGCCCGTAAACCTCGAGCGAGTGCCCCTCGTAGCCGGGCTTGTCCCACAGGTAGGCGTGGGTGGTGATTATCGTCGGCAGCCCCTCGTGCGCCTCGAGCACCTGCCGGGCCCAACCCATGGCCGTCGCGGGATCGGAAACGTCCCCGGGTACCTCCCACTCCAGCGCCAGGTGCAGGAACTCGCGGCCGCCCGCCTCGAAGATCTGGTAGTGGTTCTTGCCGGTGGCATCCGAACCGCCGTACCAGGGGTAGGACTCGTAGCGCGCGGGCCCGAAGTTGGCCAGGTAACCTTCGATCGACGAGTCCATGTCCGAGTGCGTCTCGTACTCGTGGTTTCCGAAGGTGACGCTGTAGGGCAGCCGCCCGGCCAGGTGCGAGAAGGCGTCGACGGCCCGCTGCCACTCGGCACTCCTCGATGCGTGGGAGACGACGTCGCCCACGTGCGTGACAAAGGCCGTATCGAGGTTGGCCGCGCTGGCTGCCACCCAGCTCAACATCTGGTCCACCATCGTGTTGCCCGACTGCCTGATCATGTTTTGTGTGTCGGGAATGACGACTATCGAGAAGCGCTCCCCAGCGGCAACCTCGACGTCCAGGGTCGCCCGCACCTCTCCCCTGTTTGCCAGGGCGGTAATCGTGTACCCTCCCGCCAGGGGTGGCGCCGTATAGGTGACCGTGAGCCCCTCACCGCTGATGTTCCCGGCGCTGGCCTCCCAGCTGATGTTCGCCGTGCCCGAACCTGCCAGCTCGACGAGCGCCGTGATTTCGCGACCCTCGCCCGGCCGCAACAATTGGCCACCGGTCATATCGAGGTCCAGCGCCAGTACTTCGGGCCCGTCTGGCTCGCCGTCTTCTACCGATTCCTCCGGCCCTTCCGGCTTCGCCGCGGCCTCATCTGCGCTCCCCCCCGGCTCGCCTTCGTCCATGGGCGGCTTCGCAGGTCCGGTTACCGGTTCTTCCCGGACGGGCGCGGTTTCAGTGCTGGCTGCCGGCGCCTCGCTCAGCTGACACGCGACGAGGAATAGCGCCAATAACAGGCATATGGACAGGAAACTAACGTACCTGGTCGACTTCTTCTTGATCATTTTTGCCCCACCGTTTTGTAGCGATCGTAACTATACGGCCAGAATTTCGACGTACCTCTGTCTCAACTGTGTGCCGGTTTACGCACTGCGCCCCCGCCAGGGTGTTTCAAAACCACCCCTTCCTTCTGAAAGCACCCATGGTCGACACTGGGTCATGGAAAATCGAGAGGTTCTGCTCGGAACGCTGAAGGCCAGGCTGGTACTCGCCGTCTACGACGAGCCGCGCACGCCAAGCGAGGCCGCCCACCTCCTGCAACTCCCCGCCAATACCGTACACTACTGGACCCGCAAGCTGGAGGTGGTGACACAGAACGGGCGCAGCAAGACCTACAGAGCCCTCGTCGACCCCTCGTTCACCGGGACGCAGTCGTGCCTGCCCTTTGTCAGGGGTTTACTCTCGTCCCTCTCGAGCGTTGTGATGAAAGCGGCAGAGCAACACGATCTCGCCGCCACCGGCGAGCAGTTCTAGACGAGCCTGCGCGGCACTGTCTTCCGCCACTCCTTCTCGAACACCTGCTCCTCACCTTCAAAGGCGCGCAGGCTGTTCACCAGGTAGAAGTTCTCGCGGTCGCAGGTCATGCTGCTGTCGGTCTCGACCCGGGTCTCCCACTCACCCTTACCGACAGTGATGCTCCGCTCGCAGCGGGCACTCACCCGGCTCGGGTCGTTCCCGTCGACCGTGTAAGTGTCGCGGCTGATCGTGTCGAAGAAGTGACCGCTCGCCTTGAGCAGGCTAAGGCCCGTGTCGGAAGCCTCGATCATCACCCGCTCGCCCGTTACCTGGTCCACGTTCACGGTGCGTTTGCGCCAGCCGTCGCGCAGGCTTTCTACCTCCAGCACGGGCGTCGTTTCCGGCGGGCCAAACGGCCGTACTTCCTCGTCGTAAGGAGCAGTGCGCACGGGCATGCGCAGAACGCTCTCCTCGCCCAGGCGAACCCTCAGGCTGGCCGGCGCCGGCGAGGACCAGAGGCGCGGCCAGTAGTGCGGCGCCACGGCCAGCCGCCACCGGTGCCCCTCCGGCAGGGCGTGGCCCAGCGCGTCGAGCTTCAGTGAAACCCGGTAGAACATGCCCGGCTCCAGCGGCTCCGGATTCTCGTGACCGTTCCGGTGGGTTAGGTTCAGGACGCCGTTGCTCACCAGAGTCGAACTGCCATCCGGTGCCACGTCGCACAGCCTGACAGCCAGCAGCGCCTCCGGTCTGTCCGAGGCCACCTCGAGGGTCAGCTCCGGAAAGCCCAGCACCTCCACCCGCTCGCTCAGCGGAGGGGTATCGAAGGTTAGGGAGACGCCGTCCTCTGCCCGTTGATCGCCGGGGAGGTCGCCGTCGTCGCCGAACGGGCACCACTCGCCCACCCACTCGCCATGGGAGGCGACCGGTGCGGCGATGAGTTCGCCGGCAGCGCCCGGACTGGTGCGCAGGCCGGCCTCGGTCAGGTAGTACTCCGCAGCATTCACGCGTGGGGTGGGCCAGCTCTCCTCCTCCACCCAGCGCCCCTCGCGGCGAACCGGATAGGCGGTGCTGGGCGGGTAACTCTCCTGCAGCCACACGCGCAGCTGCGGCTCGTCCATCACACCCGTGTCGATCCCCTTGAGCCACTGGTCGAACCAGCGCACACACTCCTGGAGGAAGCCGATGCGCGGCCCCGGCTCGGCCACCTCGGGGTACTCGTGCGCCCAGGGGCCCACCAGGCCCTTGACCGGCCCCGGCAGGTTCTCGAGCATCCGGAAGACGGGGTTGGTGTAGCCGTCCAGCCAGCCGCCTACGGCGAAAACGGGAACCTTTACGGCAGAGTAATCATCCCGAATCGAACCGTGCTGCCAATACCCGTCGCGGGTCTGATGCTCGAGCCAGGTCTCCACGAACGGCGGAGTCTTCTCCATCCGCTCCAGCCACTGCTCCCGCCAGCCGTCGCCAACCACCTCCGGTTCGGGTGGACGGGCGTTGAAGGCGAGCATGGTGGAGGCCCAGTAGAGCATGTCGGCGCCGAGGATGGCTCCGCCCCGGTAGTGGACGTCATCGTCGTAGCGGTCATCGGTGGAGCACAGCGTGACCACCGTCTTCAGGCCCTGCGGCTGGCGGGCGGCCACCTGCAGGCCGTTGAAGCCGCCCCACGACTTGCCGATCATGCCCACGGCCCCGGTGCACCAGGGTTGCTGCCCCAGCCACTCGATGACCTCAATGGCGTCATCCTGCTCCTGCTTCAGGTACTCGTCCAGCAGGAGGCCGTCGGAGTCGCCCGAACCGCGCATGTCGACGCGCACGGAGGCGTAGCCGTGGCCCGCGAAGTAGGGGTGGCGCAGGGAGTCGCGGATCGCGGTGAAGTCGTTCTTGCGGTAGGGGATGTACTCGAGGATGGCGGGGACGGGGTTCTGCTCTGCGTCCACCGGCAGCCAGATGCGCGCGGCCAGGCGGGTGCCGTCGCTCATCGGGATCCAGACGTGCTCGACTGTGCGGATCTGGTGAGGCAGCTCGGTGATGGTGCGGCGTTCGGGATCGGGGTCGACGTTCCAGACCAATGCTCAGTTCTCCTTCGGGTGGTTGTCCTCGAACCGACCCGTGGCGGCCCGGATGCGTTCGCGCATGAGCCTCGGGTCGGGGATGGTGACGGCGTTGATGAGCTCCCGGGTATAGGGATGCTGTGGATTTTCGAGGATCTGTGCGGTGGTGCCGCGCTCGACGATGCGGCCGCCATTCATGACCGCCACCCTGTCGGCCATGTCGCGAATGCTGTTCAGGTCGTGAGTGATGAGGATGAGGGTGAGGCCCAGGCGCTCGCGCAGCGAGCTGAGCAGGTCGACGATTCCGGAGCCCACCGACACGTCGAGGCCGGCGGTGGGTTCGTCGGCGACCAGCAGGCGCGGGTTCAGGGCGAGCGCCCGGGCGATCCCCACGCGGCGCGCCTGGCCGCCCGAGAGCTCGTGCGGGTACCTGTTGGCCAGCTCGCCGCCCAGGTCGACCATCTCCAGCAGCTCCCTGACCTTCGCGTCGGGATCGTCCACCTTCACGTCGTGAATCGTGAACGGCTCGAGCAGCAGGTAGCGCACCCGGCGGCGCGGGCTCAGGCTGGCGACGGCATCCTGGAAGATCATCTGCATCCGCGCGCGCAGCTTGCGCACCTCGCCACCGGGCAGCTCGGTGATCTCCTGGCCGGCGACGCGGAGTTCTCCGCCTGTTTCCTCCTGCAGGCGCAGGATGGTGCGGCCCAGCGTCGTCTTGCCGGAACCCGATTCGCCGACGAGGGCGACGATCTCGCCTTCGTCGATGGTGATGTCGACGCCGTCGACGGCCTTCACCACCCGCTCCTGGCGGCGTAGCAGCCTCCCGATCGGGGAGGTGCGTTCGCGGAAGTAGACGCGCAGCTCCCGGGCCTCGACGATCGGTTCGCGGTCGCCTTCGCGGGCGGTGGTCGGCTGCTCCCGCCGGAGCGGCCTGGCGGCCGGGCTGGCGGCGAGCAGCTTGCGGGTGTAGGGGTGCTGCGGGTCCTCGAAGATCTGCACCACGTCACCCGTCTCCACTATCTCGCCCTCGTTCATCACGAGCACCCGGTCACACACCTGGGCAACGACACCCAGGTCGTGAGTGATGTAGAGGATCGCTGTGCCCAGCTCCTCGCGCAGGCCCAGCAGGAGTTCGTTGATCTGCTTCTTCAGGGTGACGTCGAGGGCCGAGACAGGCTCGTCGGCAATGAGCAGCCCCGGGTTCGACAGCAGAGCCATTGCGATCATCACGCGCTGGCGCATCCCGCCGGAAAACTCATGCGGGTAGCTGTTCAAGCGCCGCTCCGGGTCGGGCAGGCCCACCCGGTCCAAAATCCGGATGACGCGTTCGCGCAGGACGCGGTCGGGCTGCCCGCGCATCTCTTCGCGCTGGCGCAGCGGAGTGAGCAGTTGCCGGCCAATCGTGAGGACGGGGTTGAGGCTGGTGCCGGGGTCCTGGAAGATCATGGCGATCTCGTTGCCCCACAGCCTGCGCATCTCCTCCGGGTCGAGGCCGGCCAGGTCGGTCCCGCGGTACTCGACGGTGCCGCCGCTGATGCTGGCGTTGCTGCCCAGCAAACCCATTACGGTGCTGGCGAGCGTGCTCTTGCCGGAGCCGGACTCGCCCACAACACCCACGATTTCGCCCGGCCCTACCTCAAAGTTCGCTCCCTTCACCGCCACGAATGGACCGGCGGGCGTGTGGTAGGCGACCCTCAGGTCGGTTACTCGCAGCAGCTCGCCGCTCATGCGCCACCCCGCTCGTTGCTGCTGCGCGGGTCGAGGACCCGGCGCAGCGCCTCGCCGAAGAGGGTGATGGAGAGGGTCGTGACGACCAGCGCGGCGCCGGCCCAGATGATTTGCCAGGGGGATTGGCGCATGTACTGGAACCCTTCGGAGAGCATTACGCCCCAGGAGGGCGAGGGCGGCGGTACGCCCATGCCCAGGAAGGAGAGGCCCGCCTCGAGGGTGATGACGCTGGGGATGTCCATCGCGGCGAGCACGATCACGGGTGCCACGACGTTCGGGAAGATATGCCCGAAGAGGATGCGCAGGTGGCCGGCGCCCAGGCCGCGCTGGGCTTGCACGTAGGGTTGACTGCGGGCGCTCAGGACCTGCGCCCGGATCACCCGCGCGTAGCCCGGAATGAAGGTCAGGCCCAGTACGTACACGAGGGACGACGGGCCCGCCAGCGCGAGGATCGCCAGGGCGAGGATCACGCCGGGGAACGCCTGCAGCGTGTCGAGGATGAGGACGATGACGGTATCGATTGCTCCGCCCAGATAACCGGCCAGCAGGCCCAGGACGAGTCCCGCGCCCAGCGCCAGGCCTATCGCCGGCAGGGCGGTCGTCAGCGCGATGCGGGTACCGTAGATGACCCGCGACAGCAGGTCGCGGCCGAACTGGTCGGTGCCCAGCAGGTACTCCTGCGAGGGACCCTGTAGCCGGTTGGGGATGTCCTGCGCGTCATACGGGTAGGGGGCGAGAAGCGGGGCGAAGATCGCCACCAGCACGATCGCGGCCACCATCACGGCTGCGATGCGGCCGCCCGTTCCCCAGTTCGGATCGGCAAGCGGTATCCAGTTGACCCGCCTGGTTTCGGAGGCTTGTACCTGTTGCGCCATCAGCTCGCCCTCTTGCCCAGCTGGATGCGGGGATCGAGCGCGGCGTTGGCGATGTCGGCCAGGAAGTTGGCGAGGACGAACAGGAGCGCGGCCGCGAGGGTTGCGGCGCGCACCACCGGGTAGTTGCGCGTCTGGATCGACTCGGTGATGAGCGTGCCCAGGCCGGGGCGGCTGAATATGATCTCCACGAACACGGCCCCCGCCATCAGGCCGCCCAGCGCCACCCCGAGGATCGCCACGGTGGGTGCAAGCGCGTTGGGGAGGGCGTAGCGGTAGAGGAGGGTGCGCCGCTTCAGGCCCTGAGCGCGGGCGGCACGGATGTGGTCCTGGGAGAGCACCTCGATGAGGTTGCCGCGTACCAGCCGGGCGATATAGCCGATCCAGGTGAGCGCCAGTACGACCGCGGGCAGGATCATGTGCCGCAGGTAGTCGAGCGGCTGGCTGGGATCACCCGCCCCGAAAGTGGGGAGCCACCGCAGGGTTCCGGAGAAGAGCATGAGCAGGAGCAGCCCCGACAGGTAGGGCGGGATCGTCACGAAGGTCACGGATACGAGCGAGAGGATCCGGTCGGCCCACGAGCCCGGCCTTACCGCCGAGAGCACGCCCAGCGGCACGCCCACCAGCGCGGCCAGCAGCAGGCTGGCCAGCGCCAGGATCACCGTGTGCGGCAGTACTGACATGACGATGTCGACGATGGGCCGGTTCGTGAAGACGTCGGTGCCCAGGTCGCCCCGCAGCAGCCCGCCGAAGAAGGACACGATCTGCATGACCGGCGACTTGTCCAGGTCCATGCTCTCGGTGACACGCTGGATCAGCTCCGGGGTTGCCCGGGGCCCCAGGATGATGGTCGCGGGGTCCCCGGGCACGAAGTGCACCAGCAGCGAGAGGAAGACGACGATGAGGATGCAGACGACGACCGTCGAAAGCAGCCGTTGTGTGATGTACGCGAGCATCCGGTCAGCACTCCATGGCGTCTCCCCGCCCTAGCGGGCCTCGAAGTGCTGGAACTCGGGCACACCGTGGGGGCTAAGCGAGGGGACGACATGCGCCTGGAAGCCGTGCGGGGTCGAGCCGTTGGTGATCCAGATGGCCACGGCGTCCTCCTCCATGAGCTGCTGCATGCGCTCGTAGATCTGGTCGCGCTCCTCCACGTCGAGGGTGACGAGGCCGCGCTGGTGGAGTTCGTCGTACTCCTCGTTGCACCAGCGCATCCAGTTCCACACGCCCACCTGATCGCAGGTGAACCACATGGTCGCCCAGGCGGGATCGGGCTCCATCGCGAAGTTCATGCCGAACAGCTCGACGTTCACGCCCTCGTTGCCGCTGCCGATCTCCCAGAAGGAGCCGGTATCCATGGTGTTGATGGTCATCTCGATGCCGATCTCGCGCAGGTTCTGCTGGGCGATCTGGGCCCAGGCGCGGTGCTCTGCCCTGTCGGCGATGTCCATGCGCAACTGCAGCCCCTGGGCGCCGGCCTCCTCGATGAGCTCGCGGGCGCGCTCCAGCTCCTGCTCGAAGCGGGTGGCTTCCTCCCAGTAGCCGGTAAGGCCCTCGGCGATCAGCGCGTGGGACTCCTCGACCATCCCCTCGTAGGCGACGATGAGGATGCTGGGCACGTCGATGGCGTAACGGATGGCCTCACGGACCCGCACGTCCTCGAGTTTCGGGTTCTCGACGTTCATGCCGATCCAGCGGTAGGACAGGTTGGGGTGCACGACGGTCTCGATGTTCGGGTTGCGTTCCAGCTGGAACAGGGAGCTGAGCTGCAGCTGCGAGAAGTCGACATCGCCGGCCTGCAGGGCGAGTTCGGCGCTCTGCTCGTCCTGGATCACCACGAAGCGGATCTCGTCGTAGTGGGGTGCCTCGCCGTAGTAGTCGGGGTTGCGCTTGAGGACCACCTGGCGGTTCGGTTCCCAGCTGTCGAGCATGTAGGGCCCGGTTCCCACCGGTGAGGTGCCGAACGCCTGCGCACCCATCTCCTCCACCGCCGCCTCGCACACCACCGAGCCGGCCATTAGCGGCAGCGTGGAGTTCCAGAGGGGCGCGAAGGCGCTGGAGAGCACAATCGTGCCCTCGTAGGTGTCGGTCACTTCCACCCGCTCGAGCGGGCGCCAGTCATCCGCATAGGGGGAGGGATTGTCGGGATCGAGGAAGCGCTCGAAGGAGAACTTCACGTCGTTGGCGGTGAGTTCACCGTAGCCGCCGTGGCACTGCACGCCCTCGCGCAGCGTGAAGTGGATCTCCGTGCCATCCTCCGAGCTCTCGATGCTTTCCGCCAGATCGAGCTCCGTTTCGTAGGTGCCCGGCTGATAGCGCACCAGGCCGCTGTACAGGGGCATGGCGACCTGCTTGTCGTACTCGGAGAACCAGTGGGCCGGGTCCAGGTTGCGGATGTCGGCTACGAGGCGAACGGTGAGAACTTCTTCGCCCTCCTGGGCGCTTGCGGCGGGAACCAGCAGGCTCACCAGAGTGATGGCGGCCAGGATTCGGAAGAGTGTTTGGCGGTTCATGAGATCCCTCCTTGGGATGAGCTGTCTTCAGGGCGGTCTTCAGAGCTGTCTTCCGGCGCTTTGGCTTCGGGCGCTTTGGCTTCGGACGCGCCGTCTTCGGGCGCGCCAGCCTCGGGCGCCAGGCGCATGCCCAGCTGCTGCATCAGAAACCCGATCACGTCGGTGTTGCGGTCGGTCCACTGCCCGTCGGTGAGCCCACCGCCATGCCCGCCGGGGGCGATCCTGAGCAGGATCGGCTCGCTTGCAGTGGTGGCCTCCTGCATCAGGGCCGCCAGCTTGCGGCCGTGCCACGGCTGGCAGCGCAGGTCGTGCCTTGCACTCAGGATCAGTGTTGCCGGATACTCGGTCCCCTTCCGTACGTTATGGACGGGCGAGTAGGCGCGCAGGATCTTGCGGAAGCGCGGATCGTCGGGGTCGCCATACTCGACCTTGTAGGAGGCGAGGTAAGGATGCTCCATTCCGCGCAGCATGTCCGTGAGGGGGACTTCGGACACCACTGCCGTGAAGAGGTCGGGCCTTTGCGTGACCGCAACCGCGGTGAGCAGGCCGCCGTTGCTGCGCCCCCTGACGGCCACCCGCTGCGGATCGGCAATCCCCTGGGCGATCAGGTGTTCGGTGACGGCGTAGAGGTCGTCGTAGGTGTTCTGCTTCGCCTCGCGGCGGCCGTCCATCCACCAGTCGCGGCCCAGCTCCGAGCCGCCGCGCAGGGCGGCGCTCACGTACAGGCCACCGGCCTCCAGGAACGGCAGCACTCCGGCACCGCCGGCGCCCAGCCAGCGTGGACCGGCAGGCAAGTTCCAGCCGCCGTAGCCGTAGATCAGCGTGGGCCTGGGTTCTTCGGCCTCGAGCCCGGCCGCATGGACCAGGAAGTAGGGCACCAGCTTGCCATCCTTCGTGGGCGCGCTTCCGCGGCGCACCACAAAGTTCGAGGGCTGCTCCCGTGCCGGCGCGCCGTTGGCCTCACTGAGGCGCAAGGTGGCCAGGTCGAGCCGCAGGGTACGGGACGGCCGCTCGAACTGGCTCCACCGGAACGCCACCTCGTCCCCCCGAACCAGGAGCGGCGGAGTGCTGTTGCCGCTCTCGGGGGCGATCATGCCCACGCCGGGGGGTTCGATAACGGTCTGGGAGCCGTCCTCCAGGGAGACGAGCCGCAACCGTGCGCTGCCCTCGTACACCTCCACGAGGATCAGGCGGTCGGCGACCACCTGAACGCTGCGCAGCACGGCCGGGCCTTCCGGAACCAGCTCGGTCCACCGCTCGGGCTCCTCGGCATGCTCCATGGGGATGGCGAGGATGCGCCCCCGCGGGGCACCCGCGGTGCTCAGCACATAGAAGGTGTCGCCGCCGAAGGCGCCGAAGGTTTCGCCATCCAGGTGGCCCAGGAACGGCCGCCAGCCGTCGCCGGCCTGCAGGTCGCGGTAGAAGGCGACCTGCGGCTTCTCCCAGCTGCGGGTGACGGTGAGGTAGCGGCCGCTTTCGCTCAGCTGCGGGTGGACGAACGGGTCGCGAAGCTCGATGGGCTCTGCCTCGCGGGGCCTGCCCTCCTCGAGCGGGAGGAAGAAGAGGCGCTTGTTCGCGTCGACGTGGTCGGAGGCTACGCCGCCGCCAAAGTAGAAGCCCTCCTCGCCGGGCAGCCAGGCGACCTCACCGAAGGAGACGTGCGGGACGGCGATGCCCGTATCGGTGGAGTTCTGGGCCTGGATCACGTGCAGGACGCTCTGCTCATCCCCCAGGCGGGAGACGCCGTAGGCCACGAGGTTTCCACTCGGTGAGGGGTGGAACCAGTCAAGGGTCGACTCCGGACCCGAGTGTTCCACCGGGTCGACCAGCAGTCGTTCGCCCTGGTCGTCGCTTACGAAGAGTGCGCTGTGGCCGGCTCCATCAGGCTGCCGCAGGTAGAACTCGCGCGCGCCAAACCTGGCGCCCAGCGGCCTGCCCTGCGCTTCTCCGCCCTTCAGTTGCGAGCGGAACCGGGCTCGCAGGCGTTCGCGGTCGGGCCACTGCCCCAGGTGCCCGTCGGTCCGCTCGTTCTGGCGGGCATCGAAGCTGTCGACCTCGTCGCCGTTACCCTCGAGCCAAATCAGCGCGTCGAGTTCGGCCTCGGACGGCAGGACACCGGCCGCCTGAAGCTGTCCTAGGGAATGATCATCCTGTGTTTCAGAAATCGGTCTCTCCCTTCCCTGTGCGTACAGTTCACGCACCCATCAGGGATAAAAGGTAGCGATTCCCGCACGCTGAAAGTAGTCATGTTACCGAATTAGGAAGTGAGACGGTGTGGGTTGAAAGTCGTGAGTAGGTTCCGGGGAGCACTCAGCGGCGCAGAAATCCCGCTTTCACAGCAGCCCACCGCGCATTCTCCTGGCCACAGGCACACATGCCTGCAAGATCGGCGAATTGTTATGCAACACTACATTCACTTTGGATTTGACGGCACGGGTACAAGCGCAGCGCCAGGCGGTGATCCAGGGGTTGCTCTGGCTGTTCGGAGCGGTGCTGGCACTCGTGATCACGCTGGGCCTGGTCACCCAGGGTCGCGAGTTCCTGGGCCACCCGGGGTTCTGGCCCAACCTCGTATGCATCCCGGTCGTCATCGTTGGCCTGGTGGCGAACCGCATGGGCCGCTTCACCCTGGCCGTGGTCCTGCTGCAGCTGCTCACCATCACCCTGGCGACCGTCCACCTGCTCGACGTGGGCATCGTCGGTAACCTGACGAGCCTGCTGGTCCTCGTAACCCCGACAATCGTCGCCGGACTGGTCCTCACCCGCGCCTTCCTCTACGGGACCGCCGCGGTTACGGCACTGCTCGTGCTCTCCATTCCGCTTCTCCATCAGGAGGGGCTGCTGCCGGGCCAGCCGGACTCTGCCGATCCGGGCTGGACCGTGGCGCTCGAAGCGGTACTGCTCTACGCGCTCGTCACCTACCTGATCGACCGCTTCGGGGTCCTGCTGCGCGACGGCCTCGCCCAGTCGATAGTGCGGCAGTACGACCTCGAGCAGCAGGTTGAGGAGAACGCCCGGGTACAGGCGCAGCTGCTGGAGAGCCAGCAGTTCACGGATTCGGTCATCGAGAGCCTCCCCGGCCTCTTCACCCTCGTAGACGAGGACGGCTATTTCTACCGCTGGAACCGCAACTTCGCCGACACCACCGGTTACGACGATGAGGAGATTCCGCAGCTGAACCCGGTCGATCTCGTCGAGGGCGAAGAGAAGGCCACCATGGCCGCGGCGATCGACGAGACCTTCCGGGTGGGCAACGCCGCGGCCGAGGTCACGCTCATCACCAGGGACGGCAGCCGCCTCCCCTACTACCTCACCGGCTCGAAGACGACCTTCAAGGGCAGGTCGTACATCGCCGGCGTTGGCCTGGACCGCAGCGAGATCGCTGCCGCCCAGCAGCGCATTGCCTCCCTCAACCA
This sequence comes from uncultured Trueperaceae bacterium, assembly GCA_937983275.1. Classification (GTDB taxonomy): domain Bacteria; phylum Deinococcota; class Deinococci; order Deinococcales; family Trueperaceae; genus CALKAI01. The sequence goes on along the minus strand of CALKAI010000020.1, from coordinate 1,899 downwards.
GGAGCTGGCCGAGCGCCTCGAACGCATCACCGCCCTGCACGAGATAGACCGGGCGATCACCGGCAGCCTCGACCTCGACCTGACGCTGGGCGTAGTCCTCCAGCAGGTAACGATGCGCCTGCGCGTCGACGCCGCGGCGATCCTCCTCTACCGGCCAGGCACCCGGACGCTGCGCTACTCGGCGACACGGGGGACCAGGACGAAACGGCTAAGCGCCACCACCCTGCGGCTGGGCGAAAGCCTCGCCGGCCAGGTCGCGCGGACCCGGGAGCGGGTCCTGGTGACGAACCGGGAGGAGCTGCTGGAGGCGTTTTCCGACCCGCAGTTCATCCTCGAGGAGGAGTTTCACTCCTACGCTGCCGTGCCGCTGATCGCCAAGGGGCAGCTTCAGGGGGTGCTCGAGCTCTACCACCGCGCCCCCCTCGAGGCGACCGAAGAATGGCTCTCCTACCTCGTCACTCTCGCCACCCAGGCGGCGATCGCCCTCGACAGCGCCAAACTGTTCGAGGAGCTGCAGCGTTCGAACGTGGAGCTGCGCGAGGCCTACGACCTGACCATCGAGGGCTGGGCGCGCGCGCTGGACCTGCGCGATCAGGACACGCGCGGGCACAGCGAGCGGGTTACGGAGCTGACCCTCAGGCTGGCCCAGCACCTGGGCATGAGCGACGAGGAGCTCGTTCACGTGCGCCGCGGCGCCCTGCTGCACGACATCGGCAAGATGGGCGTACCCGACCGGATCCTGCTCAAGCCGGGCCCGCTCGACGAAGAGGAGTGGGAGATCATGCGCCAGCACCCGGTCTATGCGTTCCAGTTCATTGCCCCTATCCCCTTCCTCAGGCCGGCGCTGGACATCCCTTACGCGCACCATGAGCGCTGGGACGGCAGCGGCTACCCCCGCGGCCTGCAAAGGGAGCTGATCCCCCCGGCGGCCCGCATCTTCGCAGTCGTTGACGTGTATGACGCGCTCACCAGCAACCGGCCCTACCGCAAGGCGCTTAGCGCGGAGGAGGCCCTCGCCCACATCAGGGAGCAGTCAGGCATCCTCTTCGACCCGCAGGTGGTGGCAGCCTTCGAGGAGATGATGGCGACGGAGCCCCGGGAGTAGGCGTCAGCCGCCGCCCGTGATGAGCAGGGTGGAGGAGGCAGAGGCATACAGCCTCCCCTCCCCATCAACCAGGCGCGCCTCCGCGAACGCAGTGCGCCTGCCCAGCGTCAGGATCTTCGCGGTCGCCCTGACCGCGCCCGTAGCTGCCGTGAGCGGCCGGTGGTAGGAGACCTTCAGCTCGAGCGTGCCGAAGGCAGTCCCCTCAGGGAGCAGCGACAGGGTCGCGTAGCCGCAGGCGAAGTCGAGGAGGGTCGCGGCGTAACCACCCTGGACGGCACCCAGTGGATTGTAATGCTCTTCACCGGGTATGCCCTCGACGGTAACCTCACCCTCCCGCACCTCGACCAGGCGCACACCCAGGGTGCGGGCCATGCCGGGGCGCTGGTCGCGCTCGAGCATCCGTTGCAGCTGCTCCAGTCCACTCCCGCGCTGCGGGGCCTCGTTTAGAAACGCCATGATTTGCCCTCGACCATCTGCACCTGCGACCGCTCCCGATCATCTGCTCATAGGAGCACAGGCGCACAGGCGCACAAGTATGCGCGTATGCTCTTGTGCGACTGCGATTACGTCCCTATTACTCAAACACAGTTCTAAAACCGATTTCCTCACGCTGCAGCCCAGGCTATTTTCGAGTAGTCTCCCAGCGGTGCAACAGTTGGAGGTGAGCCGTGGAAACTGACGATTCGAGATCGCGAAAGCTTCCCCTGCCCCGGGTGGTGACACGCGCCGAGTGGGAGGCGCAGCGGGCGCAACTTCTGGCAGAGGAAAAAGCCCTCATGCGCCGCAGCGACGCC
>CALKAI010000019.1 GCA_937983275.1 uncultured Trueperaceae bacterium | reverse complement strand
AGTGGCTAATTGAAAGAGTTTCAAAAAGCCGGAAAGTGGCTCTGGGCGTCAGCTTCCTCGCCCCCTGGATTGCAGTCCGTTTCGCCGCCCACTGCTGCACAGGGTGGTCACACCAAAGACACTCATTCGCCGGAGCAGGCGCTCAGCTGACGATCTTGCGGACCTCTTCCAGGTTGTCGGCATCGGCAAGGACCAGCAGGCGGTCACCAGGCTCGAGGACGGTGCCACCACGCGGCACTATGAACCCACCGTTCCGGCTGATAAGCACTACGAGGGCCGGGTCCGGCAGCTGCAGTTCGAGGATCGGCTTGCCGATGGCGGCAGAATCATCCGCAACCGGCACCTCCACAAGGTCGCTGTCCAGGCTCCCCTCGTCCTCCAGTGCAAGGGGGTAGCGCGGGCCGTCCTGCAGCGGTTCATCAAGGTCGAACATCCTGGCGACAGCAGGGATGAGCGGTCCCTGCACGGCCACCGACAGGAGAACAACGAAGAAAACGATATTGAAGATCGTCTGGGCGCCCGGAACGTTGGCGACCAGCGGGTAGGTTGAAAGGATGATGGGTACCGCCCCGCGCAAGCCGACCCAGGAGATGACGGCTATCTCGTTCGGTTTCATGCGGAAGGGCAGCATGCACAGGACCACGCCCAACGGTCTGGCTATGAACATCAGGAACAGGGCCAGGAATATCCCCGGCACGGCAACACCAAGCAGGCTGCTGGGGGAGGCGAGCAGGCCCAGCACCACGAACATTGCTACTTGCATGAGCCAGGCGAGGCCATCGTGGAAACGTTGCAGGCTGCGCTTGTGCAGGAACGCCTGGTTCCCCATCATGAGCCCGCCCAGGTAGACGGCAAGGAAGCCGTTGCCGCCCAACAGGGCCGTAAGGCTGTAGATGCCCAGGACAACCCCGATCGACAGCACGCTGTAAAGCCCGTCATAGCCCAGATTGATCCAGTTGATGAGCTGCACCGCGAGCCAGCCCAGGCCCAGGCCCAACACGACGCCCAGCGCCATCTGGATGAAGAACCCCGGTATCAGTCCCCACACGCTCGCGTTGGGATCGAGAATCAGGCCAATGACGCCAACAGTCAGGAAGATGGCCATCGGGTCGTTTGATCCCGACTCCAGTTCCAGGATCCGCTTGATCCTTGACTGCAGGCTGGTTCCCCTGGCACGCATGACCGCGAACACGGCGGCTGCATCGGTGCTGGAGACGATGGATCCCAACAGGAGGCACACGAGGAAGGGCAGGCCCAGCAGCCAATAGGCGAAGAACGCCATGCTGAGCGCGGTGAGCAGCACTCCTGCGGTCGCAAGCGTAAGGCTGGGCCAGAGAACCGGCCTCACCGAAGCCCAGCTGGTATCAAGCCCGCCGGCAAACAGGATGAAGGCCAGAGCTACTATCCCCAGGGCCTGCGCGCCGCCCACATCCTGAAACTCGATTCCGCCGATGCCCTCCGAGCCGGCGAGCATGCCGACAACAAGGAAGATGAGCAGGGCAGGCAAGCCCAGCCTGCCACCGGCCTTGCTCGCAAAGATCGCCGTGATCAGCAGGATGGCGGCAAGGAATATGAATTGATCGATCTGGAGTGTCAGGGTCCGTCTCCTAGGTCAACTGACGTGGGCGTTGTCTTGGCTTCACGGGGATGAGCGCCCTGGTCGAGTATTACCAGACGATGGGCGCCACTCTCGTGTCAGGCGTCCTCTTTTGCCTTCTGGCGGGCCGTGGGGCGGCTCGGTACAGGATATGGGTTTGACGTCAGCAGCCGGGGCATAACGTTCACCTTTTGCGAGCATTGAGGAGCCTTACTGACCGGTGCTAGAATGGAGCCAACATAAGTTGTGAAAACCGGCACAAGCTGTAACTTGGCCGGAATTTTGGCGGTAAGTAGAGAGGAGACACCACATGTATGAAGGTGTCCTGATCATGTTCCTGGTGGCGGGGTTCATCGGTGCCGCGGCACTCCTCGTCAGTGCCTTGCTGGGCCCCAAGCGGGTCAGTGAGGCGAAGCTGGCGGCATACGAATCGGGCATCCCGGCGAGCGGTACGGCCCGGGAGAGATTCCCGGTCCACTTCTACCTGGTCGCAATGCTCTTCATCATCTTCGACATCGAGACCGCGTTCTTCTTCCCCCTCGCGGTGAAGTTCAACGCTGAACCTCAATTCCTGTTCGTCCAGGCCATCATCTTCGTGTTCATCCTGGCCATCGGCTACATCTACATCCTCAAGAAGGGTGTCCTGGACTGGAAGAAGGCGTAAATGGCGATTACCGACCTGTTTGAAAAGGACGTCCAGGAGCTGGAGGCCGAGGGCATCCTGATGACCAGCCTGCAGAAGCTGGTGGCCTGGGGACGCTCCAACAGCCTGTGGCCCGCTACCTTCGGGCTGGCCTGCTGCGCCATCGAGATGATGCAGGCCACCAACTCGAAGAACGACCTGAGCCGCTTCGGCTCCGAGGTGTTCCGCGCCAGCCCCCGCCAGGCCGATGTGATGATAGTCGCCGGCCGCCTCTCCAAGAAGATGGCACCCGTCATGCGGCGCGTCTACGAGCAGATGCCTGACCCGAAGTGGGTCATCTCCATGGGCGCCTGCGCCTCCTCCGGCGGCATGTTCAACAACTACGCGATCGTCCAGAACGTCGACTCCGTGGTGCCTGTCGACATCTATGTGCCGGGCTGCCCGCCCCGGCCGGAAGCCCTGATCTATGGCGTCTCCCAGCTCCAGAAGAAGGTGCGGGGCGAGGCCTACGACCAGCAGGGCGTACGGCTGCCCATGGTCGAAGGGTGGGCACGGTGACCACGGAGAACGCAGCCGTGAACCACGACGTTCACGCGAAGCTGCTGGAGTTGGGTGCGCGCTATGGGGAGTTCAAGGGGATGGAGTCGTATACGGTTTCCTCTGCCCTGATCAACGAGGCCCTGCGCAAGGCCCGCGCGGCAGGCTTCGAGATGCTCTCCGACATCATGGGTATCGACTGGCTCCACTACCCGGGGCACACCGGCAAACGGTTCACGGTGGTCTACAACGTCTACCGGCTGGACGACGTGCGCCGCATCTTCCTGCGCGTGGAGGTCGACGAGGGCGAGAAGATCCCCACGGTCACGGGGATCTTCAGGGCGGCTAACTTCATGGAGCGCGAGGTGTTCGACATGTTCGGCGTCCAGTTCGAGGGGCACCCGGACCTGCGCAAGCTGCTCACCCCCGAAGACCTGGATGGGCACCCGCACCGCAAGGACTTCCCGATAGGGGAGAGCCCCACCCTGTTCAACGACGGGCGCTTCCTCGATCCACCCACCTTTCGTGCCGGGCTCGTGGGCCGCGACGGCGGCCTGACCGGCTGGAAGGGCGGCGCCCGCAAGGGTGTGCGCAGCGAGCAGGGCCTGGAGCTTGTCGACCATGGGACGACGGGGCAGCAGGGTGGCTTCGCCGGTAACGAGGGGGGTGGCGACCGGTGAGTGTCAAGAACGCCGGTACCAGCGCCCAGACCGTCGCCGTCGAGAACAGGGGCGCCTTCGAGACGCACCACATGCGCGTCAACGTGGGGCCGCAACACCCCTCGACGCACGGCGTCCTGCGCCTGGTCGTCGACCTCGACGGCGAACGCATCGTGGCCATCAAGCCGCAAATCGGTTACCTCCACACCGGCTTCGAGAAGACGATGGAGAACCGCACCTACCAGCAGTGCGTCACCTACTCGAACCGGATGGATTACCTGCACGGCTTCGGGCACGACCTGGCCTACGTCCTCGCGGTCGAGAAGCTCATGGACGCCCAGGTGCCGGAGCGCGCACAGCGCATCCGCGTGATCCTCACCGAACTGAACCGGATCGCCAGCCACCTGCTCTTCTTCGGCACCGGCCTGCTCGACATAGGCGCGCTGACCCCCTACTTCTACACGAACCGCGAGCGCGAGAAGATCCTCGAGATCTTCGAGATGGTTTCCGGCGTGCGCATGAACTACGGCTACTTCCGCGTGGGCGGCCTCTACCGCGACGTGCCCGACGAGTTCGAAGCGGCGGTACGGGAGTTCCTGGAGTACTTCCCGCCCATGATCAAGCAGTACGACGCCGCCTTCATGGGCAACAAGATCTTTGTCGACCGGACCAAGGGCGTTGGCGTGCTCACGCGGGAACAGGCCATCGACTACGGGCTCACCGGTCCCAGCCTGCGCGCATCGGGCGTGCCGCTGGACTTCCGCAAGGCTCAGCCTTACAGCGGCTATGAGGAGTACGAGTTCGACGTCCCCACCTCACCGGACGGCGACACCTACTCCCGCTTCATGATGCGCTACTACGAGCTCACCGAAAGCCTGCGCATCATCGAGCAGGCGCTCGACAAGCTCAAGCCGGGACCCGTCAAGGACCCCGACAGGCGCATAAGCCTGCCGCCGCGCAGCGAACTGGAAACCTCCATGGAAGCCGTGATCTTCCACTTCAAGCTGGTCACGGAAGGCTTCCACCCGCCCCTGGGTGAGGTGTACGTACCCACCGAGAGCGCCCGCGGGGAGCTGGGCTACTACATCGTCAGCGACGGCGGCTCGATGCCCTACAGGGTGAAGGTGCGCGTACCCAGCCTCATCAACCTGCAATCCCTGGAACCAAGCTGTATCGGCGGGCTGTTCGCCGATATGGTCGCGAACATAGCAAGCCTGGACCCTGTGATGGGAGACGTGGACAAGTGAAGCCCCCAAGACCGAGCGGAGTACGACCCGTGTTCGGCATGGGCATCCTGGTGGGAATCCTGCTGATCGTCGTAGGACAGACGACGGGCAACAGCAACTGGCTGGGGCTGGTGCTGGGTGCGGGCATGGGAATCCTGCTCGGTGTCATGCAGACGAACCGGACCGAGAACCTGGTGACGAAGGACGGGGAGGAACCCGAATGAGCCTCGCCGTTCCGGGAGCGCGAAATGGTTGAACTGGACACCCTGCAACCGTTCTTTGCCGACAAGCAGGAGCTGTTGGACGAGATTCTGGGCCGCTACCCGGAGTACGGGCGGCGCAGTGCACTCATGCCGCTCCTGTGGGAGGTGCAGCGGGCCGAGCGGCACATAAACGACGCGCGCGTAGAGGAGATCGCCGAAATCGTGGGTGTTCACCCCACCGAAGTGCGCGGCGTCATGAGCTTCTACTCGACCTACCACGACCACCCGGTGGGCAGGTTCCACCTCCAGGTGTGCTCCACCCTCTCCTGCTCACTCGCCGGCTCCGACGAACTCTACGACCACCTGGTCGAGGAGCTGGGCATCGTGAACGGTGAGACCGACGGTGACGGCTACTTCAGCCTCCAGAAGGTGGAGTGCGTCGGCTCCTGCACGACCGCCCCGGTCCTGCAGGTGAACGACACCTACTACGAGCGGCTCAGCAAGTCGCGGTGCCGGCAGCTTATCGCCTCGCTGCGCGAGGGCGAACTGCCCGAACCGTGGCACGCCCGCGGCGGCGACGCCGACGCCAAGGGGGGTGAGGAGCAGTGAGCGACACCGTCGCCTTCGACTCACAGCGCATTACCTCCCGCAAGGACCCGCGCTTCGAAGTGGTCATGTACCGGCACGTGGGCGTCGAGGGCGCCTGGACGCTCGACTACTACCTGGGGCATGGCGGTTACTCTGCCGCACGCAAGGCCCTCACCGAGATGACCCCCGAGGAGGTCGTGCAGACCACCATCGACGCGGGCCTGCGCGGCCGCGGCGGGGCGGGCTTCCCGACCGGCGTCAAGTGGTCGTTCATGCCCAGGCCCGACGGCCGGCAGCGCTTCATCCTGTGCAACGCCGACGAGTCCGAGCCGGGCTCCTGCAAGGACCGCTACGTCATGCAGGACGATCCCCATCAGCTGATCGAGGGGATGATCATTGGCGGCTACGCGATAGGCGCCACCAAGGGGATCATTTACATACGCGGCGAGTACTACCAGGCGTACGAGCGCCTGCGGGCCGCGATCGGGGAGGCCCGCGAGCGGGGTTACCTGGGCAAGGGCCTGTTCGGGACGGAGTTCGAGTTCGACCTGATCCTGCACCGCGGGGCGGGCGCCTACATTTGCGGCGAAGAGACCGCGCTCATGAACTCGTTCGAGGGGCTGCGCGCCAACCCGCGCCTCAAGCCCCCCTTCCCCGCGCAGGCGGGCGTCTACGGGCTGCCCACCACCATCAACAACGTGACCAGCCTCGCCTCGGTCGTGCACATCATCAACCGCGGCGCCGACTGGTTCAGCGCCATGGGGACGGACGACTCCAAGGGCTTCCACCACATCCAGCTCTCCGGCACGGTCAACCGGCCCGGCATCTACGAGGTGCCCATGGGCATAACCTTCCGCGAGATCATCTACGACCTGGGTGGCGGCCCCTCCATCCCGGCGAAGGCGTTCATTCCCGGCGGGACCAGCTGCCCGCTCTTCCCGTTCACCGACGAGTTCCTCGACACCCCGATGGAGTACGCCGCGGTGGCGAAGAAGGGCTCGATGCTGGGAACCGGCGGGCTCATCGTCATTCCCGAGGAGAAGTGCATCGTGGACGCGATGTACAACATCGTGCGCTTCTACGCGCACGAGTCGTGCGGGAAGTGCACCCCCTGCCGCGAAGGCGTGGCGACCTGGATGCCGCAAATCTACCGGAAGCTCCTCGAGGGGCTCGGCACGCCCCACGACGTGCAGCTGATCGAAGACCTCGCCGGCAAGATCAAGGGCACCGCCTTTTGCCCGCTGGCCGACGCCTGCGTCGTGCCCGTCCAGGCCTCCCTCAAGTACTTCCGTGAGGAGTACGACTACCTGGCCCATCACGGCCACTCGAAATATCAGAAGTCGGACTGGTGGCAAGAATGAAAGTTACCGTCAACGGCGTCGAACTGGAGCTGAAGGAGGGCACCAGCGTGATCGACGCGGTGTTCGCCGCGGGCTACGACGTGCCCTACTTCTGCTCGCAGGAGTACATGTCGCCCATCGGCGCCTGCCGCATGTGCCTCGCCAAGGTCGGCGCACCCCGCAAGGACCGCGCGAGCGGCGAGTGGATCCTCGATGAGGAGACCGGCAAGCCGAAGATCTTCTACTTCCCCAACCTCATGGCCACCTGCACCACCACCGTCATGGAAGGGATGGTCGTCGACACCCTCTCCGAGGACGTCGTAGAGGCGCAGAACAGCATGGTCGAGTTCACGCTCATCAACCACCCGCTGGACTGCCCCGTTTGCGACAAGGGCGGCGCCTGTGAACTGCAGGACCGCGCCTACGAGTACGGCACCGGCCTCTCCCGCTTCGAGTTCGACAAGCGCCACCAGGAGAAGCACGCGGCGCTCTCCGAGCTCATCACCCTCGACCGCGAACGCTGCATCCACTGCAAGCGCTGCGTCCGCTACTTCGAAGAGGTGCCCGGTGATGAGGTGCTCGACTTCATCAACCGCGGCGGCCACACCTTCATCGGCACCGAAGGGGAGGGCCTGCCCAGCAACTTCACCGGGAACATCACCGACATTTGCCCGGTGGGTGCGCTCCTCGACACCACCAGCCGCTTCCGCGGCCGCAACTGGGAGTACGACCACACGAACACGACCTCCATGGACGACGCCTCCGGCAGCGCCCTTGTCGTGGACGCCCGTACCGGTCGCATCGAGCGCATCAAGTCGGGCCTCAACCCCGAGGTCAACAAGACCTGGATCGATGACGGCACCCGCTTCGGGCACGAGTACGTCGATGCTGCCGACCGGATAAGGACTCCGCTGGTGCGCCGCGACGGCAAGCTCACGCCCGCCACCTGGCAGGAGGCAGCGCAGTTCATCGCCGAGCGGCTGCGCGGCCTGGCCGGCAAGGAGGTAGGCATCGCCCTGCGCGCCGACTCCACCCTCGAGGAGGGCGTCGGGGCGAAGGCGCTGGCAGCCCAGCTGGGCGACGGCAAGGTGGACCACTACCCCCGCCCGGCCGCCTCGCTGCTGGACGGCGCCAACCGCGCCACCCTCGAGGATCTCGCCCACGCCGACGCCATCCTCGTTGTGGGCGACCCCACCGAAGAGGTACCGATCGTCGACCTGCGCATCAAGGATGCGCTGAAGGGCGTCTCCTCGCCGGAACTCTTCCCGCACGGCGTGCCCATTGCCGACCTGCGCCTCAAGGAGCGCATGCCGCGGCGCACGGAGATCCTCACCGTCCTGGCGCCCTACCGCACCGACCTCATGAAGTACGCGGGCAGCAGCCACGTCTACGAGGCTGGGGCCGAGGAAACCATCTTCAGCGCCCTCCAGTCCGGCAACGAGCCCCAGGGCTTTGAGGAAGGCTTCGCTGCCCAGCTGCAGCAGCGCCTGGCTGGCGCGAAGAAGGCCGTCATCGTGTACGGCGGCAACGTGCTCGCCTCGCAGGGCGCCTCGAACGCCCTGCTGGGCTTCGCCCGCCGGGTCGGCGCGCGCACCATGCCGCTGCCGGCGATGGCGAACTCGGTGGGCCTCGAGCTCACCGGCGTGCTGCCCAGCCACGTGCGCTACTCCTACCCCGAGGCTGTCGGCACCGAGCTGCGGGCGCTCATCGTCTCCAACCTCAACCCGGCCGCCGACAGCCGGCTGGTACAGAGGCTGCAGGAGCTCGAGCTGCTGGTGGTGCACACCATGTTCGAGGACGAGACCACACACATTGCGGATGTCGTGCTGCCCGCGAAGAGCGTCTATGAGCGCGACGGCACCATCGTCAACCTGGAGGGCCGCATTCTGCCCGTGCGCAGCGCGCCCGTGGACGGCGGCCTGAGTGAGGACTTCACCGGTGTGGTGAAGCGGCTGGGCGAGGCGCTGGGTCAGCGCATGGAGGGGCGCAGCATCAGGAGCGCCCGCCGCGCACTGAAGAAGTCCCTGGAGCTCGACCTGGACAACCTGCCCGACGAAGGCGTGCTGGTGCCCTTCAAGGCACGCGCCAGGGGAGTCTCCGTGCGCCAGGCGGCCGCCGGGGAGGGCAACCTGCTCCTCGTCCCCAGCATGATTCGCCACGAGTACCTCTCCCGCAACCCGCACCTGCTGGCCGCGCACGGCGAGACGCCGCTGCGCCTGCACCCGGATGATGCCGACCGGTTCGGCGTGAGCCACGGCGACGTGGTCACCCTGCCGGTTGGCGGCGTGATCCGGCGCGCGGTGGTCCGGGTGACGCCGGGGGCGCCTGTGGGGGTGCCGTTGCTGGCTTCTCTGCCTGATCAACCCGCCGGCCTCGTGCAGGCGAACTTCGCCGAGCTGCGCAAGGAACGGCTGGCGCTGGAGGTCGCGTGATGATCGATCCCTGGTGGGTTACCGCCATCAAGGCGCTAGTGCTGTGCCTGATCCTCCTGGGCGCCTTCGCCTACATGACGCTCGTCGAGCGGCGTTTGCTGGCCCGTTTCCAGCACCGCGTGGGCCCGAACCGCACGGGCCCCTTCGGGCTGCTGCAGCCGATCGCCGACGCGCTCAAGTCGATCTTCAAGCAGGACATCGTGGTGAGCGCGGCCGACAAGTTCGTCTACTACCTGGCGCCGTTCATCAGCATCACCTTTGCGCTTTCCGCCTTTGCGATCATCCCCGGCGGGCCCGCGGGCAGCCTCTTCGGCTTCAACCCCTGGATCGTCGACCTGGACATTGGCCTGCTCTACGTGCTGGCCGTGACCAGCATCGGCGTGTACGGGATCTTCCTGGGCGGCTGGGCGTCGAACAGCAAGTACTCGCTGCTTGGGAGCCTGCGCTCCTCGGCCCAGCTCATCTCCTATGAGCTGGGTCTGGGCCTCTCCGTGCTGTCGGTCATCATGATCGCCGGCACCCTCAACCTGCGCGAGATCGTCGACACCGGCATCTGGTCGGTGAGCCCGCTGCTGTGGCCGGGCCTCCTCATCGCCTTCGGGGCGTTCGTGATCTCGGCGGTGGCCGAGGTCAACCGCACCCCCTTCGACCTCCCCGAGGCCGAACAGGAGCTGGTCGCCGGCTACATGACCGAGTTCTCCAGCATCAAGTGGGCGCTCTACCAGATGGCCGAGTACGTCAACATGATGACCGCCAGCGCCTTCATCAGCACCCTCTTCCTGGGCGGCTGGCGCGGTCCCGCGTTCGTCGACAACATCATCCCCGGCATGAGCGAGTGGCCATTCATCTGGCTTATCGCCAAGATGGCGATCTTCATGTTCCTGTTCATCTGGCTGCGCGCCACCCTGCCCCGCCTGCGCTACGACCAGCTCATGCGCTTCGGCTGGGTCTACCTGTTCGAGATCGCGCTGGGCGCCGCGCTCCTCACGGGGGCGGTGATCGCGTTTGTTCTCTGACCGCCTGGATTTTCTGTCCGTGGCGCGGCCCCGCCGCAGCGACGGGCATTGTGGAGGTACCCCATGAGTCTCTTCAGTATCGCGAAGGGGATGGGGGTCACCCTCTCCCACCTCTTCAAGAAGCCGGTCACGGTCAGCTACCCCGAGGAACCCGCTGACGTGAAGCCGCGCTTCCGCGGGCGCCACCACCTGCTGCGCCACCCCGATACGGGCCTGGAGAAGTGCATCGGCTGCTCGCTGTGCGCCGCCGCCTGCCCCTCCTACGCCATCTACGTGGAAGCGGCAGAGAACGACCCCGACAACCCCGTAAGCGCCGGCGAACGCTACGCCTCCATCTACGAGATCAACATGCTGCGCTGCATCTTTTGCGGCATGTGCGAGGAGGCCTGCCCGACGGGCGCGATCGTCCTGGGCCACGAGTTCGAACTCGCCGACTACCGCTACAACGACATGGTCTACGGCAAGGACGACATGCTCGTGGGCGTGAAGGGCTCCAAGCCGCAGCGCCGCGAAGCGGAACGCACCGGCAAGGCCGTGCGCCTGGGTTTCAAGGCCGGCCCGCGCGCCGAGCTGGAGGGGGTCGACTACTGATGGTTGGCTTCATCATCCTCGCCATCCTTGCCACCCTCGGTGCGATCGGTGTCGTCACCTTCCGCCAGCCGGTACACGCGGCGCTCTCCCTCGTGGGCACGCTGCTCACCCTTGCCGTGACCTACGTGACGCTGGAGGCGCACTTCCTGGGCGCGATCCAGGTGATCGTCTACGCCGGCGCCATCATGGTCCTCTTCCTGTTCGTCATCATGCTCCTCAATGTGGGCGGCGGGCCGAAAGTGGACCGCTTCAGGGCGTTGCGGCCGCTGGCCATCCTGGTAGGCGGGCTGGGCGCGGCCGGCATCGCGCTGGTCGCCTTCCTAGACGCGCGGCCGCTGCCGGGCCGTGACGTGATCGACTCGGCCCTGGCCGGTGGCGGGGCCGGGAGGGTAGGCGACGCACTCTTCAGCGACTTCCTGTTCGCCTTCCACCTCGTTGGAGTGCTGCTGCTTACCGGCATCATCGGTGCCGTGGGGCTGGTGCAGCGCCGACCCCAGGAGGCCCAGCAGGTCGTTTCCGAACCAACCGTCGAGCCGCACGAGGAGCTCACCCATGCCTGAGCTCTCTTCAGGCGTGCACCCCGGAGGCGGCTCGTGGTAGCCACCGAGTACTACGTTGCACTGTCGGCGATCCTCTTCAGCGTCGGCGCCGTTGGTTTCCTTACCCGGCGCAGCGCGATCATGATCTTCCTGTGCGTCGAGCTGATGCTGAACGCCGCCAACCTGGCGCTCGTCGCATTCGCGCGGCAGTGGAGCAGTGCCGGCGTGGCCACGGCGATGAACGGCCAGACCGCGGTGTTCATCATCCTGGCCATCGCCGCGGCCGAGGTCGCCATTGGCCTGGGCATCCTCGTCGCGATCTTCCGTCACCGCGCCAGTACCAACGTCGATACGCTCTCTGAGGTGCGCTTCTGATGGAATCCGCTGCCTTCTCCAACCCCGTCGCCTGGGCGGCGCTCGCGCCGCTGCTGGCGCTCATCGGCTCACTGGTGAACGGCCTCTTCGGCCGCTCGCTGCGTGAACCTCTGCCGGGCCTCATCGCCTCGGCCGCTGTCGCCCTGGCCTTCCTCCTCTCGCTGGTCGCTTTCGTGACAGTATTGGTCGACCCGTCCCGGGCCCTCCAGCTGGAGCTGTGGCCGTTCATCTCGCTCTCCGAGTTCCAGCTGCCCCTCGGCTTCGTCATAGACGGGCTCAGTCTGCTGCTGATGCTCGTCATCACCGGCGTGGGCCTGCTCATCCACATCTACTCGCTGGGCTACATGAAGGGCGATTCCGGCTCCAGCCGCTACTTCAGCGCGCTCAACCTGTTCGTCGCCGCAATGCTGGTGCTGGTACTGGCCGATTCCTACCTGCTCATGTTCGTGGGTTGGGAGGGCGTCGGCGTGTGCTCCTACCTGCTGATCGGCTTCTGGTACGAAGGCCGCCAGAACGCGAACGCGGCCCGCAAGGCGTTCATCGTCAACCGCATCGGTGACGTGGGCTTCCTGCTGGCCATGTTCCTGCTCTACCGCCTCTTCGGCACGCTGGAGATCGCTGCGATCGCCGAGGCCGCGCCGCTCATGGCGTACGGCTCGACGATGCTCACCGCAGTGGGTGTCCTCTTCCTGGTCGCTGCCGCCGGCAAGTCGGCGCAGCTGCCGCTGCACGTGTGGCTGCCGGACGCCATGGCGGGTCCCACGCCAGTCTCGGCCCTCATCCACGCGGCCACCATGGTCACGGCCGGTGTCTACCTGGTCGTGCGCTCGGCGCCGCTCTTCGCGCACATTCCCGAGGCGAGCGCGCTCGTCTCCTGGGTGGGCGTACTTACCGCCCTGGTGGCGGCCATCGCCGCGATCGGGCAAACGGACATCAAGAAGATCCTCGCCTGGTCGACGATCTCGCAGCTGGGCTTCATGTTCGC
>CALKAI010000018.1 GCA_937983275.1 uncultured Trueperaceae bacterium | reverse complement strand
TGACGAGGAGTACGGCGACGAGGTCGACGCCTGACTTTGGGCTTGCCGGGGTGGTCAGCGCAGGCGCTGCAGCTGGGCCGTCAGCGCGGCGGCGTCCACGCGCGGGCTGGTGATGAGGGGCGACTCCTCGTCGAACCCGCCGAACCATTGCAGCCAGCCGCGGCCGTAGTTCACGCCGCGGTCCGGGCACTCGCGCAGGGCGAGCGAGTTGCGGGACAGCTCTGCGTCTATCCCGGCGGGCAGGAGCCGGAACTGCTCGAGCTCCGGGAGCAGTCCCAGCTGAGCAACCCGCGGTGAGATCTGCAGCGCGTAGAGCTCGTCGCGGAACTGGATGAACTCGAACTCGCCCAGAGCCGCGGTGCCCAGTTCATCCGCGTGCTCCAGCCGCCGCTCGTGGACGGCCCGCCAGCTGCTGCTGACCGGTACGACCAGCAGGTAGTCGAGCTCCTCCGAGCGGCCGCCGGGCGGGATTATCAGGACGGGACCGGCGACGGTGGGGACCTCGGCGGTGGCAGTCTGCGCCTGTGCTGCGACGGCTGCGTGCTGGCCGCGGGGGCTCAGGGTGAAGGTGAGGGGTTCCTCTGCCTGACTCAACAGTCCTTCGCCGAACAGCCAGCGCACCACCACGGGAGGCAGCAGCGCGCCTTCGTGTTCCCCTTCGACCAGCCAGCCGTGCGGCGTTTGCCGCAGCGTGGCGCCACGCAGCAGCCGGAGTGCGTGCGCCTGGGCGCTGTTCAACCTCACCTTCCCGGGAGCCTCACTCTGGTCACGGTCCGATGTTATCCCCCCGGGCCGGTCGGTTGCTGGAGGCAGCGTCTTGGCGCCTGCGCTGGCCTAGACTCGTGGCAAGGGAGGTAGAAGATGAGCGAGTTGGCAGCCAAGAGTTGCGTTCCCTGCATGGGTGGCGTGCCCCCGCTGGAAGGGCCGGAGCTCGAGCGGCTCCAGGCCCAGCTGGGCGGCGACTGGCAGGTGGTGGATGGGCACCATCTGGAGAAGGAGTTCACCTTTCCCGACTTCCGGCAGGCCCTCGGCTTCACCAACCGGATCGGCGAGGTCGCCGAGCAGGAGGGGCACCACCCCGACATCCACCTCGCCTGGGGCAAGGTGGGCGTACAGATCTGGACGCACGCCATCGACGGGCTTACCGAGAGCGACTTCATCCTGGCCGCGAAGATAGACAGGCTCCAGCAGGCCTAGGCCGTAGAATCCCTGTATGACAGAACGTCCGTCGCTGCTGTGGCTACCTGAACGACTCGATGTGTGGGAGCCGAGCGGGGAATCGCTCGAGTACCAACCGCAGGAACTGATACTGCAACTGAAAGGCGGCGCGGCTGTTCTCAGTGCTGAACTGGCCTACTCGAAATCGGCCGAAACCTGGCTGGGCGACCTGCTCGAGCTGGTCACGGCCCTCGCCGAGTCGAACCTGTTCCCGTTCGACATCGAGCACTTCAGCCTGGATGGCGAGCCGCTCGATGTGAGCGTCTGGGCGCAGGAGGCCGGCGGGCACCTCAGCTGGCACGATTTCGCGCGCCGCGATGTGGCCCTCATCGATGCCGCCGACCGCGAGGGCGACGCGGGCGACTGGGGTTCTTCGCTGGGTGACCTGCCGATGGTGGGCCAGGAGCTGGGCGTCCAGCCGCAACCGTTCAGCGTGAGCGGCCAGCCGGTACTCTCCGACGAGCTGCGGGCGCCGGCCGGGGAGCGGCTGCACGTCCCGCCCGAAGAGCTCGCCGGCCTGGCCCGCCTGGCCGAGTCCTGGCAAATCGCCCAGGCCCCCGTCACCTTTACCGCCAGCAGTGACGAGCCGCCCGTCCTCACCTACAGCGCGATCGTCCTGACAGAGAACGGCCCGATCCGCGCCGGCACGGCCCTCGAGGGGGAGTTCGACACCGGGGACCTCTACAGCCTCCTGTGCCGCGCCTGCCTCTACCCGCCTGACACCATCCCGGCTGGTCGTCCCAAGACGCTGAAGGTTGACTCCCAGGAGCTGGCAGCAGAGTTCACGCGGCTCCTTGACGGCAGCGGCATCAGCGTGCGGGTATCGCCCCTCTCCGAGGCGCGCCGCGTGCTGGGGGGCTTCGCCGAGCAGCTCAGTCCCGAGACGCCACCGCCCTACCTGAGCACCTTCGACGTGGAGCAGCAGCGCCGCTTCCTGGTGACTGCCGACGAGTTCATGGCGCAGGCGCCGTGGGAGGTGTTCGATGCGAACAAGTACATCGCCTTCCGCACCACGGGCGGGCCGTGGCGCTACGCCTGCGTGACCGGGCACGAGGAGCGCCAGTACGGGCTGGTCATCTTCGACAGCTGGCTGGACCTGTGCCGGTACGTCTCGGACCAGACCGAGAGCGAGAACCTGCTGCGCGAGGACGGCCCCCAGGTCGAGGATCTCTACCCAGACGACGACGATCTCGACGACTACCCGAACATCGGCACCGAGGCGCTGCACCTGGAGGAGCTCACCCGCATCGCCCCCCAGGACGCAGCCATCTACCTGCGCGAACGGGCGCTGCCCTTCGAAGGTGACGCCTACCCGATCCTGGTGCGCTTCCACTCGTTCGCCTACGAGGAGATCGAAACGCCGCTCTCCGTCTACTCGGCGCTGCTGGAGCTCTTGGCGAAACGCTCGGCCCGGGCGAGCACGAGGGTCACGAGCATCAAGGCGAACGTGTCCGGCGAGTTCGGCGAGTTGCAGGTCAGGTACCCGGCAACCGGGGCCGAGGACACCGAGGAGCACCAAACCTACCGCTTCACCCTCAAGGTGCGCCCCTTCGACGGCACCCGCGAGGTGACCCTGGAGATCGTCACGCCGGGCTGCACCAAGTGGCACAGGATCGCCCAGCTGGTCGAGCACTACACCAGGCACGAGCTGGGGTTCGTGAGCTGGGCCAACGTGCTCGAATCGGGCGGTTACCTGCTGTGGGTCGACGACCACGACGTGCGTGAACCCTCGCCCACCGTTGGCCAGATTGCCGCGCTGGAGGAGCCGGTCCACGCCTACGTCGACACCTGGACCCGGCTGCGCCTCGAGAAGGCCAGCGAGGACGTCGACGAGGTCATGATCGCCGTGCTCACCCGCTAGCCCCGGCAAACTGTGAACCTGCTGCCAGTCCCGCAGTAGAGTAGTAGCTCATGGAGACGGTCTCAGGTCAGCGCGCCCGTGCCGCCGGCCTGCAACTGGCGCTGCTCATCGCCCTCGCGCACGCCGCGAACGACGCTTTCACCAACGTCCTGCCGGTCTTCCTGCCCATCCTGCAGGAGCGGTTCGGGTTGGGCGAGGCTGTCCTGGCCGCGTTCGTAGCCCTCATCTCGCTAAGCTCGAACGTCCTGCAGGCGTTTGTCGGCTGGGTGGGTGACCGCTGGGGCCACAAGCGGGCTGCCGCGCTGGGTCTCATCGTCGGCTCCACGCTCATGAGCTTCCTGGCGGTGGTCCCCAACGTCTGGTCGCTGTTCATGCTGCTGGCGCTGGGCGGGCTGGGCTCGGCGGTGTTCCACCCGGCCGCCGCCTCACTGGTGCACGGCACCGGTCCGGAGCGGCGCGGCCTGGCGATGGGCCTCTTCACCGCAGGCGGTCCGCTGGGAACGGCGCTTATGCCTGTCGTCGTCCTCTACGTCATCCGCGTGTTCGGCACGCAGTACGTGCCGTTCCTCGCGGTGGTCGGCATCACTGCCGGGATTCTGCTGCTCCTGCTCGCCCCGGCCGATCAGCGCTCCCCGACCCGCGCGGCCGCGAAGATCTTCGACCGTTCGGTGTTCTTCGGTCCGGTGGGCCTGCTGGCCGTGGCGGGGATCCTGCGTGCCATCGCCTTCATCAGTTTCACGAACGCGATCCCGCTCTTCATGGTGAACGTGCGCGGCTTCGCGGCCGACGCCGCCGCGATCGGCTGGACTCTCGCCGCCTTCTCGGCCGCATCCTCGGTCGGCACCATCTTCGCCGGCGCGCTCGAGGGCCGCCTGGGACGCGTGCCCCTCATCGTGGGCAGCATGCTCCTCTCCGTGCCGCTGCTCATCTTCACGCTGTTCCTGACGCCCGGCAGCCTGCCCTTCTACCTCGTGGTGGCGCTGGCCGGCATGACCGTGAACGCCTCCATTCCGCTGCTGGTGGTGAGCGCCCAGGAGCTGGCTCCCCACGCGATCGCCACCGCCTCCGGCCTGCTGATGGGCTTCACCTGGGGCGTCGCCGGCGTGCTCTACATCGGCTTCGGGGCGCTCCAGGAGGCCATGGGACTGCTGCCGGCCATGGTCCTCGCCTTCACCTTCCCCGTGGCGGCGGCGCTCCTGGCAGGGTTCGCGATACGGCGGTTCAGGCCGGCTGCCGGCCAGGCTGGCATGCGCCCCTGACCGGCTTTCCTGCTGCCTTCAGGCCTCGACCTGCTCCAGGGCCTGGCGCATGAGGTCGCAGCCGTACGCCAGGTCTTCGGGGTTCACGTTGAGGTGGGGCGCGATGCGGATGACGTTGCCGTACCTGCCGCCTTTGCCGATGAGCAGCCCCAGCCTGCGGGCCGCATTAACGAACTCGGTGGCCATCCGGGCGTCCGGGTCCTTGCTGCCGGGCCGGACGAACTCGATCCCCTGCATGAGGCCCATGCCGCGCACGTCGCCGATGCTGGGGTGACGCTCCTGCAACGCCTCCAGGTTGGCGCGCAGCTCGTCGCCCCGCTGGCGGGCGTTCTCCCACAGGCGGTTCTTCTCGACGTACTCGATGGTGGCGAGGGCCTGCGCCATCGAGACGGGCGTCCCCCCGTAGGTGGAGAGCGTCGAGGCCTGCACCGCCTGAGCTACCTCGGGCACCATGATCGTCGCCCCGACGGGCGCCCCGTTGGCGATCCCTTTCGCGAAGGTCATGATGTCGGGCTCGACGCCCCAGTGTTCGATTGCGCACCAGTGGTCGCCGGTGCGGCCCCAGGCGGTCTGGACCTCGTCGATGATGAGGATGCCGCCGGCCTCCCTGATGAGCGGTTCGACCCTGCGGAAGTACTCCCGGGGCGCCACGGCGAAGCCGCCGACCCCCTGGATCGGTTCAGCCATGAACGCGGCGATGCGGCCGTCGGTGACGGTGGCGAGGAGGTCCTCCAGGTCGTCGATGAGGAAGTCCAGGTACTGCTCCTCTGTCATTCCGGCGGGCCGGTGGTACATGTTGGGCGAGCGGACGTGCTTGACGGCGCCGTCGTAGACGCCGCCCTGCCGCCAGGTCGAGTGGGCGGTGACGCCCATCATGCCGGCGGTCCTTCCCGAGTAGGCGTGGCGCAGGCTTATCACGTCGGTGTTGCCGGTATAGGCGCGGGCGGCCATCAGCGCGGTTTCGTTCGCTTCGCTGCCGCTGTTGGTGAAGAAGGTGTATTGCAGGCGGCCGGGCGTGATCTCGGCGAGCTTCTCGGCCACGAGTATGGTTATCTCGTTCAGGTAGACGGTGCTGGTGTGCCCGACCTTCTGGAGCTGCTCCTGCGCGGCTGCTACGACCTCGTCGTTGCCGTGCCCTACCGATACGGTGAGGATGCCGCCGAAGAAGTCGAGGTAGCGGTTCCCCTCGATGTCCCACAGGTACTGGTCCTTGGCCCGTTCGACTGCCAGCGGCTCGTCGCCGTAGTAGAGCATGCGGGTCTGGATGGGCAGCATTACGCGCTTGTGGCGCTCGTGCAGTTCCTG
>CALKAI010000017.1 GCA_937983275.1 uncultured Trueperaceae bacterium | reverse complement strand
CCCGGCGCCAACTCCAGGCGCTGAGGCTCGTTGCTGACGTGCTTCAAGCGGACACCCGTCCACCTCGACACCACCTGGGCACCCTGCAACGCGGGCACCAGTCGGGCCGCCGAGGCCGCCATCAGCTCCGGCGCCCTCACATCCGGCTGGGCGGCCCCCCGGCGATTGCCGCCCACGAACACCGATTCGCTCAGCTGCGCCAGGTAGACCGGACCCGCCACGGCGAACGGCAGCTCCAGAGTGACACCGGCGCGGGGTCGAAGTTCGATGACGTCTCCCGCGCTCCGCTCGTACCCCTCACCGAGCCCGAGCTCCTGACCGTCGGCGCGAGGCAAATCCGCAGCGCCCGTACACAGGACCACGTAGTGAGCCTCGAGTCGTTCACCGTCAACCGATGCTGCCCACGAGCCACCCAGATTACGCAGGCCGTCGACCTGTCGGCCGCGAAGGTGGTCTCCGCCTGACCGCCGGAACAACTCGAGGAGGGAACCGACGAGAGTACGGGGATCGAGGAAACCGCCCTGCTCCGCCAGGAACGCCCCCTGTGGCGTGTTCACGAACGACTGCTGGCTGGTCAGCTCCAGCAGGCCCTCGCGCGACCGCCAGCTGCGAACCTGTCGCTCGTTAGCGGGCACGCGCAGGACACCCGAGCGCACCGCGCCGGAGGGAAGGCCGGCGCCCTCGACCTCCCGAGCGAGATTCCAGAAGGCCTCGGCTCCGCTCAGGTCGAAAGGACCGGGCCGTGCCGAGCGCCCCCGGAACGGATTTATGAGGCCTACCGGCACCGCCGAAGCTCCGGCGTGGGCGGCGTCGACCAGGGTCACGCGGACGCCAGCGCGCACCAGGTGCCAGGCGAGAGATGCGCCGGCGATACCCGCTCCCACCACGATCACGCCGGACTGCGTACCTCCCCTGTCAGGTTGGGGCAGGGCTATCATGAGACGGGTTCGGCTGCACCGCCGAAAGGCAGGAAGGGAGCAAACTGAATGTACGAATTCCTCAAGGGACTCCACAATATCGTCCGCTGGGTCGTCCTGCTGGGCGGCATCGCAGCGGTAGTCCTGGCGCTGCGATGCCTCTTCACCAGGGCGGCCTGGAGTGACCTCGAAAGGCGCGTAGGCACAATCTTCGCGGGCTCCATCCACCTGCAGCTCGTCATCGGGTTCATCCTCTACTTCGTGAGCCCGTTCATCCAGGGTGGCATGCGTGACTTCGGAGCCGCGATGGGTAACCCCGAGCTGCGTTTCTTCCTCGTCGAGCACATGGTCATCATGATCCTCGCTGCGGTCGCCGCCCAGGTGGGCTCGTCCATGGCAAAGAAGGCGCCGAACGACCGGGCGGCCTTCACGCGGGCCAGCGTCGGCTTCGTCCTCGCGCTGGCGCTCATCTTCTACGGGATCCCCTGGGACCGGCCTGCTCTGCCCTTCTAGTCTCTTAACGCCTTGGGCGCTCTGAACGACGCGCCCAGACAGGCGAAGGTCCGGCCGTAATGTCTGCGCGGCCGGACCTTCGTCATTCCCGGGGCCTGTCCGCACGCAGCATCTCCCGCTTGCCGCCCTGCGGGCCGGGCCGTTTCGTCACTTCCAGGCCCAGCCGGGCCAGAGTGCGCCTCACCTCGCCCTTCACCGTGTAGGTGACGAGTGTGCCACCGGGGCGCAGTGCGTTGGCCAGACGGCCCAGGAACGCCTCAGCCCAAAGCTCCGGGTTGGCGTCTGGGCTAAAGGCGTCGTGGTAGACCGCGTCAAAGGGAGCGACATTCAACTGCGCGGCGGTCGCCTCGCCAAGGAGCAGCGTCAGCTCAACCGGCCCAGCCTGGAACCGGTACCCCTCCATTCCCGGCGTGCCCTGCCCCGCAGCAACCGCCAGCTGGCGCCGAAACTCCAGGTAGGGCGGCACTACCGACGGCGCAAAAGGTTCGTACCCCAAGCCCTCCACGGCGTTGGCGGGAAGCAGCTCCCCCTCCAGCGCCACGTAGTGCAGCACCGTACCCGCTTCGACAGCAGCCTGGGCGCTTAGGAAGAAGTTGAGCCCGGTCCCGAAGCCGACCTCCAGCACGCTGGTGGCCTCGCCCCCGGCCAGCCTCTTCGCAACCCCGCTGCCCTCCAGAAACACGTGTTGCGACTCCCTCACTGCCCCGTGATGAGAGTGGAACGTCTGGTCGTAGCGGTCGCTGTACAGGGTGAGGCTGCCGTCCCCGGTGGGCCGCGGCGAAACACCGGGCGGCGGCACTTCCTCTTCACGTTTCACACAGCAACTCTAGCGCGACGGCGGTAAGCTAATGGGTATGGGCCAAGTGTTGGCGAACATCTGGACCGACATCAACGCCCTCGGTCAAAGCCTGGGTGAGTGGTTGCAGAATAGTTGGACGGCGGGCAACGGGCAAGCGGTCATAGCCGGCCTCATCGTCCTCGTCCTCCTGCTGTTGCTCGCCACGCTTGCCTCGGCCCGTCGCGGGAGCGGCGCGAGCGGCAGGCCGGAGCTGCTCATTTCCCGCGGTCGTGTGCAGGGCGTCGAGAACAGCACTCTCACCGAACTCGTCATGCACGTGAGCAACCTTGGGGATCGGGTCGTGCAGCTGCTCGAAGTCGCGATCTCTGGCCCCCTCGATCCGGACCCGCAGGTCGCTGAGGTCAGCGTGCTCGTCCCCGCTCACAAGTCCGTTGACATAAGTCTTCACGTCGAGGAACCGCAGGGAGATACCGGTTTCATCGACCTCTACTTCTACGCGGCCAGGGGCAACCGCCGAACCTACCGCCTGCGCGCCCAATTCACGTGGGAACCGTGGAACGAGCGGTTCAAGATCGAGCCCCTCGACCAGCGGGTGGATCCCGTGAGGCGGCTGGCCTCCTCCAAGGTGCGCCAGCGTCGCCGTGAGGAGTGGTGCAGGAAGCAACAGGCTGAGCAAAGCTTCCCCCGGCCCATAGACCCCACCGAGGATCCGCAGCGCGGCGAGCGGAACGATGTGAGTGAGGCGCAAGCCCGTTCCATTCCCGCGCCGGAAGCGGCAGCGGAGCAGGATACCGAGGCCGCGGCTAAGGCCCCGGGGAGCAACGGGGAGACGAGGCCGGAGCAGCAACCGGCGGAACGGCTGCGCTTTCCCTCACGCTTCTGACCGGATAGGCCCAAGGGGCGATGATTGTGACGGTGTGGTGCCGCGTGGGCGCCGCGGATTCGTCAGGCCAGGGCGTCGCCCTCGTCCGTGAGCCTTGAACGGCAGCTGACGCAGTACGCCTGATCGGGCACCCGCCGGCCGCACGACCCGCAGATCCTGGAGCCGGTAACCAGTGCCCGCACGCCCCGCTCCTTCAGCTCGCCGGCGATGAGGATCGCGTCCTCCTCGCTGATGTCCTTGACCGAAAGTTCGACGTCGCCCGCCAACGCACTGACCATGTGATTACCCGCCCTGTACGGTTGGGGCCCCAGGCCCGCGTTCCCTTCCTCGACGGCCGCCTGCACCTCGAGGAAGAACTGCCACAGCTCATGCTCCCCCATGCCCCCGATGGTAGCAGGGTCGCAGCCGCTACACTCTTGTCATGGACACGGCAAGCAGGCCAAGAATGCTCGACGCGCTCGTGGGGAACACCCCGCTGGTACGACTCTTCCGGGTTGTCGAACCGGGCATGGCACAGGTCTGGGTGAAGCTGGAGGGCTTCAATCCGGCTGGCTCCATAAAGGACCGCACGGCCCTGGGGCTCATACAGGATGCCGAGGAGCGGGGCATCCTCAGCCCAGGTTCGGGGCAAACGATCATCGAGCCTACCTCCGGCAACACCGGGATAGGCCTCTCGTTCCTCGCTGCGGTTCGCGGCTACCGCTGCGTCATCGTGCTCCCCGACAGCGCAAGCGAGGAGCGGGTGCAGACGCTGAGGGTGTACGGCGCGCAGGTCGAGTTCACGCCAGGCGAGCTGCGCATGAGCGGCGCGATCC
>CALKAI010000016.1 GCA_937983275.1 uncultured Trueperaceae bacterium | reverse complement strand
GGTTAACATCGGTAGTTGTGTCTGAGCCCCTACTGGCAGTAAAAGGCGTAAGCAAGAGCTTCAAGACGGTGACCGCCGTCGACGATCTCAGTTTCTCGGTCGAACCGGGACAAATCTTCGCACTTCTGGGTCCGAACGGTGCGGGCAAGTCGACGACGGTTCGCATGCTGTGCGGGATCACCGTGCCGGATGAGGGGCGCATAGAGTACAGCTTCGCCGACCGGAAGCACACGCACGAGGACGTGCCCCAGCAGAAGCTGGGCTACCTGCCGGAGGAGCGCGGGCTCTACGTCGACAAGTCCCTCCTCGACAACCTCACCTACTTCGCCTCGCTGCGGGGCGACCCGCCGCGCGAGGCCAAGCCCCGTGCGCTCGCCTGGCTCGAGCGCTTCGGTCTGACCCAGCGTGCAGGCGACAAGGTGAGCAGTCTCTCGAAAGGCAATCAGCAAAAGGTCCAGTTCATCGCCTCGATCCTGCACCGGCCGCAGCTGGCGATCCTCGACGAACCGTTCTCCGGCTTCGACCCGGTCAACCAGGACCTCGTCCTGAACATGATTCGCGAACTGCGCGACGAGGGCGTAACCATCATTCTGAGCGCGCACCAGATGGACCTGGTGGAAACACTCGCCGACCGGATAATGCTCATGCATGAGGGCAGGGACGTGCTGAGCGGCACCATGGGCGAGATCCGCAGCCGCACCGACCTTGGTCACCGCCTCAACTTCACCTTCCAGCCGGGTGACACGGAGCCGCAGGAAACGCTTGTCGGTATTGACGGTGTGGGGCGGGTGTTGGCGGTGACGGAGGACTCTGCCCGGATAGAGGTGCAACCGGGGATCGCAGTGGGGGAAGTGCTGCACCGGCTCACCGAGCAGTTCATCATTACCGACGTGCGCAGTGAGGTGCCGACCCTGCGCGAGATCTACCTCCACACGGTAGGGGCGTCGCCGGCCGTTTTCGATGAGGACCAGGAGGCCGCATGAGCCACTGGGATGCCGTTCGTCGCGTCACCGTCTGGGAGTTCTGGCGCTTCCTGAAGGTGCGTGACCTGATCATGTCGGTCGTCATATTCGCAGTAATCGGTGGCGCAGCGCCGTTCGTGATCGATCTGATAACCAGTTCCGGCGACGTCGAGCTTGCCGCCGTGGGCGCACCCTTCGACCTTCCCGAGGATGAGACCTTCAGCTTCGTGGCCATGACCGCGCAGGAGGCCGCAGCGGCCTTCGAGGCGGGAGAGCTCGATGGGGTACTGACCTTCCACTCGACCTACGACTTCACCCTGCAGGTCGAGCGGCAGCGCAACTGGGTAGGGCAGCTCGACGCCTACCTGACTCAGCTCGTGCTGCCGGCGCGGCTCGCAGAGAGCTCGCTAACCCCGCAGGAATACCAGCAGCTCCTTCAACCCGCCAACCTGGAGGTTGCCATCACGGGCGAGAGTGGCGACCGTGGTGCGTTGGCGGTGAACATCGTCTTGGGCGTAATGATCTTCGGTGTCTTCACCGGCACCGGTCTGCTCTTCACCGCCATCACCGGTGAGAAGACACAGAGGGTCACCGAGCAGGTAATCAGCGCCGTAACGCCACAGGCGTGGATCGACGGAAAGGTGTTGGGGACGATGCTCTACACGATCGCCAACATCGCCTCCCTGGCGCTGGGCGTGGGCATCGCGATAGTCGCCTCCGGCCTGTTCCAGGGCCTAAGCCTATCGACATTCCCGTCTATCTCGATCGACCCGTTCGTCCTGCTGACCACGCTGGCATTCGCCATCCTGGGCGCCGCGCTCTTCTACTTCCTGTTCGCGGCCATCGCGGCAACGATCGACGATCCCAATACGAGCCAGCGCAGCGGCATCATCATGCTGCCGGGGGTCTTCGTTGGCCTCGGCTGGCTGGGGCTCATAGGCAACTCCGAGAACCTCTTCTACATGTTCCTGAGCTACTTCCCCTTCACTGCCGTTTCGGCCATGCCGGTCCGGGTACTCTTCGGGGAAGCCGGCCCCATTGAGGTCCTGCTCTCCCTGGCCCTGCTGCTGGCGACGGTGCTGCTCGCCAGGCGCGTCGCAGGCAAGATCTTCTCGCTGGCGATCCTCATAACCGGCAAGGAACCAAGCTGGGGCGAGATGGCCGCCTGGGTGAGGCGGGCGCGCTAAGAACCAGCGGCAGGAACCCGCGGCAGGAACCGACCAACAATGCTCAAGTGAAGTTGCCCCGCGCCGTCAAGGCACGGGGCAACTCATCTGTACAGGTCCAGGCAGGGTTCGTCCGTTGCCTGCCTGCGGCCAGTCAGCGCCAGGCTGGAGCTAGCGCCGGTTCCGCGCCTCCATCCAGGAGTTGCGCACGGACTCGCGGAACTCCTCCCAGGTGCCCTGGTTCCTCTCCTCCCACATTTCCCGGGCCTGGGGCTCGATCTCGTCCCACTCGCGGCCGCGGAAGCGTTCGTTGTTGGCGAGCGACCAGCCGTACCGGTAGGCCGGCGCGATGTCGTCGTACTGGTAGCGGCTGGAGAGGTCCGAGTCGCGGAAGTGACCGCGGAAGGTCTGCTCGTAGCGGGAGAAGT
>CALKAI010000015.1 GCA_937983275.1 uncultured Trueperaceae bacterium | reverse complement strand
CGTCATGGGGGTGGTAGAGGGCGCCCACGATGCCCTCAATGTTCGCCAGCGGCCAGAGCTTCGCGACCTCTTCCGGCCCGATCATCTCGAAGGGCACACCGATGGTGTTGGCGGTGCCGCAGTACTTTCTGTACTCATCCATCCGCTCCTGGTTGGTGGCCAGGCGCAGGTTGCCGGTCACGTGGAAGGAGACGTTCTGGCCAGTTTCCTCCTCCAGGGTCTTGTAGAGGTCCACCGAGTACTTGTGGATCTGCCCCACGCCGTAGCTCATGTTGAAAAGCGGCAGCAGCCCGGCCGCGTGCCAGGTGGAGCCGGCCGTAAGCTCGGTGCGCTCGAGCAGCACGACGTCCGACCAGCCGAACCTGGCCAGGTGATAGAGGGTGGAAACACCGACAACGCCGCCGCCAATCACGACAACGCGGGCCTGACTCTTCATCGCTTCTACTCCGTTACGCGGGAACGAGTGCGCCCGGCGGCGATCCCCGGACGGACGAAACTTGGCAGGCCGGGGAAGAGAAATCAGGACGCCGAGCGACGCTGGCCGTAGTGGAAACGACATCGGATAAAGCAGAAGCTGCCGCGTCGAGCCGGAACTTCCCGCCATTGTCCTGAGCTCCTCACCCCGCTGCGCGGTGGCTGATCGGGGAGGAACGTTCGGGTGGCCACCACCCAGAGTCACCGCGGCGCGTACCTCTCAATCGTCATTGCGAGGAGGCCGCAGGCCGACGCGGCAATCTATGCTGAGGTGCCATTGGCAACCTCCCGATGGATCGCCACGCCGCTGCGCGGCTCGCGATGACGAAGAGGGGGGTACTGAAGTTCATCAAGAGCGAAGCGAAGGGTCTCGTGGGCAGCGCGCCCAGGGCTTCAGATCCTTCGCTCCAGTCAGGACGACCAGGTCAAACGCGCTCCGGTCAAGGTCAAAGAGGTGGAGCGGATTCACGCATCCGATCGGCGATCACTTCGTGAAGCCGATTGGATGAGATCTGCTTTAGAAGGTGGTCTTGACGCTCAGCCAGAGGCGGCGGCCGTCCTCGACATAGCCGTAGTCGTCGTAGCGCACCGTCTTGTCGGTCAGATTGTACAGCCCGACGTTGACCGTCAGGTTGTCCAACACGTCGTAGCCCAGGCCCACATCGATGAAGGTGTAAGAGGGCGCCGTCGTGGTGTTGGATGAGGGGCCCTCAACGGGCTGGCTTTCCTGGCCGCGGAACGTCAGGCGGGTCCAGGGTCGAAGCTTCGGCGTAGCCTGCCACTCCAGTTCGGCCGTTGCCTGATGCTTCGGCAACTGGGTCAGCGGCTGGCCCTTGTAATCGCCCGACTTCTGCTCCGAGTCGGTGTAGGTGTAGCTCCCGGTAAAGACGAGGTTATGGGGCAGCGCCGCCTGAATGCCGGCTTCGATGCCGCGTGTGATCGCCTCGTCCACGTTGATCCGGTAGGTGGGGGCAGCCCCGAATTGGTTTTCCCCGTCCGGGCAGATGTCGACCGGGCATGTCACGCGGGTGATCTTGTCTTTGAAGTCGTTGTGGAACAGCGTCAGGCTCAGGTCCACGCCGGAGAAGCCCGAATACAGCAGTGAGATTTCCTTGTTGAGCGATTTCTCCGGTTCCAGGTCCGGGTTGCCGTACACGTTTCCGCCTCGGCTCACCTGGCCCCAGTCCGGCGTGATCTCGCGGAGACTGGGCGCCCGGTAACCGGTCGACACGCCGCCCTTCAGAGTCCATTCCGGCGCGAAGTTCCAGACGCCGTAGAGGCGCGGACTGACATGGGCGTCATAGTCTTCGCTGTAGTCTAGGCGGACACCCCCGGTCAGGGAAAAGGTGTCGGTCATGAACCACTCGTCTTCGGCGAAGACCGCGTACTTGGTCATGGACGCCGTGGTGCGATCGGAGATCTGGTTGGTCGTCTCGTCCTCGAGGTCTTCATGCTGGAAATTTGCGCCGAGCGTGAGGACGTGATCGCCCAGGGGCAGCACCAGGCTGGTGTTGGCGGTCGTGTTGTTGATCTGGATGTCGCGGCTCTCGTTCTCCGCGATCTCGTGCTTGATGTAGCTGTCCAGATTTCCGAACGAGAGGCGCCCCGCGTGGCTCAGCGAGAAGTGCGTGTTTGTGTGGGTATCATCGGAATCGCTACAGCCGCCTCTGCCGCAGGGTTCCTGGACCGACTTGCCGATGCTTCTCTCGCGGTCCTGCCGTGAATAGCCGGTTTCGAAAGTGAGCTCATGATCTGGATCAGGCGTGAGCGTCAGCCGGCCGGTCAGGCTCTTGAAGCTTCGGTCTTCGTAGCCGTTCCTGATCTTGTCTTCCGCGCGGCCAGTGTACTGACCCCACAGCTGCATGCCCAGAAGGTCCGGTACCAGCGGTCCGCCGGTATAGAAGTTGGTCTGAAAGCCGGCGCCCGAATCACTGCTTTCGTGCAGGGTCGCCGCGGCTTCCATGCTGCCGTGCCATTCGTTCGGTACCTTGCGGGTGATGACGTTGATCACGCCGCCCATGGCGTCGGAGCCGTAGAGCGTGGACATGGGGCCACGGATGACTTCGATACGCTCGATGGCCTGCAATGGCGGCAGCCAGTTCTGCTCGAAGCCGGCGCTGCCGTTTGGTCGAGTTTCGCGCGTGTCCACCCGCTGGCCGTCCACCAGCAGCAGCGTGTAGGCTGCGGGAAAGCCGCGAATGCTGATGTCGGCTCCGTCGTCACCGGCGCCGCCGCCGGTAATCGTGACCCCGGGGACGCTGCGCAGTGCGTCGGTGACGTCGCGGTATTGCCCTCTTTCCAGCTTTTCCCGGGGGATGACGCTGATCGACGCCGGCGCATCCTTGACTTGCTGCTCGTGCCCCGAAGCGGTCACGACGACCGGGCCGAGTTCGACCTCGTCCTGCGACAGAGCAGGGGAGATCAGGACGCTTGCCAGCAGGCTCCCAACCAGCGGTACGGACCCATGGTGTGCCGCGCGCAGCAGGTGCTGACGCGGGCCACGTGTAGTTAACATTCAGACTGCCCCCAGATGTTGTGCGAGGCGAATGATAGTCAGTCGCATTCGCGCAGTCAATGCCGAAGCTGGGATGTTAAGTTCCGTGTTACGGAACCATCGGGCTGCTCTTTCCGTGAACGTCGATTGGGCCGCCCGCGGAAGAGGCCTTGTCTACCTTCTGTCACTTGACCTGGTTCTGAGAACGAGAATAGGTTGCAATATCAACGCGGCAAACGCCGCGCGCGACTGCCAAAAGCCCGTCGCGATGACCTTGCGACTTTGTCCTGGCGCGGCTTGCGACAGGGCTTGGGGCGGGCGTCGCGCAGGGCTGCGATCCAGCAGCTGCGGCTTCTTCCCAAGCTCCTCGTCCAGCTGAACACCCTTTGCGAAGGGCGGTCAGGCTTTGCCGCTTGCAGATCTGAGGGGAAGTGAGAGCTATGGACGAGAAGAACAGGAGCCGGGCGGGCTCCTCGCGGGCCGCGCTGGTGGCGAGCCTCGCAGTTGGGGGCCTGTTCTGGCAGCAGATGGCGCAGGCGCAGGAGGCTGCGGAGGGGCAGGCGGCGCCTGCCGAGGTGTTGGCGCCGATAACGGTCACGGGCGCGGCGGAAACGTCACTGGACCGTCCGCACTCCCTCCGCCGTATGCCGATCACCGTTCAGGAGGCGCCGCAGACGATCAACGTCATTCCGCAGGAGGTCATCGAGGAACAGCAGATGACGACCCTGACCGATGTGGTACGTAATGTGCCCGGCATCACCCTGAACGCGGGCGAGGGCGGCGGCGGGACCCCCGGCGGCGACAACTTCAACATCCGCGGCTTCAGCGCCCAGGGCGACATCTTCCTGGACGGCTTCCGGGACAGCGGCTTTTACAGTCGCGACACCTTCAACCTGGAGGCGGTGGAAGTCTTCAAGGGTCCCTCCGGTTCTCTCTTCGGACGCAGTTCCAGCGGCGGCGCCATCAACCTGACCAGCAAGACCCCGAAGGACCACTTCTTCGCGGAAGGCACGGCCAGCATCGGTACCGGGGACTATTACCGAGGCACGGTCGATATCAACCAGCCGATCACGGACGATGCCGCTTTTCGATTGAACGTCATGGGTACGTCGCGGGAGTTCGTCGACCGCGACTACGCCAAGGACAAACGCTTCGGCATTGCGCCCTCGCTGAGTTTTGGTATCGGCGATCGTACCGACGTGACGATCAGCTACCTCTACCAGTACGAGGACAACCGTCCGGATTATGGCATTCCCTACACTGAACAGGGCAGCCGCAACCGTCCCGCGGATGTGGACCGCGCCAACTTCTACGGCTTCAAGGACGACTACGAAAAGACCAAGGCGCACGTCGGGACCATCGGTGTGGAGCACCAAGCCAACGACTGGCTGACCCTCGTCAACTCTACCCGCTTCGGCTGGTACGACCGTGATCGCTGGGTGACGCCGCCGCGCTTCGGCGCGGGACGCGGTGGGGGCACCGTCCCGGATTTCTTCGGAGATCCTTGCTGGACCCAGTCCATCGCGCCGCCAGGCACGTCGGATGATGATCTCTGCGTCTATCGAGGCCGCCAGTCCCGCGAGATGCGCGGCTACAACATTCACAACCAGACGACGGGGATCGCGGAATTCGATACCGGATCGATCGGACACACGCTGGCAGCAACTCTGGACGTCTCCTACGAAGATTATCGCCAGCAGAACTACACCGGGGAGAATCCGACGAACTCGGAACTACCGCCCCTGAATTTAGGAGATCCGGGCAACCCCGGCCGGGCCAACCAGGACAGGGTCAAGACCGCCAGCAACGACACCTGGGCGCGCAGCGTGTCCTTGTCGCTCTTCGACAAGGTGAAACTTACGGACCAGTGGGCCGTCCTTGGGAACATCCGCTATGAGAACTACAAGGCGGACGTGAGCCAGACTTTCGATGGCGGCAGCAGTTCGTTCAACAAGACCTATCATCTCTGGAGCTACCAGGCGGCCGTCGAGTACTCGCCAAGCGACGACTACAATTTCTACCTGTCCTATGGCGCGTCAGAGCAGCCCCCTATAAATCCTACCCAAGAGTTCATCGGTGGCAGCGATCAGTCGGATCTGACGACGCGTGATCCTGAGGAAACCCGGACAATCGAACTGGGTACGAAGATGCGTTTCCTCGAAGGAAAGCTGGGGGT
The DNA here is from genome assembly GCA_937983275.1 of uncultured Trueperaceae bacterium. GTDB lineage: Bacteria > Deinococcota > Deinococci > Deinococcales > Trueperaceae > CALKAI01. The sequence continues at coordinate 649 of CALKAI010000015.1, read as the reverse complement.
GGGAGCCGCGGTATTTCAGATCGACAAGGAGAACATGCTCACCGAGGATCCGGTTGATGGAACTCAATCCCTTAGCGGCGAACGTCGCGTGCGAGGGATCGAACTTCAGCTGGACGGGAGCATAACCCCCGAGTGGCGCGTGATGGCCGGCTACACCTACATGCGGAGCAGCATCACGGACGATGATCCGGAGGTGAATGGCAATGACATGATGCGCCTGCCAGAGCACATGGGGTCGATCTGGACGACCTATGACGTGACGCCGGCGTTCATGCTGGGCGGCGGCGCCACCTACGTCGGGCCCCGATGGGTGAACGAGGGCAATACCACCCGCGTACCGGGCCAGCTGCAGTTCGACGCGATGGCGTCCTATGAATTGACCGAGAACGTTGCGCTTCAGCTCAACGCCTACAACCTGACCAACGAAGAGACCTACGAGCAGATTCACAATGCCCAGGTCGTCCCGGGGCCGGGACGGACCTTCATCCTCTCGACGCGGCTGCGTTTCTGATCGAGCCTGTTGCAGAGCCTCCGGCGGCCCTCCGGCCGTCGGATCCCTTTGGAGAAGGTTTATGCTGGTTGAAGTCCCGCAGATTCTTACGGCCGAGGAAGTCGCTCACTGCCGTCGCGTTCTGGAGGAAACCGCCTG
>CALKAI010000014.1 GCA_937983275.1 uncultured Trueperaceae bacterium | reverse complement strand
TTGCCAACTTTGTCGACGCCATCGGTGAGGTGTATGGCGAGCTGCCGCTGGGCCTGTTCGGGCACAGCATGGGTGGGGCGGTGAGCGCTCAACTGCTCGCGCTGCGGCCGGACTCGGTGAAGGCCGCGGTACTGAGCGCCCCCTACCTGCGCCACGGCAAGCCGGTACCGCCGGTCCAGGCGCAGGCCGTGCGCCTGCTGGCCGGCATCGCGCCCCGGCTGGGGGTTCAGAAGCTCGACCCGGGTGAGCTGTCGCGCATACAGGGGGAGGTCGACGCCTACCGCAACGACCCGCTCATCCACACGGGGATGGTCAACGCCAGGACGGCCGCACAGCTGCTGCAGGGCTCGAAGGTCCTGAATGAGGCACAGAAAATCCGCGTACCCCTCCTCATAATCCACGGCACCGACGACCGCGTGTCCCACCCCGGTGGCAGCCGGGAACTGGCTTCCCGGGTGGCCTCACGCGACCTGACGCTGGAGCTGGTGGAGGGCGGCTACCACGAACTCCTCAACGACCTCGAGGGGAACCGCCTCACCGAGCTGGTGGCCGACTGGCTCATGTCCCGCCTCTAGGCGGCGCGGCGGTCAGTACGACCCGGTAATGCGCAGCAGCAGGAACTTCAGGTAACGCCCTTCAGGAAAGTGGAGGGGCACCGGGTGATCGACCGGATGGCCGGCCTCGTGGACCACCTGCGCGCGCACACCTGCGCGCTGTGCCGCCTGGGCCAGCGCCTCCCTGAACGCCTCGGGTGTCACCTGGGAGGTGCAGGAGGCCGTGGCAAGCAGGCCGCCGGGCCTTACCCGCCGCATCGCCAGGGCGTTGAGGCGCACGTACGCCCGCTCGGCGGCGCGGCGGCTGCGCTTCGCCCGGGCGAACGACGGCGGGTCGCAAACGACCAGGCCGTACTGGTCGCCTGACTTCTCCAGGAAGTCGAAGACATCGGCCTGTACCGTCTGGTGCTGCCCCGCGGCGAAGCCGTTCAGCTCCACGTTGCGCCGGGCATCCTCGAGTGCCTGCGGCGCGATGTCCACGGAGGTGACGCGGCGCGCGCCGCCCGCCAGGGCAGCAAGCGAAAAGCCGCCGTTGTAGGCGAAAAGATTGAGCACGTCGCGGTCCCCGGCCACGGACCGCACATACTGCCGGTTGTCGCGCTGGTCGAGGAACAGACCGGTCTTCTGACCCTCATACGGGTTCGAGATCATCTGCAGCCCGTGCTCCCGCACCGTCAGTTCCGGCGGCGGCAGGTCGCCGTAGAGCGGCCGCAGGCCCGTCTCGTCGCGCAGGCTTATCCCCCGCCAGGGCAGCTCACGCGCCAGGTGCCGCACGACGCGCTCCAGGACCTGGCCCACGCCCGGGGCGTAGAGCTTGACGATCCCGTGGCGCCCATACCTGTCCACCACGATCCCGGGCAGGCCGTCGCCTTCGCCGTAGAGCAGCCGGTAGGCGTCGGTGGCGGTGGCGGCAAGCGGCGCCCGCAGGCTCACCGCCTCGCGTACCCGCTCGCGCAACCACCCGTCGTCGGGCAGCTGCTGACGGCTGAAGAGGCGCACGCCGATGGCGCCCTCCTCGTCGAACACCCCGAACGCCTGACTTTCGCCGGCCACCACGCGCACCCACTCGCCGGTCCGCAGGCTGTTCGGCGGCAGCGCATCCCGGTAGAGCCACGGGTGACCCGAGGCGAGCGCGCCGGCCAGCCGCTGGCCCACGTTGATGGTCGGCAGGCTGCCCCGGTTCACTCCACCCCCGCCAGTCGCTTGGTGAGCTCGAGCACCTCGTCGAACATCTGCGCAGTGAGCTTGCCCGTGTTCGTGTTCTGAAAGCTGGGGTGGTAGACGTTGACCAGAGGCAGAGCCCCGCCGCCCAGCTCACTCAGGTCGTGGACGGCCCCGTGTGCGAACGGGTAGTGCTTCTTCACGAGGCGAATGCCGCTACCGCGCAGGAAATCCAGGTAGGCGTTGTGGCCAATCGCACCCAGGGAGAGCACCACCCGCGCGTTGCCCAGCAGCGACATGTCGTGGAGCAGCCAGCGCTGGCAGTTCCGCAGCTCGTCGGGCCGCGGCCTGTTCTGGGGCGGCACGCAGCGCGCCGCCGAGGTGATCCACACGTCCTTCAGGACCAGGCCGTCGTTCGCCTCCCGCGACACCGGGCTGCTCGCCAGGCCCGCGCGATGCAGGGCAGGGTAGAGGAAGTCGCCCGACGCGTCGCCCGTGAACATGCGCCCGGTCCGGTTGGCGCCGTGGGCTCCCGGGGCGAGGCCCAGCAGCACGATGCGGGCGCTCAGGTCGCCGAAGCCGGGCACCGGCCGCCCCCAGTAGGTCTCATCCCGGTAGGCGCGCCGCTTCACGCGCGCCACCTCCTCCCGGTGCTCCACCAGCCGCGGGCACAGGCGGCAGTCGTATAGCGCGGGCGGCAGCTCAGGACCGAACGCCCACTCGTTCACCGGGAGGCGGCACCCCCGGCACCTGCCGCGGGCTGGGCAGCCTCGAGCGCAGTGCGGATCCGCTCGAGCATCTCCTCCAGGATCCCCCGGGAGGTTGCGAAGTTGAGGCGGGCGAACCCCTCGAACTCCGGCTGCTCCGGCGCGAACGACTCGCCGGGGTTGAGGGCAACTTTGGCCCGCTCGAGCAGGTAGTGCGCCGCCGGCTCGTCCAGGTTCAGGGCGCGGAAGTCGAGCCAGGCGAGGTAGGTGGCCTCACCGGGATGCAGCCTTACGCCGGGCAGCTTCTCCTCGACGTAGCGGGCCACGAACCTCGCGTTGCCGCGCAGATATTCGAGCGTGTCGTCGAGCCAGCCGCCCGCCTGCCGGTAGGCCGCCATCGCCGCAGCCTGGGCGAGCACGTTGGGCGGCGTGACGACGCCCTCCATCGCACCCCGTACCAGCTCGACGATCTCGTCGTTGTGGCTGAACAGGAAACCGATCTTGAGGCCGGCGATATTGAACGCCTTCGTGGGGCCGTAGAGCGTGAGGGTGCGCATGGCAGCTTCCTCAGAGATGCCGGCGAACGGCTGGAAGCGTCCCTCGAGGGTGAGGTCGGCGTGCAGCTCGTCGGCAACCACCCACAGCCGGTGGCGGGTGACGATGGCGGCCAGCCCGGTGAGCTCCTCGCGGGAGAAGACCCGGCCGGTCGGGTTGTGCGGGTTGCAGAGCATGAGCAGGCGCGTGCTGGGTGTGATGACTTTCTCGAGGCCCTCCAGGTCGAGCCGCCAGCCGTCCTCCGTTTCGACCATCGGGTTGTGGACGAGTACCCGGTGATTGTCCGTCACCGCGCTGTAGAAGGGCGGGTAGACGGGCGGCTGGACGATCACGCCCTCGCCCGGGCCGGCCAGGACCCGCGTGGCGGTGTAGAGGCCCGGGATGATGCCGGAGACGGGCAGGATGTTCTGTGCCGGTACCTCCAGCCCGTAACGCTCCTGCAGCCGGTCGACCAGGGCCTCCCGCAAGCCGGGCAGTCCCTCCATGGGCGGGTAGCCCAGGTCGCCCATGGCCGCGTACTTTGCCATGCCGGCGAAGATCTCCTGTGCGGGAGGGAAGTCCATGTCGGCCACCCAGGCGGCCAGGACGTCCTCCCCGAAGTATTGCCACTTCAGCGACGGCCGCTCCTGCAGCTGGCCCGCCGTGAGTTTGTCGAAGGGGTGACTCATGCCGGAGTCTATCAAGCGAACCGATTTTCGGCTGACCGGTAGACTCAGGGGGTGAACGTTCGAATCGAGATCCCGGAGTGGGCCCGCAAGCTGGCCTCGGACCATACCGACATCGACAGGGCGCCGCGGGCGGTGGACTCCCGCAAGGTAAGTTCGTTCACGCTCGAACTTCCCGATGACGTCTACTACGAGTACGGCTTCATCGACGCGGAGGGGAAGCTGCGCGCCGACCCTACCAACCCGGAGCCCGCCCGCAACCCCTGGTACCCGGGGCTAAGCGCGGTCTACGGGCCCGGCTACACCGCGAGCCCCTACGCCGAGCTCCACGAGAAGGAGGTGCAGGGCAGCGTGGAGCGGGTACGCCTGGAGAGCTCCCTGCTGGGGAGGGTGCGGCGGTTGAGCGTGTACACTCCGCCGGGTTTCGGGCGGGACACCGACCTGCCCACCGTGCTGGCCTTCGACGGCATCGCCTTCCAGCGGATTGCCGGCCTGCCCCAGGTGCTCGAGGCCCTGCTCGGGGAAGGCGAGGTGCGTCCCGCCAGGCTGGTGTTCGTCGAGCCGGAGGATCGCAATGGCGAGTACGGCTTCGGTGCGGAGTACCTGCGCCACCTGCAGGACGAGCTGCTGCCGCACCTTGAGGCGCAGTACGGCGCCAACGGCGAACTGCACCTGATGGGCGCCTCCCTGGGCGGGCTCATGAGCGCCCGGCTGCTGCTCAGTGCGCCGGAACGGTTTGCGGGCATCGCGACCTTCTCGGGCGCGTTCCTGGGAACGCCGCAGCAGCGCGACTTCTACAGCTCGGAGGAGTCGTGGCTGCTGGACAGGCTGCGCTCCGGTGAAGCGCTGCCGGTGCGCTGGCACCTGCAGGTGGGCACGATCGAGTGGCTGCACGGCGTGAACCGGGAGCTTAAGGACCTGCTGGAGGAGAAGGGGTACGAGTACGCCTACCTGGAGCGGAATGCCGGGCACAACTGGGTGAACTGGCGCAACGGGCTCGCCCAGGCCGTCCAGTTCCTTCTCGCTCCGTAACGGCAGGCGCTGTTCCCGGAAAGCTCTGCCCGGCGGCGTTCTGCTGCAGCACGCGGGGCTACAGTAGAGGCATGAGTGACAACCAGGCAACCCGCTACCGCATCGAGAAGGACACCCTGGGTGAGATCGAGGTTCCTGCCGACCGCTACTGGGGCGCACAGACCCAGCGGTCGCTGCAGAACTTCCGCATCGGCAGCGAGCGCATGCCGCTCGAGGTCGTGCGCGCCTTCGCGGTCCTGAAGAAGGCCGCCGCGCTCGTCAACGCCGAGCTGACCGACTTTCCGGAGGAGAAGGCGCAGCTCATCGCCCGTGTGTGCGACGAGATCATCGCCGGCGACCTTGACGGGCACTTTCCGCTGGTCGTGTGGCAAACCGGTTCCGGCACCCAGTCGAACATGAACGTCAACGAGGTCGTCGCCAACCGCGCCATCGAGATCGCCGGCGGCACGCTCGGCTCGAAGGAGCCGGTCCACCCGAACGACGACGTCAACCGCTCGCAATCCTCCAACGACACCTTCCCGACGGCCATGCACATCGCCGGCTACCAGGCGGTGGTCGAGCTGCTCCTGCCCAGCGCCCGGCGGCTCGCCGACTCGCTGGAGGAGAAGGCGAACGAGTTCAGCGATATCGTCAAGATTGGCCGCACCCACCTGATGGACGCCACGCCGCTCACCCTGGGCCAGGAGTTCTCCGGCTACGCCGCGCAGGTGCGCAAGAGCATCGAAGCCATCGAGGCGACGCTCGATCACCTGAGCGAACTCGCCCTGGGCGGCACCGCGGTCGGCACCGGCCTGAACGCGCCCGCCGGCTTCGACGTGAAGGTGGCACAGAAGATCGCCGAACTCACCGGACTGCCCTTCCGCACCGCCGACAACAAGTTCGAGGCGCTCTCGGCCCACGATGCTGTTGTCGAGACCTCCGGTGCGCTGCGCCGCCTGGCGGTGGCGCTCTTCACCATCGCCAACAACATCCGCCTGCTCGGCTCGGGTCCCCGTTCAGGGCTGGGCGAGCTGCAGCTGCCCGCCAACGAGCCGGGCTCGTCGATCATGCCCGGCAAGGTGAACCCGACTCAGGCCGAGGCCCTGACGATGGTGTGCGCCCAGGTCATCGGCAACGACACCGCCATCGCCGTATCCGGCACCCACGGTCACCTGCAGCTGAACGTTTTCAAGCCCGTCATGATCCACAACCTGCTGCAGTCGGTGCGGCTGCTGGCCAGCGGCATGGACTCCTTCCGCGAGAAGTGCGTCGACGGCATAAAGCCCAACGGGGAGCGGATAAAGGCGCATCTCGACAACTCGCTCATGCTGGTAACCGCCCTGAACACGCACATCGGCTACTACAAGGCGGCCGAGATCGCCCAGAAGGCCCACAACGAGGGCACCACGCTCAAGCAGGCAGCCAGCGACCTGGGGTACCTGAGCCCCGAGGAGTTCGACCGGCTGGTCGTGCCGGAGGAGATGGTCGGCAGCCGCAACTGAACTCCCGCCCGCCCCAATGCTGAAGCAGGGCCCGTGCGCGAACACGGGCCCTGCTTTCTGTAACGGCGCGGCGAATCAGTCGCGCTCGTCAATGACCTCCGCGTCAGAGGGATACCAGGTCAGGTCCTCCTCGCTCAGGCCAACGTTGGCCTCGAAGTCGTTGATGATCAGCTCGGCGAGCAGCCCGCCGCCGGGGCGGTGCAGGTAGATCTCCATGGGCACCCAGCCGTTCTCGTCCACGAGGGCGACCGCGCTGGCGATGGCCGCATCCTGCGCCAGATTCGTGAACTCCAGCCGGTAGACGCCGTCCTGGTAGTCGGTCACCTCAGTGTCCCAGCCGTCGAACAGCTCGCCCAGGTCGAATGTGAACTCGACGGCGCCCTCTTCGCTGCCGATGAGGCCGCCCAGCGCATCCGGGTCGTCGGCCCGGAACACCGACACCTGGTTGGTGAGGAAGATGTAGTTGTAGACGACGTTTTCGTCGAAGATGATGACGTTGTCGGCGAGGGCGTCGGGCTGCCAGATCTCTGCCCGGACCAACTCCTCGCCGGGCATGATCGAGGTGTCGACCTCCAGGAAGTGGGTAGTGCCGTCGCCATCGACCAGCCGGCCGGTGAGCAGGAAGGTGGCGTCGCCCAGCTCCTGGGCCTCGCGCTCCATGTTCTCCAGCACCTCGTCGGCGGAAAGCGGCTGGGCCACGGCAACGGTCAGCGCGCCCGCAAGTGCGACGGTCAGCAGAAGCAGTGCGGTTCGGAAGATTCTCATCACAGCAATCATTCTCCTAGCAGAAACCTGCGGCAAGGGTAACCCAGGGCCTGAAACCACTGTGCCTGAAGGCAGGGATACGGTGCGGACCAATCAGATGAAGAAGCGTTAAGCATCCGCTCCCCGCCCCGGAGGGAGATGAAGGGCCTTTAAGCAACCGCACACGGAGGGCGAAAAGGCCGGTGCTAGTCTCCAGATACGAAAGGAGAGGCTTCATGAAAAGACTTCTCGGATTACTGCTCCTCTTGCTGGTAACGCCCGCATTCGCACAATCTGACGACGACGATGTCGTCTTCAGTCCCCAGGCGATCGTCGTCAACCCGCGCCCGTCGTTCGAGGTGGACGTGTTCCTCGACCGGGGCGGCAGCAACGACGTCCCCACCTACCAGGTGGGCGAGTCGATCCAGATTGGCGTGCGCGTCTCGGAGGACGCCTACGTCTACCTGTTCAACGTCCGCTCCGACGGCGGGGTGCAGCAGCTCCTGCCAAACCGTTACGACTCGGCCGGCCAGAACAACTTCCTGAGGGGCGGAGAAACCCGCTACTTCCCACCCAACAACGCCCGCTACGAGTTCGCCGCCCAGCCGCCACGCGGCCTCGACAAGGTGGTCGCCGTGGCTTCGCGTACCGAGCTGAACACCCGCGAGCTGGCCCAGTTCCGTGGTGAGGAGGACTTCGCCACCTCCAGCCTGGGTGAAGAGGGCTTCGCACGCAGCCTCTCCATAGTCGTGCGCCCCATCCAGCAGAGCGACTGGGTCACCGACACCGCGCTCCTCTACGTGGGCGACAGGCCGCAACAGGCCGCCTACGGCACCATCGCCGTGCGCTCCAGCCCCGGCGACGCCCGGGTGTTCATCGACGGCAACTTCGTAGGCTACTCGCCCCTCAGCTACGGCACCCGCCCCGGCCGTCACGACGTGCGCATCGAGCGCTCCGGCTACGAGACCTTCTCGCAAAGCGTCAACGTTCGCCCCGGCGGCACCGTCACCGTCGATGCGGACCTTAGCCAGCGGCGGCGCACGGGACAGGTACAGTTCACCAGCCAGCCCTCCGGCGCCAGCGTCTACGTCGACGGCCGTTACGCCGGAACGACCCCCACCAGCAACATCGAACTGGAGGAGGGCCGCTACGAGGCGCGCTTCGAACTGAGCGGCCACCAGGACGGCTTCGTCAGCTTCCGGGTTGACCGCGGCAGCTCCCAGACGGTCCGGGCCGACCTGCGCACCAGCACCGGCGGGCTGCACCTGCAGGGCAACGTCGGCGGCGCCCAGGTCTACCTGAACGGCGACTTCTACGGGAACATCGCCAACGGCACCGGCCGCCTGGAACTCCAGAACCTGCAGCCCGGCACCTACGAGCTGTCCGTGGTCGCGCCCGGCTACAGCACCTACGTCGAGGACGTGCGCATCCGCGGCGGCGACGTCGTCAACGTGCGCTTCAGGCAGGAGCGCCGCTAGCAGGAAGGCAGCACCACAGCGGACAGCGACCCGCATCGATCGCTGCAGCAACCGGGAGCCCGGCCGTTACAGGCCGGGCTCCCGGTTTAGAATGACCACTCGAATGAACCCCCCACCACAAACCGTCGCCCTGATCCTCGCGGGCGGGAATGCCAGCGACGCCCTGGCCCGGGCATCCGGAGTCACCACCAAGGCCCTCGTGCCCTTCCGTGGCCGGCCCATGGTTGCCCACGTTTACGACGCCCTGGCGGGCAGCGGCAGCGTAACCAGGACGGTGATGGTGGGCGAGCGTGACCTGAGCGGGGTGGTACAGGCCGACGCCCACGTTCCCGGCGGCGCAACCTTCGCCCAGTCTCTCGCCCTGGGCCTGGGGGCAGCGCTGGCGCTCGCGCCCGGCAGGGCAATTCTCGTCGCCACCGCCGATATCCCCTGGCTGGAAGCTGGGGCGGTCGACCGCTTCGTAGGGGAGGCCCACCGGGCCGGAGCCCAGCTCGCCTACCCGATCGTCCCGGCGGCAGTCGTGCAGGCGGCGTTCCCCTCACAGGAGCGCACCTTCGTGACCGTGCGCCAGGGCCGCTTCACCGGCGGCAACCTTCTCTATCTCGAACCGCAGCTGGTGACGCCCCTGCTCGTGCTCATCGAGCGACTCTACCGGTCCCGCAAGAACCCGTTCGCCCTGGCATCGCAGGTGGGACCGGGCACCCTGTTCGCGCTGCTGACCAGGCGGGCGAGCATTCCGCGGCTGGAGGAGATTGCCTCTGCCCGTATTGGCGGCAGGGCCCGGGCGGTAGTGAGCGAGGATGCCAGCCTGGCCGCCGATATCGACCGGCCCGAGCAGCTCAGGGAATCCTAGCCGGCCCGGTCAGGAGGCCAGCGGCAGGTAGGGGCTGGCGTCACGGTCCCAGGCGGGCGCGGCTTCACCCAGCTCGAGCCGCTTCTGCGCGGCCAGGGCGATCATCGCGCCGTTGTCGGTAGCCAGCTCGAGGGGTGGCAGCACGACGTTCACGCCGGCGCTGCCCAGGGCCTCGCGCAGGCGCCGGTTGGCGGCGACGCCGCCAGCGACGACGAGCGTCTCGCGCCCGTGCGCCTCCAGCGCCCGCAACGTGGTCGTCACGAGCGAGTCGACCACAGCCCGCTCGAAGGAGGCGGCGACATCGGCGGGGTTCGCCTCCGGATCGCGTTCCAGCAGCGTGGCGACGGCGGTCTTCAGGCCGCTGAACGAGAAGTCGAAGCCCTCCTGGTTACGCAGCGGACGCGTGAAGCGGTGCACGCCGGGATCGCCCTCCTGGGCGAGTTTCGCCAGGTGGGGCCCGCCGGGGTAGGGGAGGCCAAGCAGCCTGGCCACCTTGTCGAAAGCCTCACCGGCCGCGTCGTCGCGGGTACGACCAAGCTCGATGTACCGGCCCCAGGCGGGAACGTCGAAGAGGCTGGTGTGGCCGCCGGAGGCTATGAGGCTCAGGAAGGGCGGCCGCGCCTCGCCTACGGCAACGGCGCTGGCGATGTGCCCCTCGAGGTGATGCACCGGCACGAACGGCACGCCCAGACCCCAGGCGAACGCCTTGGCGTAGTTGAGCCCCACCAGCAGCGGCCCCACCAGGCCGGGACCGTAGGTGCCCGCCACCGCATTGATCTCCCCGCGAGCGACCCCGGCCTCATCGAGCGCCTTCGCGACGGCTTCGCCTATCACGTGGAGGTGCTCCCGGCTGGCGTTCTCCGGCACCACACCACCAAAGCCCTCGTGCAGGCTCACCTGCGATGCGATCACGTTGGCCAGCACCCGGCCTTCACGGACGATGCCCACGCCGGTGTCATCACAGGAGGTGTCGATGCCCAGGATAGTAGTCACGGTTCAAACTTATCACCGGCCCTCCCTGCCGCCCCGTCGCCGGGGAGCCGTTCCGCTGGGCTAGACTCGGGACCGTGAACGACCTGCAGGCCTACCACCGGCTCGTCCCCTTCGAACTGGAGGCCGGAACCGTCTACAGCAAGCGTGGCGTCCGCGGCTTTCCCGAG
>CALKAI010000013.1 GCA_937983275.1 uncultured Trueperaceae bacterium | reverse complement strand
TCAGCGTTACCGAAACAGGGCCGCAGAACATCTATATCCACATCTGGGCCTACCGCGATGCGGCAGACCGCATGGAGCGCCGGGCCAAGCTGGAAGCCGACCCCGACTGGATCCGCTTTCGGCAGGCGAGTGCCGAGGCCGGCTACCTGTCACACCAGGAAAACCGCCTTATGAACGCCACCGACTTCTTCGACCCCACCGGCGCCGCCGAGACCTTCGGGCGCTTCGCCTGAAGCTGTCGGGTCTGCAGATGGGCGACGCTGGGCCTAAACCTCCGCCCAACGACGCAGGAGGTTGTGGTAGCAGGCAGTGAGCTGGACCGCAGCCGGGTCGTCGGGCAGGCGTGCGGACAACGAGCTGATCGCCTGGTCCATCTCGAAGAGCAGCCGCCGCTGACCGTCATCGCGGACCATGGACTGGATCCAGAAGAAGGAGGACCAGCGGCTGCCGCGCGTAACAGCCTCCACTCGGTGCAAGCTCGAGGAGGGATAGACGATGGCGGCGCCGGCTTCCAGTTTCACGCTCTGGGTGCCGAAGGTGTCTTCGACCACCAGTTCTCCGCCCTCGTAGTCCGCGGGATCTGTCAGAAAGAGAGTCACGGACACGTCCGTGCGCAAGGGGGCGCCACCTCCGGGCGGGAAACGCAGCGCATTGTCCACGTGGGCTCCGAAGTGCATCCCCTCGTCATAGCGATTGAAAAGCGGGGGGAAGATGCGGAAAGGCAGGGCAGCGGTAGTGAAAAGGGGGTTCCGTTTCAACGCCTGCAGCACGAGCCGTTGCAGCTCCTGCGCCTGCGGCGCCGTTTCGGGGATCTGCAGGTTATTCTTGGTGCGCGCCGACTGAAAACCTGCAGTAACTCGGCCGTCCACCCAATCGGTTTCCTCCAGAACGCGATGGCAGTGAGCCACTTCCTCGGGGCTCAGAACCTGCGGGACTTCAACCAACATCACACTTTCTCCAACGCCATCCGGCGACCCGAGAGGCCGCCGGATGCTTTGCAACAAGCTTGATTAGAAACGCAGCCGCGTTGACAGGATGAAGGTCCGACCGGGGCCGGGAACAACCTGCGCGTTGTGGATCTGCTCGTAGGTTTCCTCGTTGGTGAGATTGTAGGCGTTCAGCTGAAGCGCGACGTTCTCCGTCAGGTCATAGGACGCCATGGCGTCGAACTGCAGGTGCCCCGGCACCCGCGTGGTGTTTCCTTCATTCACCCAACGAGGTCCAACATAGGTCGCGCCACCGCCCAGCATGAAGGCGGGCGTTACATCATAGGTCGTCCAGACCGATCCGGAATGCTCCGGCAGCCGCATCATGTCATTGCCGTTGATCGAAGGATCATCGTCCTTGATGGTGCTCCGCATGTAGGTATAGCCCGCCATCACCCGCCACTCCGGCGTGATGTTACCGTCAAGCTGTAGTTCAACACCTCTGACGCGCCGCTCCCCGCTAAGTGACTGCGTATCGTCGAACGGATCCGTTGTGAGCATGTTTTCCTTGTCGATCTGGAAGATGGCCGCGCCAACCCCCAGCCTTCCGTCAAGGAAGCGCATCTTGGTGCCCAACTCGATGGTTCGCGTCTCCTCAGGGTCACGTTTCGCGAGATCTGACTGGTCGTTGCCCCCCAGGAACTCCTGCGTGGGATTCACCGGCGGCTGCTGGGAAGCGCCATAGGAGAAATAGAAATTGTAGTCCGGGGTTGGAGAGTACTCGACGGCTGCCTGATAGCTCCAGAGGTGATAGGTTTTGTTGAAGGAACTGCTGCCACCATCGAAGGTCTGGCTCACATCAGCCTTGTAGTTTTCGTAGCGAATGTTCCCGAGGATCGACCACTGGTCCGTTAATTCTACCTTGTCGAAAAGCGAAAGGGATATACTCCGAGCCCAGGTGTCGTTGCTCGCACCCTTTACCCGGTCTTGATTAGCTCGACCGGGGTTTCCCGGGTTACCTAAATTGAGGGGAGGAAGGTTGGCGTTGGTCGGGTTTTCCCCTGTGTAGTTCTGCTGACGGTAGTCCTCATAGGAGAAGTCGAGCGTAGTAGATAGCGTATGGCCTACTGAACCGGTCTCGAACTCAGCTATTCCGGTCGTCTGGTTGTGGATGTTGTAGCCGCGCATCTCGCGCGACTGCCGGCCGCGATAGACGCAGAAGTCGTCTGTTGAAACATCTGAGGGAGTATCGTCGGCACCTTCTAACCAGCAGGGATCGCCATAATAATTTGGAACCGGGCCGCCACCACGACCACCATTAAAGCGAGGCGGCGTTACCCAACGATCGCGATCATACCAGCCGAAGCGGGTGGTGTTTATGAGGGTCAGCCAGTCATTGGCGTCGTGCTCGACCCCGATGGTGCCAACGTGGGCCTTGGTCTTCTCGTAGTCATCCTTGAAGCCATAGTAGTTGGATCGATTCACGTCGGCGGGCCGGCTGCGACTACCTTGCTGCGTGTAGGGGATGCCGTAGTCCGGCCGGTTGTCTTCGTACTGATAGAGGTAGCTGATCGTCACGTCGGTACGGTCGCCGATGCCGAAATTAAGCGATGGCGCAATACCGTACCGCTTGTCCTTGGCATAGTCCCGGTCCACGAAACCCCGCGACGTGCCCATGACGTTCAGGCGAAAGGCCGCGTCGTCTGTGATCGGCTGGTTGATGTCGACCGTGGCGCGGTAGTAGTCGCCAGTGCCGATGCTGGCCGTCCCTTCAGCAAAGAACTCCTTCTTCGGCGTCTTGCTGGTCAGGTTGATGGCGCCGCCGCTGGAACTGCGCCCGAACAGCGAGCCCGAGGGCCCCTTGAACACCTCGACCGCTTCCATGTTGAAGGTATCGCGGCTGTAGAAGCCGCTGTCTCGGAAGCCGTCGAGAAAAATGTCACCCTGGGCGCTGAAGCCGCGAATGTTGAAGTTATCGCCCCCCGGCGTACCGCCACCACCCTCGCCCGCGTTCAGCGTGATGCCGGGAACGGTGCGCACCACGTCCGTCAGGGTCGTCATCTGCTGTTCCTCAATGACTTCCTGCGGGATGACGTTGATCGTTTGCGGCGCTTCCTGAATGGTGATCGGCATGCGGCGAAGGGAATGCGGCCGATCGAGCGTGGTTTCGGTCGCCCCCGTGACCGTGATCGGCGCCAGCATCTCGGGCGCTGCCTGCCCCTCCTCTACCTCCTGTGCCTGAGCCACCTGCTGCCAGAACAGGCCTCCCATTGCGAGCCCGGCCATCAGGGCGACGCGCGAGGAGCCCGCCCGACTCCTGTTCCTCTCATCCATACTTCTACTTCCCCTCAGGTCTGCAGACGCTCGGCCCCGGCATCCCCTTGGAGAGGGACGTGTCAGCAGGAGAAGGAAGCTTGGAAGCAACTGCCAGGGGACAGTGCCGTGCGTGATGCCCAAGCTCCATCACCGGCTCAGCCAGGACAGAGTCGCCAGGTCATCGCGACGGGCTTTTGGCAGTCGCGTGCGGCCTGCGCCGCTGTTAATAATGCAACTTATTCTCGGTCGCGGTCACTTCGTCAAGGGGAAGGTGAGCCATCGACGGCCATAGCCGCTGCAAGTCTCGTTGCGCCGCTCATTCGATGTCGCTTCCGCTATGGGCAGCGTCGCTCAGCGTCCTGATTTATCTCACTGCGCCTGCCAAGTTTTGCCCGTCCGGGGGTCGCCGCCGGTCGAACTCGTCCCGCGTAACGGAGTAGAAGCGATGAAGAGCCATGCCCGCGTTGTCGTGATCGGCGGCGGCGTTGTCGGTGTTTCCACCCTCTACCACCTTGCCAGGTTCGGCTGGTCCGATGTCGTGCTGCTCGAGCGCACGGAGCTTACGGCCGGTTCCACCTGGCATGCCGCGGGCCTGCTGCCGCTGTTCAACATGAGCTACGGCGTGGGCCAGATCCACAAGTACTCCGTCGACCTTTACAAGACCCTGGAAGAGGAAACGGCGCAGAACGTCTCCTTCCACGTCACCGGCAACCTGCGCCTGGCGACAAACCAGGAGCGGATGGACGAGTACAAGAAGTACTGCGGAACGGCCAACACCATCGGTGTCCCCTTCGAGCTGATCGGCCCTGATGAAGTTCAGAAGCTTTGGCCGCTGGCGAACATTGAGGGCATCGTGGGCGCCCTCTACCACCCCCATGACG
>CALKAI010000012.1 GCA_937983275.1 uncultured Trueperaceae bacterium | reverse complement strand
ATCCTGGCCGTCGCGCGCTCCTTCGACCTGTGCCCTTTCGCTGGCGGCGGTCGTCTGGGCGGCCTGGCTGGCGGCACCATTGTCCTGGCCCCAGCCCAGGTCCCAGCCGCAGCCCGACAGGGCAAGCAGCAGGGCTGCGCTTGCGGCAACCTGCAACAGGACACGCCTTGCCTTCATCAGTTTGAGCCTACTATCCACACCCGCTCAGACCTGGGCAAATGCCACCAAGTCGGGCCGATGAAGCCTGCGACCCGCAACTTTGCAGTGCGACCAGTTATCCTCGGGGTGGAGGCCCCCATGAAGGAGAAGCTCGAACTGTATGCCCGCGCCCTTGAGGATTCCGGGCAGTACAGGGTGTTACGCCGGTTCGATTGGCCACAGCAGTACGCGGGCGACTACCCGCCCGACCGTCAGGTGCGGAAGGGCGTTTTCCTGGACGTCGAGACGACCGGCATCGACCGGAACAGGGAAGAACTCATCGAGCTGGCCATGGTGCCGTTTGAGTACACGGATGACGGCCGGATCTACCGTGTCGGGGAGGCGTTTGAAGGGCTGCGGGACCCGGGCCGCAAACTGTCACGGTTCGTGAAGACCCTTACCGGGCTAACCGACGAGCAGCTCGCGGGTCAGACCATCGATCCGGACGAGGTAGCCGCGTTCCTCGAGGGGACCTCCCTCCTGGTGGCACACAACGCCGCGTTCGACCGGCCGTTCTTCGAGAAGACCTTTCCCGGCCTGCCGGCGCTTCCCTGGGCATGCAGCATTCGCGACGTGCCGTGGCGCGAACTGGGTGTTGAAAGCAGCAAACTCGAGTACCTTGCGTACAAGAACGGCATCTTCTTCGACGGCCACCGTGCTCAGATCGATTGCCGGGTGGGCATCCACCTGCTGGCGACAGACTGGGTCGGGGCGGGCAGTACGCCGCTGGCCATCCTCCTCCAGGAGTGCGCGCGCACCGAGGCGCGGTTGTGGGCGACAGGCAGTCCGTTCAAGGCGAAGGACCGCCTGAAGGAGCGCGGTTACCGTTTCGACGGTCGCGGCAAGGTGTGGTACCGCGACCTGAACAGTGCCGAGCTGGAGAATGAGAAGGTCTTCCTGGCGCGAGAGGTCTACGGTGAGATGCTGCAGCGCAGCCCGCGCATAGCCGTGGAGGTCTCCTACATCACCGCGCGCGAGCGTTACGGTTCCAACGCGCAGGGCCAGCGCAGCAAGGTGTGGATCGAACGGGAGACCGTCAACAGCTGAGCCGCTGGTTCAGGTCAGGGGTAGCAGTAGGCGCAGCAGTTGGTGATGGAAGAGCATCACGGTCGTGCCGAAGACAAGATGGGACACGAGTATCCCGGCGGTGGCCTGGGAGCGTGATACCGATTCCTCGCCGCCCAGGCGGTACTTGGGCAGGGGGTGGCGCGGCAGGATGATACCGACGACGATCGCGGTGATGACCAGACCGTGAATGAGCCCGAGAACGGCTCCCACCATGGGGAAGCGCGCATCGAACGTGAGGGGGAGCCCAGGCTGGCTGGCCACGGGAGCTTCGGCGCCCGTGTCGTCGTGGGTGAGTTGCATCGCGCCGCTGCCGGCCGTCGGCGACTCGTCGAGGAGCATGATCTCGGCTACAACCCCGTAGCCTACGGCAAACAGTAGTCCCACCAGGAAGAACGCTGTCATGCCCATGAAGCGGCTCTGCTGGTTGTCCCGGCCCACAACGGCCGACCCGA
>CALKAI010000011.1 GCA_937983275.1 uncultured Trueperaceae bacterium | reverse complement strand
GCCATAGTTGAGTTGGAACAATGGCATCATATTCAATGGCATATCCTGCACGCAATTGATCGAGGTCATGCCGGCCTCGATGTTCTGCTTGAACTGATGGGCCCACTCCCGGTTGTTCGTGTAGATCGCGCTCGAGAGGCCGTAATCGACGCTGTTCGCAACCTCGATCGCCTCGTCGATGCCGTCGACCTTCACCAGGTTGATCGTCGGGCCAAAGATCTCGTCCTGGAACTGCCGCATGCCCGGCCTTACGTTCTCCCAGACCGTGGGCCAGCCGTAGAAGCCCGCGTCCGGATCGCCCTCGAAACCCTCGGGCTGTGAATCAGCCGTGATTCGCCCTTCGCCGTAGAGCAGGGTGGCGCCGTCGGCCTTGCCCCACTCGTAATGCTCGGCCCAACGGTTGTAGAAGCGCTCGTTGATGAAGGGCCCGTAGAGAACGTCCTCGACCTTGCCGGGGTCACCGATGCGGATCTTGCGGACCTCGGCCAGGAAGCGCTCCTTGAACTCCTCGTAAACCGGCGCATCGATGATCAGGTTACCGGCACTCGTGCAACGCTGGCCACCGGTACCAAAGGACGAGAAGATCGCCCCCTGCACCGCATTGTCCAGGTCCGCGTCGCGCATGACGACGAACGGGTTCTTGCCGCCCAGCTCCAGCGTAGGGTGCTGCAGGTTACGGCCTGCGATCGCGCCAACCTCACGGCCCACCGCGGTCGAACCGGTAAAGGCCATCTTGTTCACCAGGCCCTCGTCCATCATCTCGATCAGGTGCTGACCGGCAGAGTCCTTCCCGCCACCGAAAACGACATTGATAACACCCTTCGGAACACCGGCCGCCTGGATGAGCTTCACGAACGCATAGGCGCTGGCCGGGGCGTCCTCGGAGGGCTTCCAGACGATCGCATTACCGGTGACGAGCGCCGGGATGATCTTCCAGGAGGGAACGGCGATCGGGAAGTTGCCGGCAGTGACGATACCGACGACACCCAGGGGACGGCGGTAGGTCATGAGCTCCTTGTTCGGCATCTCGCTGGGAACCGTCTGACCGTAGAGGCGGCGGCCCTCACTCTGGAAGAACTCGCAGGTGTCGATCGCCTCCTGCACATCCCCGCGGGCCTCCTTGAGGGTCTTCCCCATCTCGCGGCTCACGAGCTTGGAGAGCGCCTCCTTCTCGCGGGTGAGCGCCTGGCCAATAAGACCGATCACATTGCCGCGGATCGGGGCGGGCGTGCGCGACCAGCTCTTGAACGCCTCCTGCGCTACCTCGCAGGCCTGGCGTACCTGATCCTTGGTTGCTTCTGGAAAGACTCCAACGACATCTTGCAGGTTGCTCGAGTTGCGGGACTCGAAGGTGTTCGGGCTGGTTACTTCCTCGCCGCCAATGAGGTTGGGGTAGGTGCGGGCGATTGCTACGTCGGACATGGTTTCCTCCGCCTGAACCGGCCGCCTGGAGGTCAGTGACCGGCAGAATTTGCTGAAGCTTCTTAGCTAACCTTTCCCCACGATATCTGAAATTGCGCCTGGGGTGAAAACGTTCCGCTCGGCCGGGGCATAGACTGGGGTCACAAGTGGTATGGTCTAACAGGTTACGCAGGAACTTCTCTGCTCATTATCGGGCGCTTTGGCGCCCTGGTTCACCGAATATTCATACTTACCGAGGCGCACATGTCGTCGATAGCCCCCGCTAGAAAACCCGCAATTACAAACACGCTGTCGACTGCCATAGGGCTGGGCCTTGGCATATTTCCAAACCTGGTTCCGTTCGTCTCGATCACGATCTTCTTTCGCAACCGCATCCCACTGGGGCTCGTCGATGGCCTGATGTTCGCGGCGGCCCTGCTCCTCACCCTGCCTTCGATAGTCGGCGGAGCACCAGCCGCAGGCCTCGCCCAGTTCCTCCAGCTCGTGGGCGCCTGGCTCCTCTACCGGGCGTTCTCTGTCCTGAACGGGCGCGGATACAGCGGCCTGCTCAAACCCCGCATGCTCGCCCTCGGGCTGCTGGCGGGCCTGGCGATCCTCGTCGTCGCCCCGACACTGGTTCCCGCACAGTCGGTACCCGCATGGCTGGGCCTGGGCGCAGTGTGGGAGGTGCAGAGCGCGCTCTACGCCCACACCCTGCTGACCCTGGGCGTACTCCTGGCCACGCTGCTGCCGAAGGGGCTGCTGCGGACGGTGCCGCTGGCACTCTCTGCCACGGGGATCGTCGTGAGCGGCAATGCCGAAAGCCTCCTCGCGTGGCTCGTGTTCGCCGTCCTCATCCAGGTGTTCGATCCGCTGGAGTCTTTCCAGAGCCGCGCCCTCGAGGGGCTCCTGTTGCTGCTGGTCGCCCTGTCGCCGGTGCTGCTCTCGGGTCCCCTGTGGAGCGGCTCGGCCACGTTCGCTCAGGCTGTGTCGTCGAGCCCCATCAACCTCAACCTCCTGCGCGAGCGCGTTCCCTACTGGGATACTGCCGTTGGGACACTCTCAACCAGCCCGCTCTTCGGCAGTTCAGACGATGACTTCGCGACCCACTTCGCTGGGCGGAATCCGACGGACACTGCCAGTCCCAACCACGCCCACAACGCGGTCATGCAGGTGCTGTACTCGGGCGGCATCGTTGGCCTCCTGGGCCTCCTTGGCCTGGTGCTTGCGCTGGCCAGACGGGCGGTCCTGACCAAAGACGTCGCCTTCATCGCCGCCATCCTGGCGATCCTCCTGGCCAACACCTTCGACTACTCGCTCTTCTACGCCGGCGTGCTCTACCCGCTCGCTTCGGCCGCAGGGTGGCGGTCGGCCACGCACCGGAAGCTGGACGCGCAGGCGCAGCAGCGGTTCCGCCAGGGCGCCAGCCAGCTGAGCCTGATCCTCACCGACTACCTTGTCGCCGCAGCCTCAATGCTCGCAGCGGCCGCCATAACCGCAGCCATGAAGGGCGGCAGCGTCGAAGGTTGGTTCGCAGGCCTGCCCACCGCTACCTTCTACATCCTGCTCGTGTGGCCGTTCACCGCCTGGCGCGAGGGCCTCTACCCCGGGTACGGCCTGACCCCCGCGCAGGAGCTGGAGAAGCATGTGAAGGCCAACCTGCTCGCCGGCCTGCTGCTGATCGTCGCGACGTTCCTCCTGCCGCCCGAGCAGGAGCTGTCACGCACCTTCGCCGTCCTCGCCGTGATCATCTCGACGATCACCGCGCCCTTCATGCGCGCACTGGTCAAGCGCCTGCTGCAACGCCTTGGGCTGTGGGGCCGCAAGGTCGTGATTCTGGGCGCACGCGACATGGGCCAGCGGGTGGCGCGGCGCCTCAAGAGGTCTCCGCTGGACGGCCTGCACCCGATAGGCTTCTTCGATGACGACTTCGACGGCACGCCCGTCACCGTCGAGGGTCTTCCCCTGCTGGGGGACATGGCCGCAGCCAAGTCGTACGGGCTGGAGCACGGCATCAACCACGCGATTGTGGCGATTCCGCAGCTGACGCAGAGCTCTGCCCTGCTCGACGATCAAGGCAGAGTATTCCGCCACATGCAGTTCATCCCCGACCTGCCAGGCCTGCCCGCCGAGGATGTCTACACCTCCAACCTCGACGGCATGCTCGCGCTGGAGGTGCGCAGCGGCCTCTACGCGACCCACAACCGGGTGCTGAAGAGGCTCATGGACTTAGTCCTTGGCTTCGTTGGCCTGGTGGCTGCGCTGCCCGCGCTGATCCTCATCACGATCCTGATTCGGCTGGACAGCCGCGGATCGGCCTTCTACCTCTCGGAGCGGCTGGGCGAGGACGGCGAGGTCTTCCACTGCCTCAAGTTCCGCACGATGTACGTGAATGCCGACGAGCGGCTCATGGAGCTCCTGGCCACCGATCCCGAGATTCGCGCCGAGTACGAGGAGTACCACAAGCTCGAAGACGACCCCCGCATCACCCGCGTTGGCGCAGTCCTGCGCCGCCTGAGCCTCGACGAGCTGCCGCAGCTCGTCAACGTCCTTCGCGGTGAGCTGAGCCTCGTGGGGCCCCGCCCCTACCTGGTGCGCGAGCTCGACGACATGGGCAGCTACACCGCGGCGATCTTCCGGGCCAAGCCCGGGATCACCGGCTACTGGCAGGTCACCGGGCGCAGCAACGTCACCTTCGCCGACCGGCTCGAGATGGAGTCGTACTACGTGCGCAACTGGTCGATCTGGTGGGACGTTGTGATTCTGTTTCAGACTGCGGCTGCCGTGTTGAAGCGGGATGGGGCAACTTAGGAGTCGCACAGCCGCGCCCACAACGGCAGTGGACTGCGCCGACTCACGACTCCCCCTCTACTGGCTCTACGAACGGGTGCACCTGGTCATCGAACAAATAGGCAACCTCCTCGGCGGGATGGAACTCGAAAGAGCAGTGCTCGCGGCGCCGACAGCGTCAATTCAGCGCCTCTAGCAGATAGTCCAACGCCTCGGAGGGGGGCAGCACGAGCACTCCTTGTATCATTTGGCGGTAAAGTGGACCGAAGTGGCGCCTGTCACCCGTTACGAGAAGTTCGACTTTCGCGGCAATCGCTGCGGCTAATACAGGCGCATCCTTGGCTGGCAGCTGTGCGTCCACTTCGGAAGCCAGTGCTGGGGAAACATCTGCCACAACGCTCAGCTGGCCAAGGCGCTCATTGAAACGGGGCAAAGCACCTGGGAGCTTGGCAGTTATATTGCGCCTCGCTTCCTCAATCACGTAGGCAGAGCCAAACAGTTCGCACGCACCAAGCGCAGCGAACTCGAAGAGAGCCTGCA
Organism: uncultured Trueperaceae bacterium; assembly: GCA_937983275.1. Taxonomy (GTDB): domain Bacteria; phylum Deinococcota; class Deinococci; order Deinococcales; family Trueperaceae; genus CALKAI01. The sequence goes on along the minus strand of CALKAI010000011.1, from coordinate 8,251 downwards.
CCCGACCTTTGGGAGTGGCAGCAGCGGCGAAGATCACATTGGCGTCGAGGAAGAGCTTCACGCTGCGGTAGGCGTCAGGAGCTAGCCTGCTTCGCCCTTAGCTTGTCGAGCTTGGCCTGGACCATGGCTTCCTGTTCGGGCGTCATCTCGTTGGCCTCAAGGAACCCCTTGATGCGCTCGTCGCTGTAGATCTCGAAAGGGTAAACCCCGGCGGGGCGCAGCAGGATCGCCCCGTCATCGGTTGTCTCGACCAGCATCAGCGAGTCGCCTTCAATACCAAGTTTGCTCATGACCGCCCTGGGGATGCTGACCTGACCCTTCTTGCCGAGCTTCACGACTTCCATGCCGCAATGGTAGCAGAATCCGGCAAGCCGGAAATGCAACCAGCTTTCGGACGGCACGCCCAGTACGAAGGTCTTTGCCTGAATCCCACCCTCGGCTACGGACCACCGGCTACTGGCAAGTCACCGGGCGCATAAGATGTAATTCAAAAACCCTGCCGCCAGCCACGCTAGCAGCACGGAAGGTATCGTTAACACCCATGCCTACCACCCCCAAGCTCTCAAACCCGCTGATCGTCCACGCCGATCGCACGCTGGCGTTGGAGACCTACAGTCCGCTCGCTGAGGAGGCGCGGGGCGCCATAGCGCCGTTTGTCGAGCTGGAGAAGAGCCCTGAATACCTCCACACCTACCGGATCACACCCCTCTCGCTGTGGAACGCCACCAGTGCCGGGATGGACAGTAAAACAATGCTGGCAGCACTTGAGCGCTATGCCAAGTTCCCTGTGCCTGAGAACGTGGTTGTCGACATACGGGAGCTGGCCGGCCGCTGGGGAAGGCTGCGACTGCTGGACGAAGAGGGGCAGCTCGTGCTGCGCGTCCACGAAAACGACGTTCCGCTGCTGCTCGAACTCAAGCGTCACGACCGGGTAGCTCCGCTCCTGGGCGCATCCCTGGGCCCCAAAGCTGTCGAAATCCCGTTAGGCCACCGCGGCCGCATCAAACAGACGCTGCTGGCGCTCGAATGGCCCGTGCAGGACCTGGCCGGTTATACCGACGGTCAACGCCTTCCTATCGAGCTGGGGAAAGACCTGAACGTGCGACCCTATCAGGAGAACGCCGCCCAGGCGTTCTTCCAGGCGGGGAGCCGCGAAGGAGGATCGGGCGTGATAGTCCTGCCGCCCGGCGCCGGCAAGACGATCGTTGGCCTGGCAGCCATGGCGCTCGTCGGTCAACGCACCCTCATCCTCACCACCAACCGCACCAGCGTCGCCCAGTGGCGTCGTGAGCTACTGGCAAAGACCACCCTCACGGGCGACATCATCGCCGAGTATGGCCCTCGCAACAAGAACATCGCAGGCGTCACCCTGTGCACCTACCAGATGCTCACCAGTCGCCGCCGCAATCGCTCCGGAGCCAACGCCGGTTCAGCAAGCGACAGCGCCCCGACCGCAAACGAGGAGTATCCGCACATGCAACTGTTTCGCGAGCACGACTGGGGCCTCATCATCTACGACGAAGTTCACCTCCTGCCCGCCCCGGTCTTTCGCCTCACAGCCGAGATTCAGGCCCGCCGCAGGCTTGGTCTCACCGCCACCCTGGTGCGCGAGGATGGGCGCGAGGGCGACGTTTTTAGCCTCATTGGGCCCAAACGCTACGACGGTGCCTGGCGTGCCCTCGAGAGCGAAGGTTGGATCGCCAGCGCCAGCTGCTGCGAGGTTCGAGTGCGGCTCAGCAGCGAGGACCGCATGACATACGCAACAGCCGACCCCCGCGCTCGCTTTCGCCTGGCCGCAGAAAACCAGGCCAAGGATGCACTCGTCCGGGCGATCCTACGGTTTCACGCTGGTGAGCCCACACTGGTGATTGGCCAGTATCTGGATCAGCTCGAACGCCTTGCTGCCGACCTGAACGCGCCGCTCATCAGCGGCGACACCCCGCAAGCCAAGCGTGAGGAACTGTTTGACGACTTCCGGGCAGGTCGCGTAGCGACGTTGGTGCTCTCGAAGGTGGGAAACTTCGCTCTGGACCTGCCCGACGCCGCCGTGATGGTTCAGGTTTCGGGCGCGTTTGGTTCCAGGCAGGAAGAGGCGCAGCGCCTGGGTCGCCTGCTGCGACCAAAAGCCGGCGGCGAGACAGCCTGCTTCTACACGCTGGTTACTCGCGAGACGGACGAGGAGACTTTCGGCCATAACCGGCAGCGCTTCCTGACCGAACAGGGCTACACCTACCGCATAATGGATGAGTACGACTGGCTTGACCCTAAGCCCCGAGCGGCCCGGCAGCTCAACTAGCGAGAGGTTGGCATGGCGAACAAGAAGCAAGGCGAAAAATCGAGCGGCGCCACGGCAGCAGCAGCGCCCCTGGTCCCGGATGAGATTCCGCCGCTCCCGCCCGGCGAGGTGAGCCTGCACCACGGCCTTACCGTGATCGAGGTGAGCGACCCCGCTGACCTGACCGCCCTGCTGGCCAATTCCCGCATAGCGCCGCTGGTGCTGGCGCGAATTGGACCGACCTCGGCGGTGGTTTCTCCAAAATCTGCTCCCCGCCTGCTGCTGGCTCTCGCCAAGGCCGGCCACACTCCGAACGTGATTGGCGAGCCCTGATGGCGCGTGATGACGACCAGCTGTGGCTCTTCCGCATGGAACGACTGGACGAGATGGAGCGCCAGCAGGAGGAACACCCTTGGGGCGCGAGCACTGTCGAGGCCCCCGAGCCATCTGGGTCCAGCCGTCGCGCCGAGGGACGCCCGGTAGGGTCAAACCTCTCAAGAGTCCTGCCGCACATGTCGCTCGCGCAGCTCACCCCGATCCTCAAGCGGTTCGCACCCGGTAGTCGCGCCAGACGGAAAGCTCAGATGGTCGCGGATGTCGAGCGAGCGTTGAACTCGTCCGGTCAACTTGATGCGCTTATTGCCGGCCTGCAGCCGCTCGAGTTTGCAATGCTGGCCGAGCTAAAGCGTCGCGGCGGCACTGCAGATGGGATTGAGCTCGTCACGTTCGCCGTGCTGCGCGGCCACCGGCTAGAGCCCGCCGCGATTGACGGGCTGCCTTACGGGCGCGGGCTTGGATTGGCTTTCAGTTACAGGCACAGGCTCTCCGGCGCTGTACAGGTTCTGGCGCAGCTGGTTGAAAGCGGTCTGCTGCTTCCCCTCGGGCGCAATCACGCCTGGGTGGAGTATGGGGGTTACGGCACAGAACTGAGCTCTCGCGTGACGGCCGACCAACGCCTGCTGGACCGGCTGCCTGCGGGAGAGGTCCCAGCCGTTCACAGGCTAAGCCTGGACGCCCCCAGTAACGTCACCACGGAAGCGCCGCACCCGGTCGCGGTGGTAATCGAGCTGTTCGACCTCTTGCAGTACGTCGGGGACGAGGGCGGCCTGCCGATCACGCGCCAGCAAACGATCGCCAAGCCGTTCCTGAGGCGACTGGAGAAGGCTCGCCCGCACCTGGGCGACCAGCACATCGAAACCGTGCTGCGGTTGATCGTGGCGATGGGCCTGGTTACACCACCCAACGACGAAAGTGCGCGAACACCCTGGCAGCTGAACCGGGACGCACTCACGCGCTTGCTGCGCCTGCCGTTGTTCATGATCTATGCCAGCATCGTGGATGCAAGTTGCGTCGTGCGCCATCCGCACATAGATCGCGGCTGGGACGAGAGCCCAAGCGGCAGCGCACCCGCCCAGGTGTTCTGGCGGGCTGTGCTGGACGCGCTTCCGGCCCTGCCGGCGCACCCGGTAACGCTGGAGGAGGCAGCTTCCGCGCTGTGGGAGAACGTCCTCACGCACGTCTTGCATAATCCGGCCCTCAATCGCTCTCCTGATTCGAGCCGCACCCCAAGCGCGCTCACCGACCTGCTGGCGGGGCCGCTCGCGCGAATGGGCCTGATAGCTACGGATGAAGGGGGCACAGAAACCGCTGTTACCATCATCGCACCCGCCACCGGCGCGCGCCTTTACGCTCGGGCTCGGGCCCTCTTGCATCAGCACGAGACAATGGGGGCAAACGAGGCGCATGAGCCTGCACCGATTGAGGCAGCGCCGGTTGAGGATAGGTCGGGTCGCTACGGTCCGGCGCAGCCCGGCCTCCTGATCCAACCCAACTTCGAGATCCTGGCCTACCTGGACGGCTTGAGCAGCGACGCTCTGGCTGCTCTCACCTGCGCCACCGTGCAGCGGGTGGATGCGCATACCGCGTCATTTCACCTGAACCGCCAGGGTCTCGCACGAGCGCTTGACCTGGGTAGCGACGTGGAGGAGGTTATCTCACGCCTCGAAGCCCACGCCCAGGCCATGCCCGAGAACGTGGCCGCTACCCTGCGCGACTGGGCTGCCCGGCGCGAACGCCTGCGCGTGCAGCTTGACGTGCGAGTGGTCGAGTACGCCACCAGCGGCGAACGTGACGCCGCCTTGAAGCAACTCATGGGAGCCCGCGCTCTCGGCGACCGCTTTCTGGCGCTCGACGCCGGGGTGCCCGCGCCCGCGATAACCAGCGAGCACGACTACCGGGATGAGCCAGAACGGACGTTGGATTTCGGTGCGGGAGGAGTGGTTCGCACGCGTGGCCCTCTCGACCTTGCTGGGCGTGCCGCCCTGCAGCGCGTGGCAGCTGTCGACAACAAGGGCAATTACCGGATAGAGCCAAGCAAGATTCGTGGTGGTGGGCTTACCAACGCTGTACGGGAAACTCTTGAAAGCCGGGGGCGGGGCGGGATCCCGTCCCAGCTCGACGTACTCTTGCGCGCCTGGAGCGGGGCAGGTGTGCGTCCTACGGTGGCTGCGGTGGAACTGTTCCGCCACCCGAATGCAGATGCCTGGGCGCAACAGCCGGGAATCGCCAAACTGCTCGGAACGCAGCTGAGCCCCAGCACTTTCGTGGTGAAGCCGGGGAAGGAGCTGGCCTTGCAGGAGCAGCTCGATAAGCTGGGCGTCCCCTTCGACACCGAGTGGGATGGGCAAAGCGGTCAGCTGGAGGCACAGGCAGAGTCCTCCCTCAAAACCGGCCTAAGCACCCGCAAGAAACGGGAGTTGATCGAGGCTGCGATCGAAGCAGGCCACTTGCTGGAGCTCCGCTATGTGAGCGAGCGGGAGCGCTACGACCGCTACGGATCATGGCGCCGTTACAAGGGCTCTGTGCGCACCGAATCTGTGAAGCCAGAGGAGGTCGTTTATGCGGGCTCTTTGCCTTACTTGCTGGCCACTACTGTCAAGCGTGGCACGGAGCGGGAGATCCGCATAGGCTACATCGAGGCGATCGGGGTGCGGAGCAAGGACCTCTAGCCTGTCCGGAACCACATTGGGCAGCACGTGTCACGTGCTATCCTTTTGTGGCACGTGGTGCAAGGAGGACCTAAATGCGAGAAATGTCGATCCGTGAAGCGCGGAGTCAACTTTCCCATATTGAGGAACTACTTGAAGAAGAGCAAGAGGTGCTGATAACGAAGCGTGGAAAGCCGGTTGCCAAACTGGTTTCGCTAGGCGCTCGGCAAAAATCTGTGCCCAGCCACGCCGACCTGCGGGCCAAAATGCCCCTTTTGCGTTCAAGCGCGGAACTCTTAGCCGAGGAGAGGGAGCGCTTCTAGTTGCGGTGGTACGTAGACACGAGCGCTCTCGCCAAGTGGTACTTGAATGAAGCCAAATCGGCTGAGTTCACCGCCTGGATCAAGCAGCACGCTCCTGTCTACATAAGCACTCTTACCCTTCTCGAAATGCAGTCGCTCCTGGCCAGACGACGACGGGAAGGAGAGATCGACTACCCACTGGAGCTGCAGATAGACGCGGCGATGGTGCAGGACATTGAAGACGGCCATCTCGTCCACTACGAGGTCGAAAACCAGGACCTACAGAAGGCAATGCGGCTGTTTGCACGAGTTCCACAGGAGCCCCTCAGAAGCTTGGATGCCCTTCAACTGTCTGTAGCACTAAGATTAGGAAGTGGCGGCATTTGCACGGCCGACAGGACGGTTGCCGACATCGCGATTGCCCTCGATTTAGACATCGCTCGCTTCGACTGACCCGGCCTACTCCTTTTGGGCGAACTCAAAATATTGAACAGCGTTCAGTAATTTCGAATTGAAGTAAGGAGCGGCACGCATAACCGCCTGCTGAAGAGGCTCATGGACCTCGTCCATGAGCGGGCCGGAACTCGACAAGTGGTGGTAGCAGCCCTCAATAAGTAGCACTCAGGATCCTCGGAAAGTGGTAGTGCCGGCGCTCGATATGTAGTAGCCTCGGCTCTGGCGTGAAGTACAGCGCTGATCCTTTGAGGGGATGGCGTAGTCAAGCGGCTGCGTCAGGAGTTCATAGCCCTGCATTCTTCGGCCGACCCTCACGATAGAATCAAGCGGTGAGCCTGACATCCACAAAAGAAGGCAGCAAACCCACAGCGCCGGGCAGCAACGGCAGCTTGGGCGCCCTCCGTCGGCTCACGACGCCGCTCTACTGGCTCTACGAGCGGCGGCTGCTGCAGAAGCTGCGCCACGAGCCGCTTCCCAAGCACATCGGCATCATCATGGACGGCAACCGCCGCTTCGCCAAGACGGTCGGGCTGGACACTAAGGCCGGGCACGACTACGGCGCGAACAAGGCGCGCGAGGTGCTCGACTGGTGCCTCGAGCTGGGCATCAAGCACGTGACGCTGTGGGGCTTCTCGACCGAGAACCGCGGCCGCTCGCCCGAGGAGGTCGCGCACCTCTACAACCTGTTCGCCAGCCAGGCGAGGCAGCTGCTGGGCGACCCGCGCGTGCACAAGAACCGCGTGCGCGTGCGCATCATTGGTGATATTGAGGACTTTCCGGACTCTGCCCAGGAGGCGCTACGCCAGGCAGAGGACGCCACCGCCCAGTACGACGACCTGTGCCTCAATCTCGCCCTCGGGTACGGGGGGCGGGAGGAGATAGTCTCGGCCGTACGCAAGCTGATGCGCAGCGGCCTCGAGCAGGGCCGCGACCCGCGGGAGCTCGTCGCCTCGATCGACGCCGAGGAGATCGGCAAGCACCTCTACACCGCCGGCATGCCCGACCCCGACTTCGTCATCCGCACCAGCGGCGAGGTGCGCCTCTCCGGCTTCCTGCTGTGGCAAACCGCCTACAGCGAGTTCTACTTTTGCGACGCCTTCTGGCCGGAGTTCCGCAAGATCGACTTCCTGCGCGCCCTCCGCGATTTTCAGGCGCGCGAGCGGCGGTTCGGCAGGTAGGCGCGGGCTCACGCGCGCGAATTCTGCGCCCTGACACCTAACGCCACAATCGGCGCCACCCGTACTCTTTCCCGATGAGCTGTGGGGTAAAACTCCTCAAGGGAACCCTCACCACATGACCATCGCGGCCACCATCACCGTAGCGGTCGTCCTGGGCATACTGCTCATCCTGGCGACCACCCGCATCGCACCCGACCTCGTTTTCCTCGCGGGCCTCGCGATCCTGCTCGTGAGCGGCGTACTCGATCCGGCCGAGGCCTTCGCCGGCTTCTCCAACGAAGGCGTCCTCACCGTCGGCATCCTTTACGCCGTGGTGGCCGGCCTGCGCGACACCGGCGGCCTCCACTGGATCTCGCGGCGGCTGCTGGGCCGGCCCACGACCCTGGGCGGCGCACTCCTGCGCCTCACCGTCCCCGTCTCCTTCCTGAGCGCCTTCCTGAACAACACGCCCATCGTCGCGATGATGATCCCGGCCGTGAGGGAGTGGGGCCGGGCGATGGGCTTCAGCGCCTCCAAACTGCTCATGCCGCTCTCCTTCGCCGCGATCCTGGGCGGCACGATCACACTCATCGGCACCTCCACGAACCTCGTCGTCAACGGCCTCCTCGTCGAGTCCGGCCTGGGCCGCCTGGGCATGTTCGACCTCGCGCGCATTGGCCTGCCCGCCACGGTCCTGGGACTCGCGTTCATCATTCTCGCGCGGCGGCTGCTGCCCGACCGCACGTCGCTCCTCGCTCAGGCCCAGAATCCCCGCGAGTACTCCATCGAGATGACCGTCATCGAGGGCGGCCCGCTCGACGGCAAGACGCTCGAGGAGGCCGGCCTGAAGAACCTGCCCACCCTCTACCTCCTCGAGATAGAACGGGATGGGGCAGAGCTCGCCCCCGTCACACCCCAGCTCGCCCTCCAGGGCAACGACCGCCTCGTTTTCGTGGGCGCCGTCGAGGACGTCGTGGAGTTGCAGAAGATGAACGGGCTTAGCCCCGCCACGGATCAGATCCTCAAGCTCGACACCAAGCCGCCGGGGCGAATTCTGGTGGAGGCGGTGGTGTC
>CALKAI010000010.1 GCA_937983275.1 uncultured Trueperaceae bacterium | reverse complement strand
CCGGGCGCGACCGGGGCAGAGCCCGACCCGCAACGCAACAGCAACGTCTTCGGCTACACCGTTTCGGAGCTGGTGGCCGACACGCTCGTGCTCTACGTAAACGGCGAGTACACGCCCGCGCTCGCGGAGTCGTGGGAGCTGCAGGGCGACGGGGTCACCTACACCTTCAACCTGAGGGAGGGTGTCACCTTCACCAACGGCACGCCCTTCACCGCCGAAGCGGTGGTGGCCTCGTTCGAGCGGATTGTCAATCCGGATGACCCGCTGCCCTCTGCCGGGCAGCTGTCCGGCGTGACCCGCAGCGAGGCCGTCGATGAACTCACCTTCGAGCTCGAGCTGGCTGGTCCCGATCCCGACTTTCTGCTGAAACTCACCGAAGTGTGGATCATCGACCCGGCCACCGCAGGAGATGAGATCCCAGTCGGCACGGGCCCCTACGCCATCGTCGACTACGAGCCCGATCAACAGACCGTGCTCGAGCGTTACGAGGAGTATTGGGCCGGCACACCCGAAATCGAGCGGGTCGTCGCCCGCAACATTCCCGAGCCGGCAACCCTGGTACTCGAACTGGAGGCCGGCACGATCGACGCGATATCCTTCGCGCCCATCAACGAGGTCGCCAGGCTCGAGGGCGCGGGCTTCCAGGTTCTCCCCTTCAGCGGCATCAACACGGCCTTCATAGCGGTAAACAACCAGACTCTGCCCGTGGAGCTGCGCCAGGCGATCTGTTACGCGGTCGACCGGAACGTGCTCATCAACGCGGCCTATGCGGGGCTGGGCTCGCCGCAGTTCACGATCGCCAAGTTCGATGGTTGGGCGCACGACCCGGGCGTGCCCGGCTACGGGTTCGACCCCGAGCGGGCGATTGAGGTCCTCGAGGCGGCCGGCATCGTCGACAGCAACGGCGACGGCGTGCGCGAGCTGGACGGCCAGCCGCTGAACCTCGACTTCCAGGCGCGCGGTGACGGCGAGTGGCTGCTGGCCACGCAGATCATCCAGCAGTTCCTGGGCGACGTGGGCATCGGCACCACCATCACCGCCTCGGAGCGAAACACCTACTACACGAACGTGCGCACCGGGGAGTACGACCTGGGCTGGTGGATCGACAATGCCCAGCCCGAGCCGCCCATCTGGGAGTACGCCTTCCACTCGCAGGAGCACTGGAACGTCACCCAGGGCGCCTCGCCCGAAATCGACGCGCTCATCGAGGCGGGCCGCGGCAGCACCGACCAGGCGGAGCGCGCCCAGGCCTACTTCGAGCTGGAGCGCATCGTCTACGAAGACGCCATGGTGTGCCCCATGTTCTGGGTCGAGCAGGCGCACGTGGTCACGCCCGGGCTCTCCGGCATGGACGTCAGCACGATGGGCGTGATGCTCAACGCCCACAACTGGCGCCTCGAGTAGGACGGCTTCGCTGGACTGACGTTTCGCAATCGAAGGGGCGGAGAACCCTCTTTCCTCCGCCCCACAAAGGATCCCCGTGCTCAGCTATACCGTTCGACGTCTCTTCTCGGCCATATTCGTGATCCTGGGTGTCCTCACCCTGGTGTTCTTCTCCATGCACCTCGCCCCGGGCGACCCTATCGACATGCTCCTCCCGCCGGGGGTGGGCGGCCGCGCCAGCGGCGAGCTCATCGAGCAGCTGCGCGCCCGCCACGGCCTCGACCAGCCGCTGCACACCCAATATCTTCGTTACGTCGGCAACGCCCTGCAGTTCGACCTGGGCCAGTCGATCCGCACCGACCGCCCGGTTACCGCCGAGGTCCTGCGCCTCTATCCCGCCACCATCGAACTCACCCTGGCCGCCCTGCTCGTCGCCGCGCTGGTAGGCGTGCCGCTGGGCGTCCTCGCGGCCGTCCACAAGAACTCGCTCATCGACAATCTCACGACCACCGTCGCCCTGCTCGGCGTTTCCCTGCCCCACTTCCTGCTGGGCCTGCTGCTCATGCTGGTGTTCGCGCTGGAGCTCGGCTGGCTCCCACCGTCTGGGCGTGGCGAGCCGTTCACCCTCGACGGACTGCGGCACCTGATCATGCCCGCAGCCACCCTGGGCGTCGCCACCAGCGCGATAGTCGCGCGCCTCGTGCGCTCCACGATGCTCGACGTGCTGAAGGAGGACTTTGTGCGCTCGGCCCGCGCGAAGGGGCTGGCACCCCGGCTGGTCGTGATCAGGCACGCCCTGCGCAACGCGCTCCTGCCCATCGTCACCGTGCTGGGCCTCGAGTTCGGGGTGCTCCTCTCGGGAGCGGTTATCGCCGAGAGCATCTTCGCCTGGCCCGGCCTGGGCCGCTACCTCATCCTGGCGATCAACGGCAAGGACTTCCCGGCGGTGCAGGGCGCGGTGGTCTTCATCGCCGGCATGTTCGTCCTCGTCAACCTCGCCGTCGACCTCCTCTACGCCGCCCTCGACCCCCGGGTGCAGTACAACTGATGCGCTCGCTCAGCAAACTCCTGCGCAACCGCCTCACGATCCCCGCGCTGCTGATCGTCGCGCTGCTGCTCGTCGCCGCGATCTTCGCGCCGCAACTGGCCACCCACGAACCGAACCGCCAGAACTTCCTGGCGATCATGCAGCCTCCCAACGCCCAACACTGGCTGGGCACGGACGAATTGGGCAGAGACATCTACTCCCGCGTCCTCTACGGCGCCCGCATCTCCGTTACGGTGGGGATCCTCGCCGTGCTCCTGGGCGGTTTGACGGGCATCCTCGTCGGGCTGGTCGCCGGCTTCTACGGCCGCACCCTCGATGCGGTCCTGATGCGCGTCATCGACGTGCTCCTGGCGTTTCCCGGCATCCTCCTGGCCATCCTCCTCGCGGCGGTGCTGGGCGCGGGTCTGGTGCCGGTGATCATCGCCGTGGCCGCCTACTCGGTGCCCTCGTTTGCGCGGATCATGCGCTCCTCCGTTCTGAGCGTGCGCGCCCAAGAGTATGTCGAGGCCGCGCGAGCCTGCGGCGCCGGGGACCTCCGGCTCATCGTGCGACACGTCTTCCTGAACTCCTTCGGTCCGGTGCTCGTCTACGCCACGCTGCTCATGGGCAGCGCCATACTCACGGCGGCGGCGCTGTCGTTCCTGGGGGTGGGGATTTCTCCGCCTACACCCGAGTGGGGCGCGATGATCAGCACCGCCCGCAACTACATGCGCCAGGCTCCGCACATCATCTACGGTCCCGGGGCCGCCATCTTCCTGACCGTCCTCGCCTTCAACATCCTGGGTGACGCCCTGCGTGACGTTTTCGACCCCAAGAGCTGATTTGCGCATTGGAGCGAACTGCATGACCAACCAGCCTGCGACCCTTGAGCCCACAACCTTCGTCGAGGCCCGCCGCCGGAAGCTGAGCGACCGGCTGGCGCAGCAGGGACTCGATGCCCTGCTCGTCTTCTCCCCGGCCAACCGCCGCTACCTCACCGGCTTCACCGGTTCGTTCGGTTACGCCGTCGCCTTCGCCAGCGAAGCCCCGCCGGCCTTCCTGACGGACTGGCGTTACGTAGAGCAGGCCGGCGCCCAGATCCCCGGGGCGCAGGTGACGGAGCTACCAAAGAACAAGCACCTGTGGACGCCGCTGAGGAACGCCTTGGCCAACGCGGGCGTGCAACGCCTTGGCATCGAGGCCGCGCACGTAAGCTTCGCCTGGGCGCAGGAGGCGCAGGCCGAGCTCGCCGGCACCGAACTCGTGCCCACCCGCGGCCTCGTCGAGGGGTTGCGGACCGTCAAGGACGAGTACGAGATCGCCTGCCTGAGCGAGGCGCAACGGATTACCGATGAGGTCTTCTCGCAGGTCCTCCCGCTGGTGCAACCGGGGGTATCGGAGCGCGCCCTGGCCGTCGAGCTGCGCCACCGCATCGAACTGGCCGGGGCAGAAAACTACCCGGGCCTCCCCATAGTCGCCTCCGGCTGGCGCGCCGCCCTGCCGCACGGCCGGGCCAGCGAGAAGCGCATCGAGAAGGGCGAGTTTGTCCTCTTCGACTTCGGTGCCCTGGTGGACGGCTACCACTCGGACATGACCCGCACGGTCGCCTGCAGGAAGGTGGGCGACCGCGAGCGCGAGGTTTACGGACTCGTTCTCGAAGCGCTGGAGGCAGGGGTGCAGCTGGCTACCACGCCGGGCCGCACCGGCCAGGAGATCGACCGCGCCTGCCGCGAACCCATCCGGCGCGGCGGCTACCGCGAGTACGAGCACGGCTTCTCAGTCGGTCACGGCCTGGGCCTGGAGGTGCACGAGGATCCGTTCCTCAGTGAGACGCTGACCGAGGAGCTCCAGCCAGGGATGGTTATTACCGTCGAGCCGGGAATCTACGTTCCGGAGTGGACCGGGGTTCGTATCGAGGACACGGTTGTAGTTGCTGAAGGTGGCGGCAGGGTTCTGAATAGCACAGGCCGGGAACTGCGGGAACTGTAGGTCAAAAGCTTGCCAATCAACATCGAAACAACGTATTATCGATAGTAAGAAAACCCGCCAAGGCTCTGTGCGTGCACATCCGCAACCCGGCGGGTTACTTTATTGTCGTGGTACGTGCATTTAATAAGGTGCCGCTTGACTACCCCGCTCAGATTGCTCTGTTGCGGAGAAGAGGCATGAGCTTTGAGGACCCCGAAATGGCGGCGCATCAACTCGCACGAATCAACTACTATCGATTGGCCGCGTACTGGCTACCGTTTCAGATCGACCGAAAGAACCATATTTTTGAACCCGGCACGAGTTTTGAAAAGGTACTTGGCCTTTACGAGTTCGATAGAGAACTTAGGCTAATTGTGCTCGACGCGATCGAACGAATTGAGGTAGCCATCAGAGCGCGTTGGGCCTATGAGCTGTCACATGCCTATGGGCCCCATGCCCACTTGAACAAAGAGATTGCGTTGCGTAGCCACTACTATTGGCGGAACGTTCGCGACTTGGAAGATGCCGTAGCTCGATCCGATGAACTGTTTATCGCCCATATGCGCACGAAGTATCGCGAGGATTTGCCGCCCCTTTGGGCGGTGTGTGAGGTAATGTCCCTAGGCCTTCTTTCTCGCTGGTACGCAAACCTCAAGCCGCAGAAGGTGCGTACACGAATTGCGCGCCCCTTTGGATTAAGTGGGCAGCAGCTGGAGTCCTGGCTGCACCATCTAGTCATTGTCAGGAATGTAAGCGCTCATCACGCCCGTCTTTGGAACCGAGAATTCACAATCGTCCCTTCCGAACCGCGGAAGCGCCCTTCGCGCGTGGCTCTGAAATGGAATCCTGATTCGCGGCGGCTCTACAACACGCTCTTGATCCTCCTCCACTTAATGGACGCAGTAGTGCCAGGCAATGCTTGGAGGGAGCGCCTACAGGCGCATCTAGGCAAGCTGCAGCATCAGCCGACTTCACAAATGGGTTTTCCTGAAGACCTTTCACCTTTGGAGCTGTAAACATGGAGTTCAGCGCCACCTACACCACCGTAGACACCCACGCCGGCGGCGAGCCGCTGCGCATAGTCACCGCCGGCGTGCCACGTATCCCCGGCGTAACCATCCTCGAGAAGCGCCGCTGGGCGCGCGACAATCTCGATCATGTGCGCCGGGCGCTGATGCTCGAGCCGCGCGGCCACGCCGACATGTACGGCTGTTACGTGACCGAACCGGTGAGCGAGGGTGCCGACATGGGCGTGATCTTCATGCACAACGAGGGGTACTCCGACATGTGCGGACACGGGATCATCGCGCTCGCCACGGTTGCTGTGCAGCAGGGTCTCGTGGCCCGCACCACGCCGGAGACCCGCGTGGCTATCGATTCGCCGGCCGGTTTCATCGAGGCGTTCGTCCAGTGGGACGGCCGGCAAACTGGCAACGTCCGCTTTCTGAACGTCCCCTCGTTCCTGTTCGCCCGCGACGTCACGGTCCAGACGGAATCGTTCGGCGAGGTCACGGTCGACATCGCGTTTGGTGGGGCGTTCTATGCGTATTTCTCTGCCTCTCAATTGGGGCTGGAGATTCACCCGCGCAACACGGCGCGGCTCGTGGAGGTCGCCGACGAGGTGAAGAGAGCAGTAGTCGCCAGCTTCCCGATCCGGCACCCCCTCGTGCCCGAGCTCGATTCGCTCTACGGCGTCATCATCGACGGCCCGCCGCGGTTCGAGGGGAACGACCAGGCGAACATCTGCGTATTTGCCGAGCGTGAGGTGGACCGGTCTGCAACGGGCACCGGCACGTCCGGCCGGGTCGCGCAGCTCGTCGCGCGGGGGAAGTTGCAGGTGGGCGAGACGCTGCGCAACGAAAGCATCGTCGGCACCGTTTTCGAGGGGAAGGCGGTGAAGCGCACGACCGTTGGGGAGTTCGAGGCGGTGGTGCCAGGAATCGCCGGGAGTGCATACATTGTCGGTTTCAACCAGTGGGTGATCGATCCACGGGACGAGCTGGGCGAGGGCTTCCTGGTGCGGTAAACGGCCAGTCCAGGACTGCCAGGAATCGACCTTGTCCTGCAAGGTGAGTGTATTGTCGAGGCACTGTGGCACACATGGTGCTCCTCACCTCCGGCTCGCGCGGCGATGTCGAGCCTTTCACCTACCTCGGGTCTGCTCTGCTCCGGCGGGGCCACTCGGTTCTGTTGGTCACGCATGAACGCTTCCGGGAGTTCGCCAACGAACGGGGTATTCCCTTCGCGCCCCTGAACGACGGTCTGCTCGAGCTTGGTGACAGGACAGGCGGAGGCGGGCGCGGGAACCCGCTGGCCCTCATGCGCGAGGCGCGGGAGATCATTAGCCAGACGCTTCAGGAGGCGTGGGCGGCGGTGCAGGAAGCCGACCTGATCGTCCATCACCCCAAGGCGCTCGCCGGCCCGACGCTGGCCGAGGCACTGGGGGCGCAGGCTGTTCTCTGCCTTTTTGTGCCCATGCTCGTACCCACCGGGGAGTTCTCGCACCCGCTGCTGGGAGGCCGCGACCTGGGTCCGCTCAACCGCGCCACCTTTGCGGTCGATCGGCTCATCGTTGCTCCCTACCGGGGCACCCTCAACCGCTGGCGGGAGGAGCGAGGTTTGCCGGCCCTTCCCGGGCTCCCGAGGCTCGACCGGCTGGGCAACGGCCAGCTAACGCCCGTCCTCTTTCCTTTTTCGCCCACGCTGGTGCCCAGGCCTCGCGACTGGCCAGAGCGGGTGAAGCAAACGGGTTTCTGGTTTCCGCCCGAAGAGGACGATGCCAGCGAGCTTCCTCCCGATCTGGAGCGTTTCCTGGAACGTGGTCCCGCCCCGCTTTTCGCCGGTTTCGGCTCGATGCAGGCGCCGGGGGCGGGCGAGAGGACGAGAATGTTCATCTCTGCAGCTCAGAGGCTGGGCGTGCGCCTGGTAATAGCCACCGGCTGGGGCGGGCTCGAAAGAGTGGACAACGGAACCGGGAACGACCAGGTGTTCTTCATGGAGGGCGCGCCGTACCAGAAGCTTTTTCCGAGGGTCGCCGCTGTTGTCCATCACGGCGGGGCCGGCACCACCGCGGCCGGCCTGCGCGCCGGACGGCCAACCCTGATTTGCCCCTTCTTCGGCGACCAGCCGTTCTGGGGCGCACGGGTTGCAGCCGTGGGTGCCGGCCCCGCTCCCTTACCCGCCAAGCGCCTGAACGCGGAATCACTCGAAAGAGCGCTGGAGGAGTTGCTTTCGCCCGAAACGGAGGCGAAGGCGCAGGAGGTAGGGGAAAGGGTCAGGGCAGAGAACGGCACTGAAGAGGCAGCCCACTTCCTCGAAGAGCTGCTGTACGGGGATGGGACGCAACACCGGGTGACGCACCCCGCCCTGTAGGCTTGACCCATGACATTCGAAGCCAAGATCAGCAGGAGCTCAAAGTGAATAACCCTCCGGGAAGCGCGGAGGTTTCGCGATGAGCGCCCTGGAGATGGTCCTGTTTGCGGTTGTGGGGGCGTTGCTTGGTTCCGCCTTCTTCTCGAGTCTTTATCACACAGTACGCACGATGGGGGACACGGCAAACCCGACGAGGACGCTCGTCACCAGCTTCCTGCTGCGGGCCGCCCTGCTCGTAGTCACTTTTTTCTGGATTGCCAGCTTCGGTCTGGGGGCCATGGGAATGGCCATGCTCGGCTTCCTGGCTTCCCGGGTCGTTGCCACGATTTTCCTCAGGCCAAGGGCCAGGGAACGGGAGTAAGAACTGCAGGGTAGGCAGCGGGAAGCCAGCCTTTTTCTCGGTGGGGGATCAAGGATTAGAAGTGCACGCCGTTGCCCGGTTGGGCGGCCCGAGCAGACAAAAAAATAACGCCCCTTCCGGCGCGTTGATGACAATAATTATAGCCGCTTATACGGTATTCGTCAAGAGCTTGCAGCGAATCACCCCAGACGCCGCGTTGATGTGGCTCAACATATGCACGCAAGCGCGTCGGGTAGGGTTAACCCATGGAACGCCAAGCCCCACCAGGCGACACCAGAGAAGGAGCGCCGCGCGAGGCCGCGACCGGTGAGGTGGTAGCCATTCGCGGCGGGGTTGTTGACGTGCGCTTCAAGGGAGAGCCGCCTGGACTCAACACGTTGCTGCTTGCCGGGCCGGAGGGCGAGGTGCGCCTTGAGGTGATGAGCCAGGTAGACGAGGGGACGGTGCGTTGTCTGGCTTTTACCTCCACTGCCGGTATGGCCAGGGGTGATGAGGTAACGGACACGGGTGAGGCGCTGCATATCCCCGTGGGCCCGGGAGTGCTGGGCCGGGTGTTCGACGTCTTCGGCGAGCCCATCGACGGAGCGGGCGAAGTGGAGGCTGTGGGCCGTCGTCCACTGCTGCAGCCACCCGTGCCACTCGAACGGCAGGCGGTCACCTCGGAAATCCTGCCAACCGGAATCAAGGCGATCGACCTCCTCGCGCCCATGGAGCGGGGCGGCAAGGCTGGCCTGTTCGGTGGCGCCGGCGTAGGGAAGACGGTCCTCATCACCGAGCTCATCAACAACATGGCGGCGAGGCACCGCGGCGTGAGCCTCTTCTGCGGGATAGGAGAACGATCCCGCGAGGCAGAGGAGCTCGTTCGCGACGTCCGCGACGCCGGCGTGCTGGGCGACACCGTGCTGATCTTCGGGCAAATGAGCGAACCACCGGGCGCCCGCTTCCGGGTCGGTCACACAGCCCTTACGATGGCCGAGTATTTCCGTGACGACGAGAGCCGCGACGTTCTCATGCTCATGGACAACGTGTTCCGCTTCGTGCAGGCGGGCTCGGAGGTCTCGGGGCTAATGGGCCGGCTCTCGTCGCGAATGGGTTACCAGCCGACGATGGCGACAGAACTCGCCCAGCTTCAGGAGCGCATCAGCAGCACGCGGGACGCGGCCATCACCTCCGTGCAGGCGGTCTACGTGCCGGCCGATGACTTTACTGACCCGGCGGTTGTCCACACGTTCGGGCATCTCTCTGCCTCGGTTGTGCTCTCCAGGGAGCGGGCCAGCCAGGGGTACTACCCGGCGATCGACCCACTGGGCTCGACCTCCTCACTGCTAACGCCTGAGGTGGCGGGGGAGCGTCATGACCGGGTCGCCCGTGAGGTCCGCTCTACGCTGGCGGTCTACGAGGAGCTGAAGGACATTATCGCGATGCTGGGATTCGAGGAGCTCTCTGAGGATGATCAGGCGGTCGTTTCCCGCGCCCGACGCCTGGAACGCTACCTGACCCAGCCATTCCACGTGACGCAGGCCTTCACCGGCCAGAAGGGGTACACCGTCCCGCTCGAGGAAGTCCTCAGCGATTGCGAGCGCATCCTGCGCGACGAGCTCGCCCACGTCCCTGAAGGGGAGCTGTACATGATAGGCACCCTTGCAGAGGCTGGCCTGTGAACCTCCTCCTGACCGCCCCCGCGGGCGTTCTCGTCGAGCGGCCGGTGAGGCGCGTGAGCGCCGAATCGAGCTTCGGCTCGTTCACGATCCTTCCCCGTCACGCCGATGCCGTGCTGCTGCTGGTGCCCGGCCTGCTCGCCTTCGTTGATGAGGAGGATACGGAGGTGTTCGTAGCAGTCGACAACGGAGTGCTGGTCAAGACGGGCGACACGGTGCGTGCAAGCTGCCAGCGGGCAGTGGTCGCAGGTGACCTCGGCTCGGCAGAGGAAACCGTTCGCGAGCGCTTCAAGACCCAGACCGAGGCGGAGAAACGCGCACGCCGTGCGCTCCTGCGGCTGGAGGCCGATATCCTGCGACGCCTTGGCGAGCTGCGGAGGTGACATGAAGGGGCCTGACGGAAATGACGAGCGGATCAAGGCGGGGGAGGAGCACGGCCAGGAGAAGGCACAGCCTTCCGAGGGTCTGGTCGGGGTGGTGCGGGAGAAGGAGGAACGGAAGGTAAGGGCCCGGCGCGAGGGGAAGCGTGGACTCGCGTACGGGCTTGGCATGTTCGGCGTGGTCGGCTGGTCGGTCTCAGTCCCCACCTTGCTCGGGATCTTCCTGGGCGTATGGATTGACTCCCGTACGGACGGCCAGTACTCATGGACGCTCATGCTCATGATGGCTGGCCTGATCCTGGGCCTGTTCAACGCCTGGTACTGGGTTCAGAAGGAGTCGCAGCGTGACTGAACGGCCGGCACGAGGGGAGGTTGCCAGGTGAGCGTCATGGACATTGCACTGTTCCTGCTGCTCGGTGTGCTGCTGGGCTGTGCCTACTTCTCGGGCCTCTGGTACACGGTGCGCAGAGTGGGCCGGGTAGGTAACGCGACGCGTGTCCTGATCAGCAGCTTCCTCGTGCGAGCTGTGCTCCTTGGCGTTGCATTCATCTGGATCGCGCGGCAGGGGGCGTGGGCTCTGGGGATGGCGATACTCGGCTTCCTGGCTGCGCGCTTGCTCGCAACGAGTTTGCTCCGGCCCAGGGGGGAGGAAGCAAAATGATCCTCTCACCGGACGGAATCGTCTACTTCTCGGTGGGCCCGCTCGACATAAGCGCAACGCTGGTATTCACCTGGCTGGTAATGGCAATCCTGGTCGTTGCGAGCGCGCTCATTACGCGTGGGCTGAAGGCAGGCAAGGAGGTAACGCGAGGCCAGAACGTACTCGAAGCGGTCGTGACCTTCATCCTGGACCAGATTCGTGACGTCACCGAGCAGGACCCGCGGCCCTACCTGCCTTTCATCGGCACGCTCTTCCTGTTCATCCTGATCTCCAACATCCTGTCGATCATTCCGGGATTCCGTGCCCCCACCGCTTCGCTGAACACAACGGCCGCTCTGGCGCTTACCGTCTTCCTGGCCGTTCCCTGGTTCGGAATTCGCAAGGTGGGAATCCGGGCGTACCTGCGCAGCTACCTCCAGCCGTCGCCGCTCATGCTGCCATTCACCATCATCGGGGAGCTGTCGCGCACGCTGGCCCTGGCCATTCGCCTCTTCGGAAACATCATGAGCGGGAGCGTGGTCGTCGCCATCCTCCTCTCAATTGCACCGCTTCTCTTCCCGGTGATTATGGAGGCCTTTGGTCTCCTCATCAGCGTCATCCAGGCTTACATCTTCGCGATTCTGGCAATCGTATACATCGCTTCGGGCACGAGCGAGCAGAGAGCACGCCTCGACGAGACGACAGAGGCTTCCCAAGGAGGATCCACATGACCGACGCCACCCTGATCGCCATCATCTCGATTTTCACCGCGGGGATCACCGTGGCGATAGGCTCGATAAGCAACGCACTAGGCCAGGGACGAGCACTCGCCCAGGCCCTGCAGAGCATGGCCCAGCAGCCCGACGAGTCGAACACGATCACCCGCACGCTCTTCGTGGGCCTGGCGATGATCGAGTCGACCGCCATCTACTGCTTTGTCATCGCACTCATCCTGATCTTCGCGAACCCCTTCTGGGCAGGTTGAGCCAGGGTGGATCTCGACTGGTTCACGCTCCTCGCGCAACTGCTCAATTTCATCCTGCTGCTGGCGCTGCTGCGTATCTTCCTCTACCGTCCCATCCTGAACGTGATGGAGGGCCGCGAGGCGCGCATTGCGGAGAACTGGTCGGAAGCTGAGCGGGTACGCGAGGAGGCGAGGCAGGAGGCTCAGGATCTCGCCCGCGAGCGCCAGCGCCTGGCACAGACGCGCCGTGACCGGCTCGCAGAAATTGAGCGGGAAGCGGCCGTGCTTCGCGAAGAGCGCCTCGAGGAGGCACAGCTGGAAGCGGACCAGCTACGCGCACGGCTCGCCGATGCCATAGAGCGGGAGCGGAATGAGGCGCTCGAACTGCTGGCCCGGAAGAGTGTCTCGCTGCTTGCCGCCGAACTGCAGGCCGCGCTGCACGACCTCGCCGATGCGAACCTGCAATCGCAGTCGCTTCAGGTTTTCCTGCGGCGGCTGGGCAATCTCGACGATGCTGTCAAATCGAGAATAGCGGGGGCGGGAGACCCGGGTGTCGTAACGACCGCATTCGAACTGCAGTCGGGTGAACGTGAGGAGCTCGCGCGTGCTGTGCGCGGCCTTACGGGCAGCTCAAGGGACCCGCGGTTCTCGGTCGACCCACGGCTGCTCTTCGGCGGAACCCTCACCGCGGCCGGCACCCGCATAGGCGTAAGCGCCCGCGACCGGATGCAGGAGATTGAGCGCACCTTCGACAGAGTAGTAAGCGACCTGCGCAGGGCAGCGAGCAGGCCGGCCCAGACGGGGTCGGCACGGGACAGGGGGGCCGGGGCATGAGTTCACGAAGGGGAGGGCCCACCGGTGAACTTGCACGGGCGCTCGAAAGGAGCCTCGACGCCTTGGACACCGCTCGCCAGGAGGTTGCTCAAACCTTCAGTGTAGACGAGGTGGGTGTAGTCAGGAGTGTCGAGGCTGGCATCGCCAGCGTCACCGGCTTGCCGGGGGTAGCGTCCGATGAACTGGTGCAGTTCGAAGGTGGCGAACTGGGTGTTGCCACCGACCTGACCCGGGACACCGTGGGGGTGACCCTGCTTACGGGCAGCGAAGGGGTCAGGGCGGGAACGCTGGCTACCCGTGTAGGGCGCGTGCTGGACGTTCCGGTAGGCGAAGAGCTGCTGGGCCGGGTAGTGACGCCGCTGGGGGAGCCGCTCGACGAGGGGGGTCCGGTCCGGACTTCCATGCGGCTGCCTGTCGAACGCCCCGCAACCCCCATCTTCGAGCGCAGCCCCGTGAGCCGCCCGCTGCATACGGGCGTAAAGGTGGTAGACGCGCTGTTTCCGGTTGGCCGGGGGCAGCGGGAGCTGATAATAGGCGACCGGCAGAGCGGCAAGACCAGCCTCGCCGTTGCCGCCATCCTCAATCAGCGCGATACCGGTGTGAAGTGCATCTACTGCAGCATCGGCTCGCGTGGGTCCCAGGTGGCGCGCACCGTGGCAACGCTGGCCGCACAGGGTGCCCTGGAGTACACGACGGTGGTCGTGGCTGCAAGCCACGCACCGCCCGGCATACGCCAGGTAGCGCCGTTTGCTGCTACGAGCATGGCAGAGGCCCTCATGGAGGATGGCCACGACGTCCTCATCGTCTACGACGACCTTACGCAGCACGCCCGCTCCTACCGGGAGCTGTCGCTGCTGCTGCGCCGCCCGCCCGGGCGTGAAGCCTACCCGGGGGACGTGTTCTACCTGCACGCCCGGCTGCTCGAACGGGCGACCCAGCTTTCCGACCGGCGGGGAGGTGGTTCCCTGACTGCGCTGCCGATCGTTGAGATCCAGGAGGGGAACCTCTCGGCCTACATTCCGACGAACCTCATTTCGATCACCGACGGGCAAATCGTGCTCTCGCCCGCCCTGGCGGCGCGGGGCGTCCTGCCCGCTGTGAACATTGGCCTCTCCGTCTCGCGGGTGGGCGGCAAGGCGCAGCTTCCGGCGTTCCGGGAGGTTTCCGGAAGGCTCAGGCTGGCGCACGCCCAGTTCGAGGAGCTGGAGCGGTTTGCGCGCTTCGGCGCCGATCTGGACGAGGGCACGCGCCAGACGTTGCTGCGCGGCGAGCGGGTGCGCGAGATCCTGCAGCAGGGCCCCACCGAGACGATACCCGCGAGTGAACAGGTCGCAGTGCTGTTGGCCGTCAACGCGGGACTCTTCGATGGCCTGGCCACCGAAAGCATTCCCCGGGCCCAGCTCGAACTGCGGCAGGCTGTGCGCCGCGAGCATGCCGAAACCTGCCAGCGCATCGAGTCGGGCGAAGCGCTCACTGACGCCGAACGCGAGGCCCTGCTGGCAGCTGCGCGGCAGGCCCTCCGACCCTACGTCACCACTCCGGTGGCGCCATGAGCAGCCTCGCGAGTACCCGGCGCCAGCTCAACTCCGCGCTAACGCTCCAGTCGGTGGTCACGACGATGAAGACCCTGTCTTCCGTGCGCATCGGACAGTACCGCCGGTCGGTGGCAGCGCTGGAAGCCTCGGCACAGACGATCGAACTCGCCCTGCAGGCGGTGCTGAAGATGAACCCGGAGCTTCTCGAGACGCCCGAACCGGGCGCGCGGGAGAGCATGGCAGTGGTGGTGTTTGGCTCAGACCGCGGCCTGTGCGGCCCCTTCAACGAGCGGATCGCCCGGCACGCTGCCGCGCTGCTGGCAATGCAGCAGCCGGGCGGCGAGCCCCCGCGGGTTCTCGCCGTGGGCCGCCGGCTGGAGCCACGCCTGCGTACACTTCGCTTGCAGCCGCACGAGCGGACAGAGCCACCGGGAAGCGTGGGCGCCATCGACCATGCCGTCGTGGAGGTGCTCGCCCACATCGACCGCTGGCGTGAGGAGGGCCGTGCCGACCGGCTGTTCCTCACCTACAACCTGCCAACGGGCGGCGCAACCTACGAGTCCCGCACGATCCAGCTGCTGCCGCTCTCTACGGACTGGTTGCGGGAGCTGCGCGACCGACCATGGCCTTCACGCCGGCTCCCCATGGAGCTCACCCACCCGCGTGAGCTCCTCCAGGGGCTGGTGCGTCAGTCCATCGCTCACGAGCTCGTAAGGGCGTTTGCCGCCTCGCAGGCAAGCGAGAACGCCGCGCGCCTGGCGGCAATGGATGCGGCAGAGAGAAACATCGAGGAGCGCCTCGAAACCCTGCAGACCGCCTACCGGCAGGCGCGACAGAACGCCGTCACTGCCGAACTACTGGACATCCAGGCGGCCTATGCGGCAAGGGAGTCAGACTCCTGACCGTCCGTTCAGGGTCGCCGGGAGCATCCCCAGCAGCCGGTCCAGAATACGCTCGCCGGCCGTCCGCAACCCGTCGTGCTCGTACTCGTTGGTAACCCACACGTTCAGGTTCGGAATCTGCTCTGCACTCTCCATCGCCAGGTTCAGGTCCACATACATGTCGTCGTAGTAGAGGGCGGCCGCGACAGGAACCTGGTTGGCGGCGAGCCTCTCAACATCGTAGAGCCGCGGCCAGTCGCTCTTCCCGGCCAGCAGGTGGGCCGCTTCCCTGAGAGGCTGCAGCGCCTTGAACTCGTCCAGCATCCACGGGTAGATCATCTCACCGGTGAAGA
>CALKAI010000009.1 GCA_937983275.1 uncultured Trueperaceae bacterium | reverse complement strand
TCCTCAAGCTCGACACCAAGCCGCCGGGGCGAATTCTGGTGGAGGCGGTGGTGTCGAACTCGTTTCCTCTGCTCTATCGGCGCATTCGCGAGAGCCGCTTCCGCTCCATCTACGGCGCGGTCGTCATCGCGGTCGCGCGCAACGGCGAGCGGATGAAGATCCGCACCGGCGAGGTCATCCCCCGCCCGGGCGACACGCTGCTCCTCGCGGCCACGCCCGAGTTCGTCGAGCGGAACCGCAACTCGCGCGACTTCTACCTGGTGAGCCCCATCCCCGACTCCGAGCCGCCCAACTTCGAGCGCGCCGCCGCGGCCATCGTCCTGCTCATAGGCCTCGTCGTCACCGTCACATTCGGCTGGCTGCGCATGGCCGAGGCCGCCCTCGTCGTAGCCATCCTCATGGTGGTGTTGCGCTGCACGACGGCCTCGGCCGCGCGGCGCTCGATCGACTGGCAGGTGCTGCTGGTCATCGCGAGTGCATTCGGGATCGGCTCAGCAATCGAGAAGACTGGCGTGGCCGCTGGTATCGCGCGGGCTGTTCTCGGGGCGGCCGGTTCGGGCGAAACGCTGGCGCTGGCGGCGACGTTTGTGTTGACGGCGGTGTTCTCTGCCGTAATCACCAACAACGCCGCGGCTGCGCTGATGTTTCCGATCGCCATGTCCGTCGCCCAGGGCGTGGGCGGCGACCCCGTCCGTTTCGCGATCGCCATCGCGATTGGCGCTTCAGCTTCGTTCGCGACGCCGTTCGGGTACCAGACGAACCTGATGGTCTACGGGCCGGGTGGGTACACGTTCAAGGATTACTTCGTGCTCGGGTTTCCCCTCACCCTGATGGTGCTTGCAGTGTTGCTGATCGTCATCTAGACGTCAGCACCGTTACTGCAGGCGCATGTATAAATGTAAGTTCTTTGACATTCTTTAGAACGTAACTGTAAACTACCCGCAACTTCCACAACCTGGACGGGCACCTGATATGGGTCGAGGACTATACGTCGTCATCTTCCCTCTGGGTGTCGAGGAAGTAGAGGTGTACCGCCTCTAGGGGCGCATATACCAAAACAGGTAAAGGAAAGGGTGATTCGCATGAAGAGAATCGTTACCGGCTTCCTGTCAGCGATGCTGCTGGGCGTACTGACCTTGGGGTCGGCCCAGGACAAACCCAGCGGCGTGACTTGCATCGCGCCCGCAGATCCGGGTGGCGGCTGGGACTTTACCTGCCGCAGCGTCGGTGAATTGCTGCGCTCGATGGACCTCGTTGACGGTTCGGTGCAGACCCAGAATATGCCGGGGGCCGGCGGGGGCGTCGCGTATGCTCATACGGTAGCGCAGCGCGAAGGAGATGCCAGCGTCATCGTCGCGGCGAGCACCGTTACTGCAACCCGCCTTTCTCAGGACCAGTTCCAGGGCATGAGCGTCGACGACGTCCGCTGGCTGGCAGCGATAGGCGCCGACTTCGGCGTGATCGCAGTTCGCGCCGATTCCGAGTGGGAAGACCTCGAGTCGTTCCTCGACGATCTCGTTGCTGATCCCTCCAGCATCCGCTTCGCAGGTGGCAGCGCTCCCGGCGGCTGGGACCACATGCGTCCCCTCATGCTCGCCCAGGAAGCCGGCCTGGAAGACGCAACTGCGCTTCGTTACACCTCCTTCAGCTCCGGTGGACCGTCGTTCGTAGAGCTGTTGGGCGGCCGAGTGGAAGCGGTAAGCTCTGACATCTCCGAAGCGCTGGGGCAGCTCGAAGCCGGCGAAGTAAGGGTCCTCGCCGTGCTTTCCGAAGAGCGCCTGCCCGGCGACCTGAGCGATATCCCCACCGCTCGCGAACAGGGCTACGACGTGATAGGCGCCAACTGGCGCGGCTTCTACCTGGCGCCCGGCATAAGCGACGAGGAGTACGACCAGTGGGTTGACATCATGAGCACTCTGCAGGATGCACCCGAGTGGGCGGAAGTCCGCGAACAGAACGCCCTCGCGCCGTTCTTTATCGCCGGCGATGACTTCGAAGAGTTCATGAGGAGCGAAGTCGAAACCTACACCCAAATCTCCCGGGATTTGGGCATCCTCGACTGACATGCAGCGCCGGGACGACCGCATCCTGGGCATTGTCCTGCTGTTGGTGGCGATCGGCTACGGCGCACAGACATTCGGGTTCAGGGTCGGAGGGTTCTCCTCCGACTCCCTGGGCCCGCGCGCCTACCCTCAACTGCTGGCAGTGCTGCTGGGTTTCCTTAGCCTGATCCTGATCTTCCGGCCCAGCAACTTCAAGCCCGACTGGCCCGCGCCCCATGCCTGGCTGGCACTGGGCGCAATGGTGGTTGGCCTTATCATCTACGCCAACGTCATAGTGCCGCTCGGCTTTATCCTTGCAACCACTCTGATAATCACGCTCATGGCGCTCCTGTTTCAGGCTAAGCCTTTCAGGGCTGTGCTAGCCTCCTTCGGGGTAAGCCTTGGCCTCTATGCGCTGTTCGTGTTCGCGCTGGGTATTTCCTTGCCCACAGGCAGGATTTTCGGAGGCTAGATGGAAACGTTCGCCCTCCTGGGTCAGGGGTTCGCTGAGGCGTTCACCTCGACCAACCTGCTGCTTGTCTTCCTCGGAGCGCTGATCGGCACCGTCATAGGCATGCTGCCCGGCATCGGGCCTATCAACGCAATAGCCATCCTTATCCCCATCACCTTCGCACTGGACCTGTCGCTCACGAGCGCCCTGATCATGTTCGCCGGCATCTATTACGGCTCCCAGTACGGCAACTCGATCTCGGCGATCCTCCTGAATGTACCCGGTACGTCCGGGGCGGTGGCCACCACCTTTGATGGCTATCCACTGGCGAAGCAGGGCAAGGGAGGCCAGGCGCTCGCCATGTCGGCGATCGCCTCATTCATCGGCGGCACCATCAGTGTAGTAGGTCTCATGCTCTTCGCGCCGGTACTCGCGCAGTGGGCGATTCGTTTCGGTCCGGCAGAGTACTTCGTCCTCATGATCTTCGCCCTCTCCACCGTCGCGAGCCTGGCGGGCCGCAGTCTCGTAAAGGCCCTCATCGCCGCTGTGATAGGCCTGATGGTGGGCAGCGTGGGCCTGGACCCCGGCGGAAGCGTAGCCAGGTTTACGTTCGGGGAGCTGAAGCTATTGGATGGTATCGACTTCGTCGTCGCTGTCATCGGCTTCTTCGCCGTTACCGAGGTGCTGGTTACCCTGGAGGAAACCAGGCTGGGCAGGGCAACCGTAAACAAGGTCAACAAGGTCATGATCTCGATCGGGGATTTTGTCCGCAGCTTCTGGACGATGATCCGCAGCAGCGTAATGGGCTTCCTCATCGGTGTACTTCCCGGAGCCGGCGGCACGATCGCTGCATTCATGGCCTATACCAGCGAGAAGCAGCTGGTCGACCGGGACGACGACTTCGGCAAGGGCGACCTGCGGGGCGTGGCCGCACCCGAATCTGCGAACAATGCTGCCACGAGCGGAGCTCTGATACCTCTGCTCACGCTGGGCGTACCGGGCAGCGGCACGACCGCCGTGATGCTGGCAGCCCTCATTGGCTACAACGTCAACCCTGGTCCGCTCTTCATCCAGAACAATGCCGACGTGTTTTTCGCGCTCGTCGCCTCCATGTACATAGGCAACATCATGCTGCTGGTGCTGAACCTGCCGCTCGTGGGCCTGTTTGCGCGAATCCTCCTGATCCCCCGCTGGATACTCATGCCCAGCGTCATCGCGCTCTCCTTCGTAGCCGTTTACGCCGTGAACAACAGCGCCTTCGACCTGTTCCTGATGACCGGCATCGGGGTAGCCGGCTACTTCATGCGTAAGCTCGACATTCCATTGGCACCGGCCATCCTGGCTCTGGTCCTGGGGGGCCTCATGGAGAACAATCTGCGGCGGGCGCTGAGCCTGTCCGACGGTGACTGGTCCAC
>CALKAI010000008.1 GCA_937983275.1 uncultured Trueperaceae bacterium | reverse complement strand
GTTTCGACGACATCGCCCACCTGGACCTCCTCGCCGGTCATGAAGTTGATGACGCGCACGCCGCCACCCACCTCTCCAACGGCGATGCCCTGGCCGCCGCGCTCGCGTACCGTGACGCCTATGCGCGACTCCACGTCGCTCACCGTGCGGACGGTCGCCCGGTTGCGGCCAACCTCGGTGACGATGCCCACGAGCCCCTGGGGGACGGTGACGGGCATGTTGGGCACAATGCCGTCGGCACTCCCCTTGTCGATCGTCAGGCGCGAGAGCACCGATCCGGAGGACAGCCCGATTATGGCGGCAGTCGTGGCTACGCCGGGCGACTGGTCCTCGCGTATGCGCACCACCTGCTGCAGCTGCTCGACCTGCAGCTCCAGGTAACGGTTCTCCTGGCGCAGCCGGGCCACCTCGTCCGACAATCCGGCGGCAGTCGCCTGCAGGTCCGAACGGTCGGTCATCGACCGCAGCGTGTTGCGCACGTTCACGCCCGGCCGGTGCAGGAGGTTGTGAGGCAAGGACACGGCCGCCGTGACATCGTTGGGGACCTGCCCCACGAACGCGGTGAACACGAAGGTCAGCAGCCCGGCCGCCAGGTAGGCGTACCAGGCCTTGTAGAGACTAGACAAGTTCCACTCCCAGCTCCTTCGCCAGCTCAACCACGGTCACCAGCGACATTCCGACCACATTCATGTAACAGCCCTCGATCCCGTCGATGAAGGCTGCGCCCTTGCCCTGGATGCCATAGCCTCCCGCCTTGTCGAAACCCTCGCCGCTGCGGGCGTACCTCTCCATCTCGGCCGGTGCAATCTTCCGGAAGGTCACGCGTGTCTCCCTTACGCGGGCGGCCACCTCCCCCTCCAAAAGGAGCGCATGGCCGGTGTAGACGGTGTGCGTCCGGGCCGAGAGCGCCTCCAGATACTCGCGGTTCTGCGCCTCGCCTGCCGGCTTGCCCAGAATTTCGCCATCCAGTACCACCACGGTGTCGGCTCCTATCACCAGCGCTGCAGGCACCTCGGCGGCGACCGCTGCGGCCTTCTCCCGGGCGAGCCGGGCTACCAGGTCGGCAGGTCCCTCGCCCGGGAGGGGCGTTTCGTCAATTTGCGCTGGCGTGATGGTGAAGATCGGGACGAGCGTGGCCAGAAGTTCCTGACGGCGCGGCGAGCCGCTGGCCAGGACTATGTCGGGAAGGCCTGGGCGTCTTGGCACGCCCACCACTCTACCGCGCCTGGGCCTGCAGTCCCTTCAGGTCGTTCAGGTCCCTGGTCACCTGCTCGGCATGATCCTTGACGCGCACGTTGTAGTAGGCCCTGGCGATCTTGCCGTCAGGATCGATGATGAAGGTGGAACGCTTCACGCCCATGCCGAAGGCGCCGCGGTTGCCGTAGGCGCCGTAGGCCCTCGCCACCTCGGTATCCTCGTCGCTGAGCAGTTCGAAGGGCAGGTTGTGCTCGGCCTTGAAGCGCTCGTGGGACTCGACATCGTCGGGCGAGATGCCCACGACCGTCGCGTCCATCACGCGGCTGGCCAGCGCGTCACGGAACTCGCACGCCTCGGTCGTGCAGCCCTCGGTGAAGTCGCGGGGGTAGAAGTAGAGGACGAGCCATTCGCCCGCGAAGTCGTTGAGCGAAACCTCTCCGCCGGTTGCAGGCAGAGAAAAATCCGGTGCGTTGTCACCTGTCGTAAGCTTTTCCATACTCCGATTCTAAGACAGCCTCCACCTTGCCGGCCGGCCGCGACGAACCACCGCCGGGGGCGGCGCCGCGCGGTAGAGTCGTGTCATGAACAGTGGTTCCGGTACCGCCGAAAGTCAGAAGCGGGAATGCGCCATCGCCGCCCTCTCCTACATAGAGAGTGGAATGGTAGTGGGATTGGGTACGGGCAGCACGGCCAGGCATTTCATTGAACTGCTTGCGGGGCGAATTGCGAATGGCAAACTCACCGGCATCAGCGGTGTGCCCACCTCGGTCGCCACCGAGCAGCAGGCCGGGGAGCTGGGCATCCCGCTCGTCGAGCTGCCTCCAGGCGGCGTCGACGTGGCGGTCGACGGCATGGACGAGGTCGATGCGTCGCTGCGGGCCATCAAGGGTCTGGGCGGTGCCCTGACCAGGGAGAAGATCGTCGCCAGCAGCGCTGCCACCTTCGTTCTCATAGGTGACGAGAGCAAGCGGGTCGAGCAGCTCGGTGCGGAAACGCCCGTGCCGGTTGAGGTGGTCGGCTTTGGTCTGGCCCGCACGAGGGCGCTGCTTGCCGACCTGGGGCTCGATCCGCAGGTCCGCAAGATGGCGAACGGGGAGGCGGCCCGCACCGACAACGGCAACCCCGTCCTCGACTGCCGCATCCGTGAGCCGAAACGGGACCTGGGCGAACTGGCACAGGAGCTCAATGCCATCCCCGGGGTCGTCGAGCACGGGCTCTTCCTCGACCAGGCGCATGTCGCCCTCATCGCCACCGGGAAGGGCATCACCAGGCTCGCCCGCGTGCGATGATCGTCGCCGTCGGTCTCGACCTCATAGAGCTGGAGCGTATACGCGGGGTACTGGAACGGCACCCGGAACGCTTCCTGACCCGGCACTTCACGGCCGGGGAGATCAGCTACTGCCGCTCGAGGTCGAACATCATCCCCTCGCTGGCCGCCCGCTTCGCCGCAAAGGAGGCGTTCCAGAAGTGCTGGCCCGTCTCGCACGGCTGGCGGGACGTGTGGGTGGAGCACCGCGACCGGAGGCCGGTTCTCTGCTTTTCCGAACCGATCGAGGAGGAGATGAGGCGGCAGGGGTTGGTTGCGCACCTGTCCCTCACGCACAGTCGCGATACCGCCGGCGCGGTCGTAGTGCTTGAACAGAGGTAGGGGAAGGGGCGGCTGCGGCCGCCCCTTCCCCGGTACTTCGAGCCGCTATTCGGCGGGCGGGACTGCCCGCCTACTCGATGCCGTCCACGATCGCCTCGAGGGCGAGTTCGTCGACGATGGTGATGCTCCTATAGCCCGATTCGATGAAGCCCTCGGAGCGCAGCTCAGTGATGATCTTCGAGACGCTCTCCCTGGTGCTGGCGGTGCCCTCGGCAATGAGTTCGTGAGTGGCCGAGATCACCGGCCTTCCCGCAGCATCCTTGCTGCACAAGGGCGTTTCGGACAGGGTGATCAGGTAGCGGGCCACCCTTTGTCTGAGGTCGCCGGTCTGCAGGTGGTACTCGTAATCCATGAGTCGCTGCATCTGCTTCGACAGCGACTGTGTGATGGTCATGAGGTCGGAGTGATTGATCATTTCCGGGTTGATCGCTTCGATCTGTGCCGTGGTGAGGGCCTCGGCGATCTCCTCGCGGTTGCCGCGCGTGAACGCCTCTTCTCCGAAGAAGTCGCCGGGCATCACGTGCCTGACGGTCAGGACCCGCCCCTCCGGGGTCATGCGGGTGATGCGGACGAGTCCATCCCTTACCCTGAACACCGATTGGGCCGGGTCGCCGGAGTGGTAGAGAGTTTGCTTGCGTTGAAAGCTCAGCGTCTGGGTGGGCGCCTCCAGGGCTCCTTCGACCGGTACCTGATCCTGATGCGCGCCGTAATCCGTAAATGTCGTGTTCATGCCCCGACCTCCTCTTTCCAGTGCTCAAGATGCCGATTGCCCGACAACTGCAGGCCGCCGGCTCTTCCTGCGCCATACCCGGACAATCCGGGGTGCGACGCTTGTGGTTGTAGCGGTCGCCTTGCGCCCGCTACCTCTTGCATTGGGGACTGCGGAATCGGGTGCAGCGGAGAAAAGCTCCCGTGAACCGGGAGTGTTCGGGGGTATGGGAAGAAGCCTAGCGCACACCATTTGCCATTGCTCCAATCCGGTCACGCATCGTGACCAGTCCGCTCTGGATGGTGTCGCCAAGGTATTCGCCGCCCAGCTCGCGTACGGCCCACTCGCGCCTCCTGAACGCGGGACCTGCGCACATGAGCGCGGACGGCAGGGATAGCAGGGGTCGCCGCTTCTCGAGGAGGGCCTCGAGAACCTCGGTGGTGGTTGCGCACAGCACCAGTACACCGGGCGCCAGCCTGCGGGTGAGGACGACGAGATCGGCGACGCTGGCCGCGGTGCTCAGGTAGTAGGAGGAGAATCCCGCCCGGCGCAGCAGCAGGGTGAAGACAAGTGCCCCCAACTCGTGCCGTTCGTCGGGCGCGCACGCGATGGCCACGGATTCACCCGGTTTGCCGGGAGTGACGCTGCCCTCCAGCAGCGCCAGGAGTTTTCCGCAGGCGTAGGTGGCGGCGGCCGAGACAACGGTTGCCTCCACCTCTCCCCTCTCCCACATCTCGCCCAGCCTGGAAACAGCCCCGACCAGAACCTGAACGACCACCAGATCAACGGAGTGGAGGCTGAATGCCTCGCTAAGGACCCGGTTGCTGGTCTCGCCGTCCAGCCGGGACATCGCCTCGATGAGGTCATCACGCAAGTCGGCAGGTGTGCGCCTCCTGCCCGTGAAAGGAGCATTGCGGCGAACGAGTTGGGCTGCGCGGGACGCAGGAATGCCCTCGGCGATGTGCTCCTTCATCGCCAGGATGAAGACCAGGTCCTGCTCGCTGTAGAGCCGGTACCCGGATTCGGAGCGCTCCGGCTTGGGAAAGCCGTAACGGCGTTCCCACTGCCGCAGGGTGCTGGCAGGCACCCCGGTGCGCTCCTCGACTTCAGTAACGGTGTATTTCCCGCGTGTCACGCGCCCCCCTGTTCGTGACCTTCGCTGCCTGGCCGCAAAACTGCGGCGTCCCTGGCTGTACATGGCCTGTACAACCGTGCCTGGATTATAGACACGGGAATGACGGCTGGTCAAGCTCAGAAAGCCCGTCCCGGATGAGCTTCATGAGAAAATTGTGGGATTACTCGCGATGGGGGCGCCGGGGGATGGGCGTTGTCTTCTCATCATCGGGGCTTCCCTTGGACGCACGTTCTACAATCTGAATGCGACATTGCACTACCGTGCCTGGGCAGTCAACCCGGCCGGGCCTACCGATGCCGGCATATTCGGGTACCATCCTGTCCATGGCCCGCAAGCACGTGCTCATCTACACAGACGGATCCTGCGACACCAAGAGCGGCGACGGCGGTTGGGCTTACCTGCTCGAGTATGCGGGAGTACAGCGGCGGGCGAGCGGTTACGAAGCCGGCACCACCAACAACCGGATGGAGCTGACTGCTGCGGTGAAGGCGCTGGAGGCGCTCACCGAGCCGTGTGACGTCACGCTGGTGACCGACAGTCAGTACCTGAAGAAGGCCTTCACGGACGGCTGGTTGAAGAGCTGGCAGCGGAACGGCTGGCGTACCGCTTCGAAACAGCCGGTCAAGAACAAGGACCTGTGGCTCGAGCTGCTGGAATTGACCTCACGGCACGAGGTGCGCTGGGAGTGGACCCGCGGCCATGCAGGCCAGCAGCAGAACGAGGCGGTCGACACGATGGCCCTGAAGGCCAGGAAGAGCCGCCGGGGCATCGATGAGACCTATCCGGCAGGTTCCAGTGCGCGGACCCGCGCGAGCAGGTTGACCAGCAGCTCGTAGCCCAGCGGCAACGAATCCAGGTAGAGACCTTCGCTTAGCCTGTGGGCATCCCAGCCGCGGTAGACGCCGAAGGAGATGGACGGCACTCCCAGGGACAGCGGGATGTTCGCGTCGGTCGAGCTGGCCCGCGCGCCAGCCGCGACACCCTTCTCTTCGAGCGTCGCAAGGGCGAGGCGGGTCAGCGTGCGGTTGAGCGGTCTGGCCGCCGGCCTGTCGCCCAGCTTCACCACCTCCAGCTCGCAACCCATGCGGCTGGCGCTGCGCCTTATCCTGGCGAGCGCCTCCCGCTCCAGCGATTCGAGGGTTTCGGGATCCTCACTGCGCAGGTCCAGGTTGAAGCCGGCGCTCTGCGCGATGGCGTTGACGCCAGTGCCGCCCCACACCTGGCCAACGTTGAAGGTCGAGCGCGGCGTGCGCGGCGGGTTGAGGTCGAGTAGCGAGGTCACGGCCGCCCCTGCACCGTGGACCGCGCTGGGTGACGGGAAGTCACCCCAGGAGTGACCTCCCGGCGCTGAAAACCTGAACTCGAACCGCTTCGAGCCCACCGCCGCGTCGACTACGGCCCCCAGGTGGCCGTCAACCGCGATGAAGTAGTCGCAGGCCCTCTCGTCCGCTGCGAACAGGTGCCTGACACCGCGCAGGTCACCCATGCCCTCCTCCCCTACCGTCGCGACGAAGGTGATCCGGGGCAGCCGCCCCTCGAACTCTCCGCGATGCTTCAGCAGGGTCAGCAGGACCGCCAGGCTGGCGCTGTTGTCGCCTATCCCGGGCGCGCTCCAGCTGTTGCCCTCCTTGCGCACCGTTACGTCGGTCTCCATGGGAAAGACGGTGTCGAGGTGGGCGGCCAGCAGGACCCTCGGACCTGCACCGCCGGGTACTTCAGCGATGACGTTGCCCACCTCATCGGTATGCGGCGCCAACCCGCTGGCGGCGAGCAGCCTGCTTACCAGCGCGCCCCGCTGCGCCTCCTGGAAGGTGGGCGCCGGCGTTTCGGTTATGAGGGTAAGCAGTTCGCCCAGCTCGAGCTCGAGAGCCCGGGCATGGGGCTCCCCTATGCTCACGAACTGTCCCGCAGGCTGGCGATGCCCTCCCGCAGGGCGTAAAGGGCGGCCTCGGTGCGATTGTTGAGGCGCAATTTGGAGAAGATCTCGGACAACCGGTTCCGCACGGTCTTCTCGCTGACGTTCAGCTCGAACGCAATGTCCTGGTTCGACTTGCCCTGCGCCAGCAGGCGCAGGATGTCCTCTTCCCGTTCGGTAAGTCCGCTGATCTTGTGTTCGGGATGCTCGGGCAGCTCGCTCACCTTGTCGAACTCGTCGAGCACGGTGGCGGCGAGCTCCGGGTTCAGGAGGGTTTCGCCTTCGGCAACCTTCCGGATGGCCGCGATCAGCTCATCGGCACCCGAGTCCTTGAGCAGGTAGCCGCGCGCGCCCGCCTTGATCGCCTCGAACACGTAGCGGTCCTGGCGGTACATCGTAAGGATGATCACGTTGGCTTCCGGCCACTCGCTCAGGATCTCCTTGGTGGCGGCGACCCCGTCCAGCTCGGGCATCTGGATGTCCATGAGGACCACGTCCGGCTTGATCTCGAGTGCGTGACGCACCGCCTCGCGCCCGGTTGCGGCTTCACCGGAGATGCGCAGGCCATCCTCGGTCTCAAGGATGCTGCGTACACCCTGGCGAAACATCGCATGGTCGTCGCACAGCAGCAGCCGTATCACTCTGCCATGGTAGCGCAAAACGGCATGCTAACGTAGTCCGTGCAGCCGGCGTATGCGCGGGTAACCCGGGCGTACGCCGGCTGCACTGGAGGGTATCAAGATGGCACATCCCAAGGGGCTGCTCATCGAGCGGCTGCAGAAGCAGGGTTCCCCAAGACCTGAGTTCAGAACGGTAAACACCGGCCCTGAGCACCAGCCCACGTTCCTGTGCGACGTGATCGTCGACGGCGAGGTGCTGGGCACCGGGCAGGGTTCGACGAAGAGGGAGGCAGAGAGACTCGCTGCCGAAGAGAGCCTCGCCCACCTCGACGGCGAGACCGTCCAGGTGGAGGCGCAGGAGCAGCCGGCACAGGCCGGGGTACAGGAAGAGGAGGAGCAGGAGTTCGAAGGGCCCTGGCCCATCTTCGATGATCTCCTGGCGGCCACGCTGACCGTCGCCAACGAACGCGTCGAGACGAGGCTCATGGATGAGGAAGCGCGCGTCGCGATCCGCGACTTCGCCCTGGACCTCTACAAGGACCTGCTCCTCGACCTCGGTGACGTCGTCGACGAGGATGAAGAGGACGACGAGGAGGAGTAGCCTGCCGGCGCCTTAACCGGGCTGGTTCTCCTGTGCTGGCGGGTTGTCCCGGGCGAAACGCTCTATCCTGCCCAGGTCGCTGGTGGCCTTCTCCTGGATGAGCATGTCGCGCATCCGCTCGCCGGGATCGAACGAGCCGGTGCCGACCGTCTGAATGATGTCGATCATCTTCTGGGCGAAGGCCCGGAGGGGCGTCTCCATCTCGAACTGCGCCAGCTCCTGCGGGCTGGGCACGTGCAGCAGGATCAGGTCGTTCTCGAGGGCGTTCTCGCACTCGTCGTTTACGGTGACAACGACCGGGCCGTACTCGGTTCTTACAAGATACTGATTACGCAAAAGACTCAACCTTTCTTCCGGTCTCAACACGTCCCGGCGTTGCAGCGGCGTACTAGCGCCGGGGGCCGCCCAGTGACAGTAATACAGTAACGGAGCGGCCCAAGCACATCCCGGTTCCAGAAAGCGTTCGGCAGCCCCAAACGCACTCTTTCCAACCGTGTCACACTTGTCGGCATGGCCTCGCTGCTTGCGAGTGATATCGCACTTTCCATTGCCTTAATAGTCGCCCTCGGGGTGTTCGCCCAGTGGGTGGCCTGGCGCATGAACCTCCCCGCAATCCTCCCGCTGCTCATCACCGGCTTCCTCGTGGGACCGGTCCTGGGCTGGATAGTTCCGACCCAGATAGTGCCCGAGAACCTGCTCTTCCCCAGCATCTCGCTGGCCGTAGGCCTGATCCTCTTCGAGGGTGGCCTCACGCTGCGCATACCGGAGATCCGGGAGACGCGGCAGGTGGTCCTGAACCTCAACACGATCGGCGCCCTGGTCACCTTCCTGGGCGGCGCGGCCGCCGCCTACTTCCTCACCGACCTCTCCCTTCCCCTCTCCTTCCTCTTCGGTTCGCTCATCATCGTCACCGGCCCGACCGTCATTGGACCGCTGGTGCGCATCGTGAGGCCCGAGGCCAGGGTGGCCAACATCCTCAAGTGGGAAGGGATCATCATCGACGCGGTCGGCGCCCTCGTGGCCGTGCTCGTGTTCGAGTTCCTGCTGATCGACAACCGCAACGTGGCCCTGGGTCAAACGATCCTGCTCTTCCTGCAGTTCATCCTCTTCGGAACCCTCATAGGCGCGGCCGGCGGGCTTGGCCTCTCCTGGCTCCTGAAACGCCGGGCGATACCCGACTTCCTCGTCAACGTCATCGCGCTGGGCGGGCTTTTCCTGGTCTTCGCCATCGCCAACAGCTTCGCCAACGAGTCGGGCCTGCTGGCAACGATCGTCATGGGGATCATCGTGGGAAACAGCGGCGCGCCGAACATCCGTTCGATGCTCTCCTTCAAGGAGGATCTCACCATCCTGGTGATCAGCATCCTCTTCATCGTCCTGGCCGCCAACATCGAGCTCGCGGCCTTCCTGGATGTCCTGCGCCCCTCGAGCCTGGTGCTCCTCGCGGTGATCATGCTCCTCCTGCGGCCCGCCGGAGTCTTCCTGTCGACCATCACCAGCCCCCTGAGGCTCAACGAGAAGCTGTTCCTCTCCTTCATAGCCCCGCGCGGGATCGTGGCGGCTTCGGTGAGCTCGCTCTTTGCGGCCCGACTGGCCAGCAACGGCTTCCCGGAGGCGCAGCAGCTGGTGTCGCTGGTCTTCCTGGTCATCGTCGGCACGGTGCTCATCAACAGCCTGACCGCCAGACCGCTGGGCCAGCTGCTGAAGGTAGCCGATCCGAACCCGCAGGGCTTCCTGGTCCTGGGAGCGCACGAGGCCGCCCGCAAGGTCGCGTCGTTCCTCAAGGAGTCGGGCCAGCAGGTCCTCCTCGCCGACACCAACTGGTCGAACGTCGCCCGCGCCCGCAACGAGGGCCTGCCGGCCTACTACGGATCGCTCCTCTCCGAGCGCAGTGACGACGAGGTGCGCCTGAGCGGCATAGGCCGGCTCCTTGCGCTCACCTCCAACGACGAGGCAAACGCCATGACGGCCCTGAAGTACGCCCGTGACTTCGGCTCGACGAACACCTACCAGCTGAAACCAAGCCGGCAGGCTTCCGAGCGGAACCGGCTAAGCGATCAGCGCCGCGGCCTGATCGTCTTCAAGCGGGGCATAACCTTCCGCCAGCTGGGTCGGCTCATGGACAAGGGCGCACAGT
Organism: uncultured Trueperaceae bacterium; assembly: GCA_937983275.1. GTDB lineage: Bacteria > Deinococcota > Deinococci > Deinococcales > Trueperaceae > CALKAI01. The sequence goes on along the minus strand of CALKAI010000008.1, from coordinate 24,876 downwards.
TCGTCACGACCCCCGTGGGCGAGGGGTTCAGGTTCGACTCGATCGGTGAGGAGTACGGTCCGGAAGCGCTGCCGATGTTCATCCGCAACGGAAACCGCCTGAAGGTGCTCGTGGAGGGCGACGAATCGCCGGTACCCGAGGAGGGCGACGAGATCATAAGCCTGGTGCCGACCGCCGTGGCACCAGGTGACGCCGACTCGACGCAGGCTACCGCCGCGGCCGGCTCTTAGCCCTCGTTGGCCTCGTCCAGGAACTCCTGGAGCTTCTCCGTGTTGACGGTGATGGGTGAGCGCCGGCGCCGCACGGCCCCGTACTCGAGGAGTCGGGCGAGGGAGTGGCTTACCGTCTCCCGGGTGGCGCCGATCATCTTGGCCAGGTCCTGCTGGGTGAGGTTCAGGTCGATGATGGTGCCCCGCTCGCCCTCCACGCCGAAGTCCTGCGCGAGGCGCATCAGGAGGTTGGCGAGGCGTTCGGGGGCGTCGAATGCGCCTACCTCTGCCTGGAACTGCTGGGCCTGCCACAGGCGCGTCGACATCACCCGGATGAACTTCATCGCGATCTGCGGCTGTTCGGTCAGCAGCTTCTGGAAGTCCTGCTCGGGCATGACGATGAGGGTGGTGTCCGTTACGGCCTCTGCCTGATTCGGGCGGCGCTCCGAATTCAGCAGGAGCAGCTCACCGAAGATGTCATATTGCCCGAGGATGCCGAGGATCATCTCCTTCCCGTTCGGGAAGTACATGGAGACCTTCACCATGCCGTCCCTGATGAAGTAGAGGGCATCGGCCGGATCCTCCATGTGGTAGATGATCTCGCCCGCCGCGAACTTCCGGTAGGGAGTGATGCGCGAGAGCTGCTCGAGCTCGTCCTCGCTGAGGTCCTCAAACAGCTCGGTGTTCTTCAGGTGAAAGACCAGGCTCGGATATTCATGCATCAAGTCAGCTTACATTGAATCGTGCATGAAAAAGAGCAGCCAGTTCCAATTTGCGGGACTGGCTGCTCCACATGCAGGTTGATCTCGGCTCAGGTTACGCGAGGTGACCCGTCGCCAGGGCCGGCCTCCCGGCCTTTCGCCTGCCTGGCGTGGTTCTGGGCGAGCTCATTGACCCCGGTGCCCTCCCAGAGTTTCACGCGCAGTGCGAAATAGCCCGAGCGGGCGATGAGGTGGGCGGCCACGGGGCCCGTGAGGATGAGGAAGAGGACGGTCACAAGGCCGCGGGTGGTTACACCCAGCTCCCAGTGGAAGACGGCGACTCCCGCCAGAATGAGTCCGGCACCAAGCGTGCCTGCCTTGGAGGTGGCGTGGAGCCGCATGGGCAGGTCGGGCATGCGCAGCAGCCCCAGGGCCGCCACCAGGATGAAGGCGGCGCCCGCCAGCATCAGCAGGATCGCCACCAGGTCGCGTGCATCGGTTGCGGTCATGATTCGCTCCCCCGCATGACGAAGCGCGCGAAGGCCAGTGTGCTCACGAAGGCGATAAGGGCCAGCGAGACGCTCGCGTCGATGAAGGCCACCTGGCCGGACCAGACCGTATACATGGCGATGAACGCAACGACGATCACGTTGACGAGCTCCAGTGCCGCCACCCGGTCGGGCAGGGTGGGGCCGGTCACCACCCGGACAAAAGCCAGGAGGAGCGACAGCAGCAGGACCGCGATCACGATCAGGACCGAGATGTCGAAGAAGCTCTCCATAATCAGCGCATCACCTCCAGCACGCGCCGCTCAAGGCCGGATTTGATCTCCTCGCGAATGGCATCGGGGTTCTGTGCCCCGTACATCGAGTGGATATAGAGCGTTCGCCGGTCGTCACTCAGGTCGAGGCTCAGGGTGCCGGGCGTGAGCGTGACGATGTTGGCCAGCAGGGTGATTTCGACCTCCGACTCGACGTCCAGGGGGATCCCCACGATTCCCGGCGAGATGCGCCCGTAGAGGTTCGGGTGGAGTACGTCCACGGCGACGCGGACGCTGGACCTGATGAGCTCGTAGAGGAAGAAGAGTACGAAGTAGACAACGTGCCATACCTTCAGGAGGTAGCCGGAACCGCCGAACAGCGGCTGCGACAGGCCCACCACGATGTATCCGATGAGCCCGCCGACGAGGAACCCCGTGACCGTGAAGTTCGCGTTTATGGCGGCCCACAGCAGGGCCAGCAGCACGTTCAGTACGAACGGGTTCATGGTGCCACCCCCAGCTCGCTGCCCGTCAGTGCCAGCACGGGATCGTAGGCCCCCTCGCCCAGGACGCTCTCGACATAGGCGCGGCTGTCCAGCAGTTCGGCCGCCGAGGCCTGCGCCAGCTCCAGGAAAGGCTGAGCATACACGCCTATCACGATCGTGATCCCCGCGAGGAACATCACCGGCAGGTAGAGGGCACGCAGCTCCCGGAAGCGTGAACCGCGGACTGGGCGGGCGGCGCCTTCAGGCGTCCCCTTCCAGAAGGCCTGCGCCCAGATCTTGGTCATGGAGAAGGTCGTGAGTATGCCTGTAATCAGCGCTACGGCGACGATGAGGTACGACTCGACCTCGAGGCCGGCGCGGAAGAGGATGTACTTGGGCCAGAACCCCGACAGGGGCGGGAAGCCGGCCAGCGAGAACGCCGGGATGAGGAAGAGGACGGCGAGCAGTGGCGACGCCTTGTAGAGACCGCCGGTCTCCTCGAGCTCGAAGGAGCCGGTCAGGCGCTTGATGATGCCGCCTACGAAGAACAGGTTTGCCTTGACGATGATGTGGTGGGTTATGTAGAAGACCGCTCCGACCAGCGCCAGTGGCGTGTACAGCGCGAGGCCCATGATCATGTAGCCGATCTGGGAAATGATGTGCCAGGAGAGGATCCTGCGTATCTCGAACTGCGCGGCGGCCCCCAGAACCCCAGTCAGCATCGTCAGTCCAGCGGCCCAGAGGAGCAGCTGGTGGGTATAGCCGACATCCTGGGTGAAGAGCAGGGTGAACGCGCGGATGAGGGTGTAGACACCCACCTTGGTGAGAAGACCCGCAAATATGGCCGATACCGCCACGGGCGGCGTGTGGTACGAGGCCGGCAGCCACGCGAAGAGCGGGAAGATGCCGGCCTTGATGCCGAAAGCGATGAGGAACATCGTAGCCACCGCGGTGACCAGGCCGCTGTTCTCGACGAGGGGCAGCTTCACCGCCAGATCGGCCATGTTCAGCGTTCCGGTCATCCCGTAGGTGAGCCCGATCGCGACCAGCAGCAGCGCGCTCGCCAGCAGGTTGATGAACACGTACTTGAGGGTGCCGTCCAGCTGCGGCCTCGTGCCGCCCAGCGACATGAGCACGAACGAAGCGAGCAGCAGCACCTCGAACCAGACGTACAGGTTGAACAGGTCGCCGGTGAGGAAGGCGCCGTTCACGCCGAAGAGCAGCGTGAGCAGGAGAGGGTAGTAGCCGTAGTAGGTCCGCTCCCGGTTGATGTCGAAGAGCGAGTAGACGATGGTGGCGAGACCGATGATGGCGGTAAGCACCACCATGATTGCCGAGAGGTGGTCGGCCACGAAGGAGATCCCGAAGGGTGCCTCCCAGTTGGCCGCCTGCACGACCCGGATCCCGTTCGCGTGAACGTCGAGCAGCAGGGCGACTGAGGTGATCAGCAGGAGCACCGCACTGACTACGCCAACGACCTGTCCGAAGCGGGGCCGGTTCCAGGCGAGGAAAGCCACCGAGGCGCCCAGGAAGGGGATGAGCATCGGGGAGAGCAGGAGCCAGCTCATGTGCGGACCTCTGCCCCCTCGATGCGCACGTCGCCGGCATCCTTGTCCGTTTCGTCCAGCGGTTCGGCGACCCTGATCGAGTCGGGATCCATGGTGTTCATCTCCTCGAAGTTCCTGTAGGCGAGCACGATTGAGAAGACCAGCAGCCCGAAGCCGATGACGATGGCGGTGAGGATGAGCGCCTGCGGCAAGGGGTTCGCCGTGGTCGCCGCGGCCGTCGTCGCGCCCTCTTCGATGAGCGGGGGCGCAGCGCGGGTCACCCGTCCGGCGGTGAAGATAACCAGGTTGCCGGCATTCGTGAGCAGGCTCAGACCAAAGACGAAGCGCAGCAGGTTGCGGCTAAGCATCAGGTAGAGCGTGCACGCAAAGATGAAGCCGCTTACGATTGCAAGTATCCACTCCATCTCAGTCGTCCTCCACCGAGAAGAGAGCCATGAGGACGCCCCCGATCACGACGAGGTAGACGCCCACGTCGAAGACGGTAGGCGTGCCCACGTGCAGCGTGAAGTCGGGAGCCAGGTCCCACACGAACCAGACGCCGGTAAGGTACGGCGCGTCGATGAAAGCGGCACCGAAACCGCTGATCACGGCCAGCAGCAGGCCCAGCCCCACCAGCGTGCGCGGGTCTACGAACAGCGCCTTGCGGGCGGTGGCGACGCCGTAGGTGAGACTGTAGAGTCCGAAGGCGCCCACGGCCATGAGGCCGCCCACGAAACCGCCACCCGGTTCGTTGTGCCCGCGCAGCAGCAGGAACACCGAGAAGAGCAGCATCAGCGGTACGAGCAGCCGGCCAACGACGCGCAGGATGAGGGAGTTCATGAGTTGGGCCCCCGCTCGTCCTGTTCCCACTCGTCGTCGTCGGGCAGCGGGCCGGCGATGTCTGTACGCTCGGCCGGTACCAGGCCGCGCTCCTCCTCCGGGGCGAGTCGGTAGGCGAAGACGCGGGGCGCGCGTGCCCGGTTGGCGCGCAACCGCATGAGGGTGAACACCCCGATGCCGGCCAGCGCCAGCACCAGGATCTCCCCCATCGTATCTATCGCACGGAAGTCCACCAGGATCACGTTGACGATGTTGCGGCCGTGCGCCTGCGTGTAGCTGTTCTCGCCATAGAACTCCGGGATAGTCATATCGAGCGGGTTGGCGATGACGCCCCAGACGAGGAGGGTCACGAGACCGCCCGCCAGTGCACTCACCACCGCATCGCGCACTACGGGGCGCGTGCGGCCCGGCGTCGCCTCACTGCGCCTGAGCGGCGGCAGGTAGATGACGACGAGGGTGAGGAGGATGACCGACAGCGTTTCGATGAAGAGCTGCGTCAGGGCGAGGTCGGGGGCCGAGAACATCACGAACAGCAACGCCAGCGCATACCCCGTGATCCCCAGCGACGCCAGCGCGGCCACCCGCGAACGCGCCAGCACCACGACGAGCGCCCCGCCGGCGCAAATGATCGCGACGATGACCTCGAAGATGTGCACCGACCCGGTTGTATCCGGCAGAGCAATCCCGCCCCTGAACAGCAGCGTCGCCCCCGTCAGGGCCACGAAGAATGCGACGATCACGAACAGGTACCAGCGCAGCGAGCCGTTCTGGATTGTACGGGTTTGCCAGGCGGCCACCCGGGCGAGGGCGTCGAGCGTCCACTCGTAACCGAGCCGGGGCACCTCGCCGAACAGCCTGTCGAAGTTCCCGAACCCGGTACGCAGGCGCGGCCAGGCCAGGTAGAGGATCACGCCGGAAGCGACGGTTATCGCGCTGAGCAGCAGCGGCAGGTTGAAGCCGTGCCACAGTGCAAGCTCGAACGATTGCGGTTCACCGAGTACCGCCGAGGCGGCACCGACCATGAAGGTTGGCCCCACCAGGGCCGGCAGCAACCCGAAGACCACGCTGCCTACCCCCAGTAGGGCCGGACCGATCCACATGGTGAACGGCGCCTCGTGTGGCGCCTTGGGCGTTTGCCGGCGCGCGCCCAGGAAGGGCCTGAGCGCCACGATTCCGGCGACGGCAACGACGGCGATGTTGGCCAGCACCGCGAAGGTGGTGAAGAGAGCAGCACCGGAGTCGAGGCTAAGCGTGGCGTCGTAGACGATCTCCTTGCCCACGAATCCGAACAGAGGCGGCAACCCGGCCATCGAAAGGGCCGCCACGAGGGAGGCCGCAAAGGTGAGCGGCATGACCCCTGCCAGGCCGCCCAGCTCCCTGACATCACGGGTGCCGGTCTCATGGTCGATCGAGCCGGCCGCCATGAAGAGTGCCGCCTTGTAGAGCGCGTGCACCAGGAGGAAGACGACCATCGCCTGAATGGCCAGCTCCGTTCCCAGACCGATCAGCATGGTCAGCTGGCCCAGGGCCATGACGGTGCTGTAGGCGAGGAGCTTCTTCAGGTCGGTGTGGGCCAGCGCCAGGTACGCGCCTACGACCATCGTCACCAGGCCAATCCCGCCCACCAGGTAGAGCCACAGGGTGGTGTCGCCCAGCGCCGGGTTGAGGCGGGCCATCAGGTAGACGCCCGCCTTGACCATGGTCGCCGAGTGCAGGTAGGCAGAGACCGGCGTCGGCGCCTCCATCGCCCCCGGCAGCCAGAAGTGGAACGGGAACTGCGCCGACTTGGTGAATGCCCCCGCCAGAATCAGGAGCAGGGCGCCCACGTAGAACGGGTGCTCACTAAGACTGTCCTGGAGTGTCAGCTGGGTCAGCTCGAAGGAGCCGCCCATGCTGCCCAGGAGGATGAGGCCAACCAGCATCACCAGGCCGCCCAGGCTCGTGACCAGCAGCGCCTGCAGGGCGGCCGCGCGGGAGCGCTCCTTCTCGTGGATGAAGCCGATGAGGCCGTACGAGGAGAAGGAGGTGAGCTCCCAGAACACGAACAGACTTATGACGTTGGACGCGAGTACGACGCCCAGCATCGAGCCCATGAAGAACAGCAGGAACAGGTAGAACCTGCCCAGTTGCGGGTGACCCTTCAGGTAACCGCCGCCGTAGAGCACGATGAGAATCCCGATGCCGGATACCAGCAGGGCGAACAGGAGCGACAGCCCATCGAGGTGGAAGGTCAGGTTGGCGTCCAGCCCGGGGACCCAGGTGATCTGCTGGACGATGCTGCCCTCTTCCCTTACCCGGCCTGTCAGGGACAGGAACCAGGCAAAGATCGATGCGGGCAGGATCGCCAGGATCCAGGGACTGGCACGGCCGGCGAACCGCACGATGGTGGGGGCCAAGGCCGCAACGAGGAAGGAAAGAGCGATCGCGTAGCTCATCGAGTACGGGTCACCCGCTGCGACTACGGAGATCCATGGAAGGCGTCCACCAGTTCGAACAGGTCGAGATACGACTGGGCTTCATGGAAGCTGCGGTTCAGGAAACCGTTCACGTAGACGGTGGGCGTGCTGTTCACGCCAAGCACGGAGACCGCGTGCTGGTAGGAGGTGTCGACCTCCTGCCGGTACTCGCGCTCGTCGATGCAGGCTGCCACACCGTCGGTTTCCAGGCCCAGCTCATCCACGAGCCGTACGAAGTACGACTGCGGGTCGCCCAGCCCCTGCCACGCCCGCTGGTATTCGAACAGGGCGTCATGGAACGCCCAGAATCCTTCGTCGCCGTTGACGGCCGAGACGCACTCGCTTGCCTCGGCCGCAAGCGCGGCGTTGGCGTGGATGGTCTTGAGCGGCATGTGGTGGAACTCGAAGCGGACGTCCCCCCGGCTCAGGATCTCCTCCTCGAGCATCGGGAACACCTGCCGCCTGAAGTTAGCGCAGGCGGGGCACTGGAAGTCGGCGAACTCCCGGATCACGTATGGGGCGTCGGCCGGGCCTAGGCTGTGGGATGGCTCCAGGAAGGCGCTTTCGGGCACCTGGGCCAGCCGCAGGTCGAACTGCAGCTGCACGGGTTCCTCTTCCCCCTGGGCCTGGAGTTCGAGCACGAACTGCTCCACGCGAACGCCCGCCGTCCCGTCGGGCTGTGCGGCAATCTCCAGCGCGTTCTGCTCGAGGAACGCCTCGATCTGGCCGGCTATGCCTTCGCCGTAACCGGTGGCTTCGCCTATGAGCCGGGCGACTTCCCCCCTGTTCTCCCCGGAAAGGGTTGCCTCACCCTGCACCGAGTAGAGCAGCCCGCCGCGCTCGTCAAGTTCGAAGTGCACGCTGTCACCGAGCACGTACCCGCCGCCGTTGCCCTCCTGGGCGCGGGGGCTGGCCGGTTCGGCGTTGCCGAGCCGGTCCAGCAGCCTTTCGGCGGGCTCCCCCACCTGGGCGTGGCCGGTGGCCAGCACCAGGAGCATACCCAGCAGTGCTGCGCTTCTCATTACGTTCGAATGTAACTTCACGTTTTGCTCCTTTAACTGCCAGTCGGGGCCTTGCCGTCCCCCGTGAACCCGTAGAGCTCGCCATACTTCCCGTAGAGGTAATCGAGGTAGGGCTGCGGGTCGATCGCCCTGCCCGTCGCACGCTCCACCAGCTCTTCCGGCAGGTAGCGGCTGCCGGCCTCGTGGATGTTGCTCCTCAACCAGCCGAGGATCTCCCCGAACTCGCCCGCTTCCAGCCTTGCGTCCAGGTCGCCCAGGTCCTCGCGCATCTTTTCCCAGAGCTGGACGCTGATTACGTTGCCCATGGTGTAGGTGGGGAAGTAGCCGACGAGTCCCATCGACCAGTGGACATCCTGCAGGCAGCCTTCGAGGTCGCTGGGCACCTGCACGCCCAAGTACTGCTCGTAGAGTTCGTTCCACTTTCCGGGCAGGCTGGCCACCTCGAGGCTGCCGTCGAGCAGCTGCTGCTCGAGCTCGAAGCGGATCATGACGTGCAGGTTGTAGGTGACCTCGTCGGCATCGACCCGGATGAGCGATGGTTCGACGTGGTTGACGGCGCGGTAGAAGGTCTCCAGGTCCACGCCGTCCAGCTGCGGGAAGTGCTCCTGCAGCTGCGGGTATGCGCGGCGCCAGTAGGCGCGCGAGCGGCCTATCAGGTTCTCCCACATGCGCGACTGACTCTCGTGCACCGCGAGGCTCACCGACTCCCCCAGGGGGCTAAGCGAGTACTGTGCGGGTGTCCCCTGCTCGTAGAGGCCGTGCCCCGCCTCGTGGAAGGCAGAGAATATCCCGCTCGCCAGGAAGTCCTCGTGGTAGCGGGTGGTTATCCGGACGTCGTCACGACCCACATCCTGCGCGAACGGGTGGACGGTGAGGTCGAGCCGGCCGCGGCTGAAGTCGAAGCCGAACCTCCTGACCTCCTTCAGGACGAACGCCTCCTGCTGTTTGGGGTCGAACTCGCCCCGCAGCACGCCATCGCGGCGCCCCTCGGAAGCCTGGGAGATCGACTGCACCAGTTCGACCAGCCTGGGGCGCAGTTTTCCGAACAGCTCACTCACCCGCTGCCGCGTGGAGCCAGGTTCGTACAGGTCGTGCAGGGCGTCGTAGGGGTGGTCCTGGTAGCCGAGGTACTCTGCCTCCTTGCGGCTGAACTCGATCACCCTGGACAGGTGCGGCGCGAAATGGTCGAACCGGTTCTTCTCGCGCGCTTCCAGCCACGCCTGGTGGCTTGCCGCCCGGACCTGGGCGTACTCTTCAACGAACTCGCCGGGGAGGCGCACCTCCTGGTCGAAGCGGCGTTTGTAGAGCCTGAGCAGGGCGGCTTCGGTGGGCTCGAGCTCTTCCTTCCCGAGCGCCTCGATGGCCTTCCCCACCTCCTTGTCGGTCAGCTTCTCGTGAATGACACCTTCGAGGGTGGCCATTTGCCGGCCGCGGCTCTCTGCAGCCTCCTCCGGAAGGTAGGTCTGGGAATCCCATTCGAGCAGGCTTAGCGCCTGGCCCAGATTGGCGAGCTGCCCGAAGCGCCGTTCGAGAAACGCCAGTTTCTGTTCTATTTCAGACGGGTACGGCATCGTTTCTCCCTTTCAACAGTGCCAAGTGTAACCGTGCACGCTCGCCGGGCGCATGTGCTCCTGCCCGGGTCCCACTGTGCGTCAGCTCGACCGGCAAGGTCGTGCGCGTCGGGCACCATTGGCCCGTCAGGGCGAGGGGCGGCATGGCGGGGCGTGGCGCCGTGCGGCGCCGGGCGGCGCCGGGCGGTAGGTCCGCGGCCCAGGCAGCGGCATGTTAAGAGCGGTGAGCAACGTGATATTGTGCGCCTCATGAACGTTGAAATGAGCCGTGAGGCGCGCGACCTCGTCTCGCGGGAGCGTGAGGCGATAGCCGATTTGCGGGCGCTCTTCGGACGGCTCGACGCTGAGGGCGAGGATCTGGAGGCGCTGAAAAACGCCCAGCTGGATCTCGAGGGGATCTTCATGCTCGTCGTGAGTGGCGAGTACAACTCGGGCAAGTCTAGTCTCCTCAACGCCCTGCTTGGGGAGACCGTCCTCCCGGAGGGCGTTACTCCCACCACCGACCGGATCACCATCGTCACCTACGGGGACGAACCCAGCGAAGTCGAGGAGTCAGGCTGGATAGTGCGCCGGACATTCCCCTCGGATCTCCTTCGCGACCTGGCCCTGGTAGACACCCCGGGCACCAACGCGATAGTCGCAAGGCACCAGGAGCTTACCGAGCGTTTCGTGCCGCGTGCCGACATGGTCCTGTTCGTCACGAGTGCGGACCGCCCGTTTACCGAGAGCGAACGGCGGTTCCTGGAGCTCATAAGCGGTTGGGGCAAGAAGATCACCATTATCGTGAACAAGATCGACATCCTCGAAACTAGCGAGGAGCGGCAAAAGGTTCTCGATTTCGTGCGGGAGCATGCCCGCGAGACACTCCAGGTGACGCCGCAGGTGTTTGGCCTTTCCGCCCGGAAGGCGGCACGGGCCCGCCGGGAGCAGAACGACGCGGGACTCGCCGGGACGGGTTTGCCCGAGCTGGAGGCGTACATCGAGTCGACGCTCTACGGCGGCGAGCGGCTGCGGACCAAGCTGGCCAGCCCGCTGGGGGTGGCCGAGCATCTGGCGCGCAAGTACTCGGGCCTCCTCGAGGCGCAGGCGGGGCTGCTGAGTGAGGACCGCCGTACGCTCGAGGAGATCGAGCGGCAGCGCTCGCAGTACGAGAAGGACATGAAGCGCGAGTATGCCGGCTACCTCTCACGCATAAAGACCGTGCTCGTCGAGGTGGAGCGGCGTGGCGACGTCTTCTTCGACGAGACCATCCGGTTCGGCAACGTGCTCACCCTCATGAACAGCGAGAAGGTCAAGCGCCAGTTCGAGGAGCGGGTGATCAGGGGCGCCGATGCCGAGATCGACAAGGCCGTGGGCGAGACCGTCGACTGGTTCCTGCAGCGCAACCTGCAGCTGTGGGAGGACATCATGGACTTCGTCAACGAGCGCAGGAAGGCCGGTGAGGACCGGGTCATCGGTGAGGTGGGCGGGCGTTTCCAGTACGACCGGGAGTCGCTCCTGCGCAGCCTGCGCGAGCGCGCCCAGTCGGTGCTGGAGGGGTACGACGAGCGCCTGGAGGCTGAACGGCTGGCAAACAACCTGCAGGCGGCCGTAGTTCAGTCGGGCCTCCTGCAGGTGGGAGGTCTGGGCCTGGGGGCGGCCGTGGTTGCCTTCCTGTCCGGTGCGGCGTTGGACATCACGGGTATCGCGCTGGGCATCACCATCGCCGGGCTGGGGGTACTCGTGCTGCCGCGGCGCCGCGCCCGGGCGAAGAAGGACCTGCACGAGAAGATGCAGGAGTTGCGGGACGGCCTGGAGGAGAGCCTTTCGAATCAGCTGGAGCGGGAGCTCGAGCGGGCCGATGAGAAGCTTGCTACCGCCCTGCAGCCGTACACGCGTTTCGTGCGGTCCGAGATCGAGCGGATGGATGAACTGAAGAGCGACCTCGAAGCGCTCATCGAACGGCTGGAGCGGCTTCGCCAGGAGGTGGCGGTAGTCCGCGCGTGAGTTGCGCGTGACGTGCCCGTCAGATCATTCCGCACAGCAGCTGCAGATCGAGCAAGGCGAGATCCCGCTCCAGGAGGGCGGCCTCCACTGAAATCCTGCCCTCGAGGTCCTCTTGCATAGCCGTAACGGCCTCGGTCAGGCTGGCGGGCGGGGAGGGGTCCCGGGCAGCGGTGCTCACACCTTCAGCTTTCAGCGACGCCAGCTGCAGCTGCGTGTAAGCCTCGTCGAAGACGGCGTGGTTGCGCCACATCGCGAAGTTGGCCTCGCGCAGGGCCCTGTCGAGGTTCGCATGTGCGCTCTCCAGCGGGCTCGGCTCCGCTTGTGGCGGCCGCTGGAACCGCAGGCTCAGCGTGCCGTTCACTCCCGTCGTGTTCACCTGGACGCGGGCGCTCCCCTGACTGTGGCCAGCTTTGGGCAGTGAGACCGTGACGCCCAGACCGGTGCTCAGGGAGGTGGACGGGGAGGAGTGGCTGCTTCCCGCCAGGTCACCGTACGCCCTGGCTCCCGCCGTGCCGTGCAGCACGACCCGGGGTTTCGAGCCCGCCTCCTGGAGTGCCTCAAGATGCGCCGCCTCTTCGAGCAGCAGCCGGGCCCGCACAACTTCGTCGGTTTCGGGCGTGCACATGGCTGGCGGTTCCTGGCCCGCCAGACCGGCCGCCAGCTCCAGCGACTGGTCTGGCGGGAGCGTCCCGCCGGTCAGCTGGAACCTGAACTCCTCCAGTTCGCGTGCCGTCCTGTGCTGTGTCTGAAGCAGCTCGAGATAGGCGAACTGTCCTGCGGCGCTACCATCGGCTCCGGCAAGGGTGCCGCTGCCTTCGGCACCTCCCTCCATGAACTGCCGGGCGAGGTCGGATAGCCTCGGAAACATCACTTCGAGTCGTTCCCGGGCGGCCTGCAGGTTCCGTGCGACCTCCTCCAGGTAGAGGTAGGTACGGGCGGTCCGCACCGTTTCGAACCGCGCCACCCGCCGGCTGGCCTCGCTATTGTGCTGCGCCAGTTTGAGGGCCGCCTGGGCGGCCTTCAGGCTGGGCTCTCCCTCGGGGTCGAACAGGTTCCACTCCAGGCGCAGGTTCGCCCCCAGGTTCCAGTCGCCCCGGAAGCCGATGCCGCCGTCGCTGCTAAGGGACAGGTCGGGCAGAGACCGGAGCTTCTCCACCTCGACGCGTTCCAGGGCATTACTGACCTGCACGTCGTCCGTCGCGCCGGCCAGACTCCAGACGGCAAGGAGAGGGACACCGAGGAGGCACAGGACTCCCCTCTTCACTGGCCGAAACCCCTGCCCACCCAGGTAAGTGCACCGACAGGCACACCGGTATAGACGACGTCGCCGTCCGGTTCCGTGAACTCCACAAGAGGCTGGAAGTCGTAAAGAGTGTGCTCCGGGTCGGGAAAGGCGAGATCGGTCCAGACGAGCACCAGTGACTCGCCGGCAGGGATGGTGAGATCCGGGTTCTGCGGATCGACCAGCCGCGCACCGGGAATGAGCTGCTCCGGGATCTCTCCCCCGTCATCGCGCCACGCCCGCCCGGTGCCGGGCGAGGCCAGCCGCCGCAGTTCCGTGAGGGCGCCCTCCGCATCCGGGGTAGCGAGTGCATGTATCCGACCCGGCTCCTCTCCCTGGGGCAGGTAGCGCACCCGCTCCAGTCGCAGGGGCGCGGAGCGGGTATTGGGAATCACGGTCACCATATGCAGGTTCGTGCGGCGCTGCATCTCGACCATCGAGGTGTGCAGCCAGTTATCCTGCTCATCCACGATAGTGGCTCCGAACACACCGAGGTCGAGTGGTTCCGCAGCAGGGCTGCCTATCGTTGCCCGTAGCGGCCGCAACTCCAGTTCACCTGCTTCGAGCGGGCTCAGGTAGAGCGTAAGTTGCCCAGAGGCGGGAAGCAGCTCGTAGCCTGCGAGGCTAACCTCACCGGCAACCTCCAGCAGTTCTGTTTCCATGAGCAGTTCGGGGCTCAGGTGGCCGGTACTTACGGCGAATACGCTGTCCGGAGTACCCCACGTGTAGGTAACGGTGTCTTGCGGTTCATTCGTTTCCTGAGCGGCTGCAGTGCCGCTGGCGAACAGCAGCATTGCGAGGGTCACCAGCAACGGTTGCAGGACCTGATGAGGGGCGAGGTTTTTTGGCATCGGACACTCCTTTCGTAGCTGAGTCAGGTACGGACCAGGTCAGTAACGACTGGCCTGTGCAGTAGCGCCTGTTCCGGCCCTAATGGAATTGATCTGTACACCCATGTTGGCGAAGCCGGGGTTGCGGCCCCGTTGCCTGTTGCCGCAACCCCGGGATGAGGTCAGGGCACGGGGCTGTCTACGAGGTTGGTCCTTGTCCACTGATCGTAAGCTGTTGCCGTTCCGCTGCCGACCCTGTCACGGGTTCCATCGTCGTAATCCTGGTACTGGGAGTAGCTGTACTCCCAGCGCTCATACGGGTAGGCGACGTAGAGCTTGTACTTCGTCTTGGCCGGTATGTAGAGGCGCATGCTTTCCTCACGATTGATCAGGCGGGATGAGCCGAGGTCGCCCCTCACTACCGAGCTCGGCACGCTACCGCCGATCGACCAGTTGAACTCCTCCTTGAACTGGTACTTGACATCAAAGGGGCCCCACTCCTGATTGGTGCTGTTTATCCGCTCCCACACAAGGCTGCCGTAAACATCCGGCCTCGAGATGAGCCGCCGGCCGCTGGCTTCCCAGTAGGGGCTTCCGACGGGGCTGGGGTAGCCGGGATCGTCACCGCCAGACCCGCCGTCATCGTCATCGTCACCGTCGCAGTTGCTGACGCAACCTCCGGTGAGCGAATCAAGCACACTCTGGGGTACTGCAACGAACGCACCGTCCACGCTCGCCGCGAGGTTCGTCAGGTGGCCTGGGCTGGCGAGAACCTGGACCGGCCACAGGAGCTGACCAAGGCACAGGAGGAGACTCAGAAGCAGTAGTGACCGCATGGAGTTTCTGCGGCGGGCTGCGGCACGGTTGCCGCGAAGGTGTAACGATATGGCTGCGCTGTTCATGACTGGTTCGACTCCCTTCAGGAAGTTGCACAGGGCTTGATGCTGGCGTCGCAGCACCGGGATAGCGGGCTCATCCAGATCAGCTTCGTCACGGTCGAAAGATCCTGCCGCCGGCCGGCAGGGGTTGTGCGCACTGGATTGAGTATCGGTTGACACGGACCAGACATCCAGATGTGCATGCCTACTGCGCCTCGGCAATGGCCGCCCCCTGCCTCGCACCCGGCCTGGCCGGTGATACACTCCACAGCTATGAACGACGGCTCACAGCGAAAGGTGAAGGTCGCATACCAGGGCGTCCCCGGCGCATTCAGCGAAGTCGCGGCGCTCCAGTTTGCGCCTGCCGGGGAGGCGATAGGCTTCCCCACCTTCGAGGAGGCGTTCGAAGCCGCCCAGAATGGCGAGTGTGACTTCGCCTGCCTGCCCGTCGAAAACAGTGTTGCCGGTTCCATCAACCAGACCTACGATCTTTTGACCGACTCGGTTCTCCACGTCGTCGGCGAGCAGGTCGTACGCGTCAATCACTCGCTGCTGGTCAGGCCGGGTACCGGCCTGGAGGACATCCGCGAGGTGTACAGCCATCCGCAGGCGCTGTCGCAATGCCAGCGGTTCATTCGCGCCCACGGTTTCAAGGCCATAAGCGACTTCGATACGGCGGGGTCCGCCCAGCTTCTCGCCAAGAACGGGGGCGACGGCAGGGCGGCCATTGCCTCGCCCCGGGCTGCCCAGCTCTACGGGCTGGAGATCCTGCGAAGCAACATCGAGGATTTCGACTTCAACTACACGCGCTTCTTCATCCTCGGTGCCGATGAAGCGGGGAGTGACGGCGGGCCTCACAAGAGCAGCCTGATCATCGCGACCCGGCACCGGCCGGGCGACCTGGTCAACTGCCTGCAGGAGTTTCCGAAGAACGGCATCAACATCACGAAGCTGGAAAGCCGGCCGCGGCGTGACAAGCCGTGGAGCTACCTCTTCTATATAGATATCGAAGGGCACGTTGGTGACGAGAACGTGTCCCAGGCTCTAACCGGACTTATGCGCAAGGCCGCCTTCGTCAAGTTCCTGGGCTCCTACCCGGCGGCACCGGCAATCGTAGATCCGTAAGGCCTGGAACCAACGGGGAGGGAATCATGAGCGAAAGCGAAGGGCAGGAGGGCATCTCCCTGAGCAATGCCCTCAAGCTGGCCGGGCTCGTCAGCACTGGCGGCCAGGCAAAGCAACTCATTCAGAATGGCGAGATCAGGGTCAATGGCGAGGTCGAGACCAGGCGCAAGA
The DNA here is from genome assembly GCA_937983275.1 of uncultured Trueperaceae bacterium. Classification (GTDB taxonomy): domain Bacteria; phylum Deinococcota; class Deinococci; order Deinococcales; family Trueperaceae; genus CALKAI01. The sequence continues at coordinate 9,013 of CALKAI010000008.1, read as the reverse complement.
GGTTGCTGGTCGAGGGCGACGAGGTCGAGTACGCCGGTGAAATATTCACCATCGGACGCGAATAAATAAACCCTCGTGATAAACTCCGCATCCGAATGCGGGACCGTTGATGCCTAGAAGAGACGACATAAAGACAATCCTGATACCCGGCAGCGGACCGATCGTGATCGGTCAGGCCGCCGAGTTCGACTACTCCGGAACCCAGGCCTGCAAGGCACTCCGTTCCGTGGGCTACCGGGTGATCCTGGTCAACTCGAACCCGGCCACGATAATGACCGACCCGGAAGTGGCCGATCGTACGTATATCGAACCGCTTACGCCCGAGGTGCTCGAGCGGATCATCGAGGCGGAACGGCCCGACGCACTGCTGCCCACGCTCGGCGGCCAGACGGCCCTGAACCTGGCGAAGACATTGTGGGAAACGGGCGTGCTGGAACGCTACGGAGTCGAGCTGATTGGTGCGAACTACGACGCGATTCAGAAGGGTGAAGACAGGCAAAAGTTCCAGGAGGCCATGGCCAACCTGGGGATCGCGACACCGGAGGGGAGGATGGTCTCCTCTGTCGACGAGGCCCTGGAGTTCGCCCAGACCATCGGTTACCCGGCAATAATTCGCCCCTCGTACACCCTGGGTGGCACGGGTGGTGGCATCGCCTACGATGAACGGCAGTTCCGGGAGATCGTACGGCAGGGCCTGCACGACTCCCCGGTCAATACGGTGCTCGTGGAGCAGTCCGTCCTGGGCTGGAAAGAGTACGAGCTGGAGGTGATGCGCGACAGCAACGACACGGTCGTCATCATTTGCTCCATCGAGAACTTCGATCCGATGGGCGTGCACACGGGCGACTCGATCACCGTGGCGCCGGCGCAGACGATTTCCGACAAGGAGTACCAGCGGCTGCGCAACTACTCGATCGACATCATCCGCGAGATCGGCGTCGACACGGGCGGCTCGAACATCCAGTTCGCTGTGAACCCGGCCAACGGCCAGGTCATCGTGATCGAGATGAACCCGCGGGTCTCGCGGTCCAGCGCCCTGGCGTCGAAGGCGACGGGCTACCCGATAGCCAAGGTCGCCGCGCTCCTGGCGGTCGGCTTCCACCTGGATGAGCTGCCCAACGACATCACCCGTGAGACCAAGGCCGCGTTCGAGCCGGCAATCGACTACGTGGTGACGAAGATCCCCCGTTTCGCCTTCGAAAAGTTCCCCGGGGCGAACGACACCCTGGGCACGCAAATGCACTCGGTCGGCGAAGTGATGGCGATTGGCCGCACCTTCAAGGAGAGCCTGCTCAAGGCGATGCGCTCGCTCGAGCTGGACGTCCGGGCCGGCACGGGTGAGCTGAATCTCGCCCAGCTGGAGGCGCGCCTCACTCCGCAACCGGCCCGGCTGCCGGCGCTCCTCGAGCTCCTGCGCCGCGGCAAGAGCGTGCAGTACCTGTGGGAGCGCACGCGTATCGACCCCTGGTTCCTAAATCAGCTGCGCGAGATCGTGGATGTTGAGGCCGAGATCAGGGACCTGCCCGATCCACAGCGCTGGAACTGGGAAACGTGGCGCGAGATAAAGCGCATCGGCTTCTCGGACCGTGACATCGCGCAGATAACCGGCATTGACGAGAAGCAGGTACGCGAACTGCGCCGCCAGCATCACAACGCCCCGGTCTACAAGACGGTCGACACCTGCGCGGCGGAGTTCGAGGCGTACACCCCCTACCACTACAGCACCTACGAGTGGGAGGACGAGGTACGGGACAGCGACGAGCCGAAGGTGGTGATACTCGGTTCGGGCCCCAACCGGATAGGCCAGGGGGTCGAGTTCGACTACGCAACGGTCCATGCGGTCTGGGCTCTCGACGAGATCGGTTACGAGACGGTGATGATCAACTCCAACCCCGAGACGGTCTCGACCGATTACGACACCGCCGACCGCCTCTACTTCGAGCCGCTCACCTTCGAAGACGTCCTGAACGTGATCGAGCGCGAACAGCCGCAGGGGGTGATCGTGCAGCTGGGCGGGCAAACCCCGCTACGCCTGGCCAGGCCGTTGAGCGAAGCCGGCGCACCCATCTGGGGAACGGCAGCAGCGGCAATCCATGAGGCAGAGGACCGCGACTCCTTCCATTCACTCTGCACCCGCCTCGGCATCCCCATGCCGAAGGGAGGGGTGGCGAGCCGGCCGGAGGAGGCGCAGCAGCTGGCCAACGACATCGGCTACCCGGTGATGGTGCGTCCCTCCTACGTCCTGGGCGGCCGGGCGATGATGGTAGTGAACTCCGATGAGGAGCTGCAGGCCTACCTCGAACAGGTCTATGCAGAGCTGCCGGACGAACCGACGATACTGATCGACGAGTTCGTTGCCGGCGCCACCGAGGTCGATGTCGACGCCCTGAGTGACGGCACCACGACCGTGGTTGCCGGGGTCATGGAGCACATCGAGGCGGCCGGCATCCACTCGGGGGACAGCGCCACGATAGTGCCGCCCGTAAGCCTGGACGACAGCGTGATCGCGAGGATCCACGACTACACGGAGAGGCTCGCCCAGGCCATCGGTGTCAGGGGCCTGATAAATGTCCAGTACGTCATCAAGGATGGCGAGGTGCTGGTCATCGAAGCGAACCCGCGGGCCAGCCGCACCATCCCCTACCTATCGAAGGCGATTGGCCATCCGCTCGCCAAGTACGCGGCCCTCATCGCGGCCGGCAGGACGCTGGCGCAGATCGGCTTCACCGAGCCGGTAACGCCCAGCCTCTACTCGGTGAAGGAGGCCGTCCTGCCCTTCCTGAAATTCCCGGGGGTCGCCCCGGCGCTGGGACCCGAGATGCGCTCCACAGGTGAGAGCATGGGGATCGACGCGGACCCGTACCTCGCCTACTACAAGGCGCAACTGGGTGCGGGCGTGAAGCTGCCGCTGCAGGGCAGGGTACTGCTCACAGGGGACGACCTCCAGCCCGTCGCCTCGCTGTTCGAGGAGCAGGGGTACGAGGTGGTGACCAGGGGAGCGCATGAGCAGCACGCAGCGACGCCTGGCGCGAACGGCCAGCCCGGCCCAGACGAAAGCGATGCCCGGGAGGCCACTTTCGACCTCCTGGTGGACACTACCGTGGGTCCCCTAGCACGCCTCGCCGTAGACGCGGGCATCCCGCTCGTGACCACCCGCGAAGCAGCCCTGTGGACCGCCAGGGCGCTCGCCGCGGCCCGTTCACACGGTCTCACGGTCCGCGCCCTGCAGGATGCCGAAGTACCTGACCAGGTCGCCCAGGCAACCAGCAGCACGCGAAAATGAGTTGGGGCCGGCAGTTCTGATGACTGCCGGCCCACCTGATCACCTGTTGATCACCGCTTGACTACCATTCAGGAGTCGCCGAAGACGAGGCGCCTGCGCCTGCGGCGGCGTCTGGGCTGCTCGTCATTTCGTACATCCTTCGGTTTGGCGGGTTTCTCAGAAACCTGCGCCTTGCCCGTCCTGTCCGCTGCCTCCTTCGGCGCCGGCTTCTCTTGCGCCCTGGATTCGCGCGTCGGAGCCGGCTTCTGCTCCCGTTGCGTCTCCTTGCCCCGCTTGCCGCGGCGCCCGCCGCGCTTCGGGGCCTGCTTGGTGTCCTCGGCCGGCTCGGCTGCCTCGGCGCGCTCAGCGGCCGCTTCGTCCTTGCCGTTGCTGCTGCCGGCCCGCGCAGGCGCCTGCGGCTGCTCCCGTCCCGGGCCCTTGAGGTTCTTGGGGGGCTTGCTGCGTTTGGTGCGGTCCTCTGCCTCAACCTCGGGCATCTCCATCGACGCGGGTATCAGGTCGATTTGTCGCGCCGTGGGGTTCGCCTGGAAGATGCGCACGTCGAGGCGGTCGCCCATGCGGAACTTCTTGCGCGAGTGCTTGCCCAGCAGCATCAGCGAGTCCTCGATGTAGACGTAGTAATCGTCGTCGAGGTTGGAGACGTGAACGAGGCCCTCGATGCCGTTGGGCAAAGCGACGAAGATGCCGAAGTTGGTGACCCCGGAGATGACCCCGTTGAACTTCTCGCCAATGTGCCCTTTCGCCCAGGTGGCGTGGTAGTAGCGGGTCAGGTCGCGTTCGGCTTCCTCGGCGAGGCGCTCCATCTGGGAGGTGTGCTCGGCCAGTTTCGGGAAGTCGCTCTTCATCCGCTCCTTCAGGGTGGGCGAGAGCCGATGCTGCAGCAGCGCCCTTACGACCCGGTGCACGACCAGGTCCGGGTAGCGGCGAATGGGCGACGTGAAGTGCAGGTAGTTCTCGAAGGCGAGCCCGAAGTGGCCCAGGTTGTCGGCCGAGTAGCGCGCCTGCTTCAGCGAGCGCAGCAGCAGTGTGCTCACCAGCTGGGCTTCGGGCTTGCCCGACGCCTGGCGCAGGATCTCCTGGAGGTCGCCCGGCTCGGTCTTCGTGAGGTCGAGCGTGTAGCCCAGCTTGGCGAGCGCCTTCTGGAGCGCATCGATCTTTTCGTCAGACGGATCCTCGTGCACCCGGTAGAGCGCCGGGATGTCCTTGCTGTCGAGCTCCTTGGCGACCAGCCGGTTGGCGAGCAGCATGAGCTCCTCGATGAGCTGGCGGGCCTGGTTGGGCCGGATGGGCGTGAGCACCAGCTCACCGTCCTCGTCAACGTCGACCTTCGCCTCGGTGAACTGGAAGTCGAGCGCGCCCGCGCCCAGCCGCTCCTCGCGGAGCTTCTGGGTAACCCCCACCAGCAGCTTGATGTCGCGTTCCAGCTTCCGCTTGCCGACCGGCAGCCGCCCGCCATCGACGAACTCCTGCACCTGCTCGTAGGTGAGCCGCGCATCGCTGCGTACAACCGTCTCCTTGAAGCGGACTCCCGACACCTTGCCTTCGCGCGTCATGTCGATGAAGACCGACAGGGCCAGCCGCGATTCCCCCTCGATGAGCGAGCAGATGCCGTTGGAGAGCTCCTCGGGCAGCATCGGCAGCACCTGGCCGGGCAGGTAGACGCTGGTGGCGCGTTCGAGGGCTTCGTCGTCGAGACTGGTTCCCTCGGCCACGTAGTAGCTTACGTCGGCGATGTGGACGCCGACCCGGATCTTGCCGGTGGCACCCTTGTCGAGCCGTTCGATGGAGATGGCGTCGTCGAAGTCCTTGGCGTCCTCGCCGTCGATGGTGAAGGTGTTCACCTGCCGGTAGTCGGTGCGGCCGGCCATCATCTCGCCGGTGATGGTCAGCGGTACCGCCGCTGCCTCGGCCAGCGTCTTAGGATCGAACTCGTCCTTGAGTCCGTACTTGACGATTACGGCGCGGGTTTCGACCTCCGGGCTGTCCTCGGCCCCCAGGTACTCCTCGACCTCCCCGAAGGGATCGCCCTCGCCGGACTCCTCGGGCCAGATCATGCGGACGACGATGCGGGACCCGCCCTCGAGCTTGCCGACCGAGTCGGGTGTCAGGAGGATGCGCTCCTTGATGCGGTGCGAGTCGGGCCGCAGTATCGCGTAGCCGCGCGAGTACTCGAGGGTGCCCACGAGGTGGTTGTTCTTCCGCTCGATGATGCGCAGGATCTCACCGGATATCCTGCCGTCGTTGTCCTCGCTGGTGTTGGGCCGGGCTACGACCCGGTCGCCGTCCCAGGCGCCGTTCAACTTGTCACCGGGGATGAAGAGGTCCTTCTCGCCCTCATCGTCCGAAATCACGAATCCGTAACCGCCGGAGGTCACCTGGAGGCGGCCCAGGAAAAGGTTCATCTCCTGTGGCAGGCCATAGGTGCGGCGCCTGGTCCGGATTAGCCGCCCTTCCTCCGTCAGCTCCCCGAGTAGCCTGTTGAGCGCCGCACGGTCGTCGATGTTCAGGCGCTTCTGTATGTCTTGCACATGCCAGGGTCGCTGGGGGTGCTGGCGGAAGAAATCGAAGATGCTTTCCCTGTCCAGTCCATTCATTGTTGTCAAGTGTAGCGTGCCCTTGGGCCCCTTTTCGTCAAACAGCACGGATTTGCCGCCGTTGGGGGTTATCAATGGGGTATGGCACACAGCAATGTCCGCTCGGTTTACCTGACGTTCCCGGATGAAGAGACGGCTGCCGCGGTCGCTTCGGAGCTGCTGCGCGAGAACCTGATCGCCTGCGCCAACATCCTGGGCGGCCGCTCGCTCTACCGTTGGCAGGGCGAGGTGGTGGATGAGGCAGAGACAGTCACCTTCGTCAAGACAACCGCCGACCGCCTCGAGGAGCTGACGCGGCGCGTGAACGAGCTGCACCCTTACGACGTTCCCTGTGTCGTTGCCCTCGATGTTGTCGGCGGTGATGCGGCCTATCTGGGGTGGGTGGCCGAGGAGGTCAGCAACTAGCTGCGCAGTCGGATCCGGTCTTCAGGCGACCCGGGCCGCCTCGATGGTGGCCAGCCTGACTAGCGCGTCGCGTGAGGGGCTCCTCGGGAAGATCTCCAGGGCCTGGACGGCCCGGCGGGATTCCTCGTCAATGCGGCGCACGGCCTCCTCCTCGACTCCGTGGATGCGGACGAGGTCGCTGACCCGTTCTACGTCACCCGGCGCGCTCGCCCGGCGGGCGAGAATTTGCCGGACCTCGTCGACGCCCCGCTCGAGCAGCAGGAGTACGGGGAGGGTGGCCTTGCCTTCGCGGAGGTCTGTGCCTGTTGGCTTGCCCAGGTCGTTCTCGTCGCCTATGAGGTCGAGGTAGTCGTCCTGCATCTGGAACGCGCGGCCGTAGTGGATGCCGAAGGTGCGTAACGCCTGCCGTTCCCGCTCGGGCGCGTTGGCGAGCACGCCGACGCCTTCGACCGAGGCCGATATCAGCTCGGCGGTCTTGCCTTCGATGATGTAGCCATACTTCTCGAGGCCGTAGTTGGCGAGTGCGGCGGTCTCATGCTGGAGGACCTCGCCTTCGCACACCTTTGCGGCCGTTTCGGATACGAGCAGCGTGAATTCGGGGTTGTTGATCTGCGCGAGGAGCCGGAGTACCCGCGCAAGCATGTAATCACCGGACATCACGCTAACGACGCCGCCGTAGCGGCGTACGGCGGTTTCCTTGCCGCGGCGGGTTTCCGCATCGTCGATGATGTCGTCGTGCAGCAGGGAGGCCGAGTGGAGCAGCTCGACCGTGAGTGCGACCTGTTGCCCGACCTCGGGCCTGGCATTCAGCATTTGTGTGGTCAGGAAGGCGAGCGTGGGCCGCAGCCTTTTCCCGCCTGCGCCGACAAGGTCGTCGACGATCGCCTGAATGAAATCGACCCTGCTCTCCAGCTCGGTTGCGAGCCGCTCCTCGAAGAGGCGAAGGTCATCGCGTATCAGGTCAAACACAATTTCGAGTATACGTTGCGGAGGGGTTGGTCCTGGCGCGGGGCCAGGACCAACGATCGCTCGGTCGCGTCTATGGCAGGAAGTCGACGATGACACTGGGCGTGAACACCGAGCCGATCAGTTCATTCCCGTGCACGTCCGTGTACTTGTAGGCCAGCCAAACTGAGATGGCCCTTTCGCCAGGCGAGCTGCTGTCGTGAATCAGTTCGCCGGCCGCACTCCAGCGGGAGGCTGCGGAGTTCCAGGTGTAGCTGATCAGCTCGTTGTCGGTGGCGTCCCTGTTGATGTCAATCGTGTCAAGGCGGTCTTCACCGACGTACACGGCGGCGCTCGTGATTTCCAGATCGCCCTCCACATGAGTCGTTCCATTCTGGAAGACACTGATCACGACATTTGCCTTTTCGTTACCGGGGCCGATGGGATCGCGAAGGGCCGGTGAGGCGAGCTCGAAGGCCGGCGCGAGCTGCAGAGTCCGCTGTTTCCTTGAGGCCATTTGGTTCTCGTCGGTTGCCTCTACTTCGAGGATGTACTCGCCCGCTGCCCGCTTTATGCCGTCGAACCTGGCAGTGTAGCGCCCGTCGCCATGGTCGTGAACGAAGGTGAGCAGCTCGGAGTCCCCGGAACCGTCCTTCAGGCGCACATCCACATTCTGGATACCGACGTGCGACCGGACGGTGAAGGTGGCTTCTACAATGCCTACCACTTGCGAGCCAACGCCCGGAGTGAGCCAGTCGATGACGGGTGTCGCGTAATCGGCACCTGGGACGGCGATTCGCACCTGCCTCGACACAGACTGGCCTTGGTCGTTCCGGGCCTCTACAACTAGCGGGTAAGTACCTTCTGGCAGGTGTTCCGGTATGTACACGTCGACGAAGCTGCTGAGGCTGCCAGGCACGAAGTTACTTGCCAACGACTGGCCGCTCAGGCGAACCTCCACACTCTCGAGGTTGAAGTGATCGTCCTCGACGACGAACGGGACTCTTTCACCCCAGTCGAAGCCAGCGCCCTCTTCGAAGTCGAAGTTGATCGTCGGGCCAGCGCCGAGCACGCTAACAGTCAGCTCCTTGCTTTGCTCTTCTTCATTAACGTCTTTGAGGGCAAAGGTCAGGCGATGCTCACCTGGCGCCAGATCTTCGGGAAGCACCACCTCCACCTGTGCGTTCCCGCCGGCAACTTCTGTTTGCTCAACTAGCCTTTCCCCGCGCCAGACAGTCAGCGTGCCCCCGTTAGAACTCGTACCGGTGAACACTTTGATGACGTCACCAGGCATAACCACATCATTATTTTCAGCACTGATCTCCAGTGTGGGCGCGTCGTCGGTGTCTATCTGAACCGAAATGTCTTTCTGAGCACTTCGCGCTAGATTGCCACTGATATACCGGTTCGCAATAACAAGTATTCGATACGCACCTGGCTTGAGGCCGTGCGGCACTATTGCCGGCTTGGGCTCGCCTTTCTGCAAGGCAGAACCGGTGAACTCCAACGGGGTGGGCGCTTCGACAAGCGCGCTGTCGGGCCTCTTCGGAGCATCAACCGACAGCCAGTGCACCGTCACCTCGACAGTTCCACCGGCGTCACTCTGGGCGGAAACGTCGAACGTGTCCCCGGCAAAGAAAACCGCACCCTCATCCACAAACATATTGATTGTGATGTCGTCCAGTACGCTAACAGATGCAAAGTCGAACTTTGCACGCCCTAAACTGTCCAGCGCCCGGGCCTGCAAGACGTACTCCTTCGGCTTGAGGTCATCCGGAAGCTGCCA
>CALKAI010000007.1 GCA_937983275.1 uncultured Trueperaceae bacterium | reverse complement strand
ATCGGGCCGCTTACAGTACAGGCAACGCTGGGGATCGGCTTCGCCATCCTCGCAATGTCGGGCCTCTCCTTCCTGGGCCTGGGCGTGCAACCGCCCACGAGCGACTGGGGCGAAATGCTCGCCCGCGGTCGCCGCTACCTGCCCGACGCGACCTGGCTGCTGGTCTTCCCCGGCCTCGCAATCTCACTGACCGTGCTGGGCTTCAATCTCCTTGGTGACGGCCTGCGCGATGCATTGGACCCCCGCGAATGAGTTACGAAAACGAAATCAAAAGTTGGCGTGCGGCCTACGAGCGCAACCTTCAGGCCCAGAACTCCTGGCTCTCCATCACCGGCCTCCACTGGCTCGAGGAGGGCGATAACGTACTGCCGGCAACGGACTGCTCCGGCCTGAACGCATCGCCGGGAACGGTCACTCTCGAGGGCGACCAGCTCAGCTTCGAGCCCAGCGACGAGGCGCTTGCCGCCCACCCCGAACTGGCCGGACACGCGGGTCCGCTCGAGCTTGACGGTAGCGGCAACTCGCAACGGGTGACCTACGGCCGCTGCTCCTTCGTTGCAATACAGCGCCTCGACCGCTTCGCAGTGCGCACCTTCGATCTGGACAGCGAGCTGCGCCGTAACTTCAGGGGAGCCGCCTGGTACCCGATCAACGAAAAGTGGCGCCTCCAGGGTGAATACCACCCCTACTCCGAGCCGCGACAAATGCCCATGACGAACATCGTGGGCCAGGTGCGCGACGTGCCCGTTCCGGGCGAGCTCGTCTTCACGATCGGCGACGAGGAGTACCGGCTGCTGCCCACGACGTCGGGTGACAACTTCTTCGTGGTCTTCCGCGACGAGACCGCCGGCTCCGAGACGTATGGCGCGGCGCGCTTCCTGAGCGTGAAGGCGCCCGACGAGGAGGGCCGGGTCACGGTCGACTTCAACCGCGCCTACCACCCGCCCTGCTTCTACACGCCGCATGCGACCTGCCCCTTGCCCTTCCGGGAGAACGTGCTCCCCCTGAGGATCAGGGCCGGGGAGTGCCTCCCCGACTAGCCCGCCGCCTACCCTGCGACGGGCCGGGAGACCCGTGAGCGAGGAGGGGGTCAAGCTTGACGCTTGACCCCCTCCTCGTCTACTGTGTGACCACATACTTTTCGTGTAGCAAGCAGTTGTGGGCTAAGCCCCTCTGCTTCGGGCGCAAGGCAGCTCCCCAGAGCGGGAGAGCGGCGCCCTGATAAGAGCCTTTCCCTCCGCGCTCGCCGCCAGTGCTTGAGCGCGGGTTCGCTCAGTCCCCTACGGCGTTGCTGCCGGCGAGCGCAGCCACCACGGCTGCTGATGCGCAGGAGGCGAGGTGATGCGGCTGGTGAGTCACTCCTGGGCATGAGCCCTGGCCCGACCTGAAGCGAAGCGCAGCCCAACACAGCCCACAACGTGGGAAAGGAGCAGGAATGAAACGAACCTTGACCCTGGCTTTAAGCTTGCTGTTCATGCTTGGCGCGGCGGCCAGCGCGCAAACCGTCATCCGCTACCTGCAACCCGGCGTCGACCAGCCCAACCTGCGGGCGCCCGTCGAGGCGATGATCGAGCAGTTCGAAGCGCAGTACCCCGACATCCGGGTCGAGCTCGAGAGTGTCGGCTGGAACGACGCCTATCAGAAGATCACCACCGACATGCTCGCCAACAACAGCGCCGACGTCATCTATATCGGCTCCCGCTGGATCCCCGCCTTCAGCGCCCTGGGCGGGATCGTCCCCATGGAAGAGTATGTGAGCAGCGAAAAGCTGGATATGTTCCCCGAAGCCCTGCTCGACGGGCACCGCTTCCAGGGCAATCTGTATGCTCTGCCCATCGCCTTCTCCACCAAGGTGCTGTACTACCGGACGGATCTGATGGACCGGGCCCCCACCACCTGGGAGGAGCTGCTCTCCGAGGCGCAGAGGATAACGGCCCAGACCGACGCGTACGGCATCGGCATCCCCGGCGCCGCGCACGTGGGCACCGTGCAGCAGTTCCAGGCGTTCCTGCACCAGGCCGGCGGCAGCTTCTTCGATGAGGACGGCCGGGTGAGCCTCGAGACCGAGGAGGCGCACCGGGCGCTGCAGTTCTACGCCGACCTCTACCTCGAGCACGAGGTGACCCCGAACCCGATCGAGTTCAACCGCGAGGAGCTGCCCACCCTCTTCGGTGAGGGCCGCATCGCCATGCACATCAACGGGCCCTGGGCGCGTACGATCATGGGCATCGAACCGGACAACGAGCAGTACCCCTACGCTGTCGCCGTGCTGCCCTGCGACGCGCGCTGTGGGGGCGTGCTGGGTGCCGACTCGGTCGCGATCTCGACCAGCTCCGAGAACAAGGAGGCCGCCTACCAGTTCATCGACTTCATGACCTCCTTCGACGTGCACACGGAGCGCATCCTGGCCGCGGGCCTCACCCCCATGCTCGAGGGGCAGAGCGACCTCGAAGAGTTCCAGACCCCCTTCTGGCAGCCGTTCGTGGAGATGGTCGACGTGGGCTTCCCGGAGGCTCAGCCCCTCGCCTGGGAACCGTTCGAGCAGATCATCAACGACATGATCCAGTCGGTGCTGCTGGGCAACCAGTCGGTCGACGACGCACTCACCCGCGCCGCCGCACAGATTCGCGACCAGCAGCTGGAGCCGGCCGCCAGCAACTGACGTGAACCGGCCACTGATGCGAACCGGATT
>CALKAI010000006.1 GCA_937983275.1 uncultured Trueperaceae bacterium | reverse complement strand
CCGGCATGCTCGACTCGCTTGACGTCCTGGTCGTCCCCGGCGGCGGGGCCACCGCCACCGCCGGCATGCTGGAGCCGCTGGGCAAAAGGGGTGCCAGCGCCATCCGCAGCTGGGTCCAGGCGGGCGGAACCTACGTAGGCTCCTGCGCCGGCTCGGTCCTGCCGCTTGGCCTGGACGGCGAGGCCAGCAGCGCGAACCCGCTTGCCAGCTGCATGACGATGGTGGACGCCCGCCTCGCCAACAGCGGAGGCGCCACACTGGGCGGTCTCGCCTCGCCGGGCGTCGGAACCATCCGCGTGAGGCTCGAGCCCGGCCACCCCTTCAACGCGGGCCTGCCCGAGACGATCGACATCGTGCACTACAACGGCCCGCTCTTCGACGTGACGGGCGCGGGCGAGTCGCTGGAGGCGTTCGCCTGGCCGGAGAGCGCCACTGAAGCCTTCACTCCCGCCGAAGGCTTCCTGCCGAACGGTTCACCCGGATCGGGTGCTCTCGTCCTCGACGCCTGCATCGCTGCCGGCGCAGCGACTGGCCTGGTGGCGCGTCATGGGTCCGGCACAGTCATCCTCTTCGGCTCCCACCCCGAGTTCGGCCTGGGTCCCATAGGCCTCGGCTGGGGCGACCCGGCGCAGCTGCTTATCAACGCGCTGGCGAGCATAACTCCACGTCGTGCAGCCTCGTCACCCGACTGGGCCGTACAGGCGTCGATGCCGCAGGACACCCCGGAACGGCTCGCCCGCGCCGCCGCTGCCGCCCTGTCGTTCGCGGCCGCGCGCTTCAACCGCCTCGCCTACGAGGTACCCGAGCGCTGGCTAGAGCCCGCCCACGCGCCATCATTCCACGGCCTGAGCGGGGCCCGGATATGGCAGCGGGATGCTCAGGCAGCGGCTGCCGCGGCGGAAACCGCGGCTAACTCGCTCGTTGCACTCGCTCCGCACCTGACTGAAGACTCGCTGCCCTGGCTCGACGACGAACCCAGGAGCGGTCAGGACTTCGGGGCGATGGGCCTCCTGCAGCTGGTCACCAGGGTCCATGAGTTCCTGGACAGGGCACAGGAAACCGCCACCCTACCACCCCGGACTCCCGCCCACGCCTACGACCTGTTCGACCGCCACCCCTACCACCTGAGTACCGCCAGCTACCTGAGCGCCGCGGGGCTGGTAGCGGGCTGCACGCTGCTGGTGGCACTTCTTCACTACCAGGCCGGCCAATCGAACGCAGACCTCGACCGCCTGCTCTGGCGGCAGGCCAACGACTAACAACATTCCCGGAGGATCAGCATGTTCGCAGAAGTAAACGGAATCAGGCTGCGGGTGGATGTGCAGGGGGAGCAGAATTCTCTGCCCATCTACGCCCACCACGGCGCGCCCGGCCTCGGTAACCACGCCACCCCCAAGAAGGCCTTCGGGCCTCTCGCCGATACCTTCCGTGTCGTCACCTTCGACGCGCGTGGCTCCGGCGAATCGGACAAGGTCCCGCCCTATACCCACGAGCAGTGGGTGGCCGACCTCGACGGCCTGCGCGCTCATTTCGGTGACGAGCGGATGATCCTGACGGGCGGCTCCTACGGCGGCTATGTCGCCCTGGAGTACGTGCTGGCCCACCCGGAGCGGGTGACGCATCTGATCCTGCGCGATACCAGCGCTTCACGCAAGTTCGAGGGACTTTCCCGCAAAAACGCGCTCGCCAGGGCCGCCGACTACCCGGACATCACCGAGGAGCTGCTCGACACCCTCTTCGAGGGCCGGGTGGAGAGCAACGAGGCGATGAAGGAGGCCTGGGCGACGATCGCGCCGCTCTACGACGCCAACACGACGCCGGAGAAGATCGCGGCCCGCATCGCCTCGGCCAGCTTCCACGTAGACACGCACAACTACGCCTTTTCGCAGAACATCCCGAACTTCGACCTGACCGGCCGGCTGCACGAGATCCAGGTGCCCACCCTCGTCGTCGTGGGCAGGCACGACTGGATCACCCCCGTCGAATCGTCTGAGGAGATCGCGGCAGGCATCCCCAACTCGGAGCTTGTCATCTTCGAGAACTCCGGCCACTCGCCGCAGCTCGAGGAGAACGAGAAGTTCATCGCCACCGTGCGTGACTTCCTGCGCCGCCACGGCGTCGACGCGTAGTTCCAAGGGGCGGAGAATTCAGCCTCCGCCCATCAATAGCCCCCTCAACTCACAGGAATGATGAGGTCTTCGATCTCCCGCGGGTACTGGGTGAGAATCTCGATCCCGTCATCCGTGACCACCACCGTGTCGGAGTGGCGGAAGCCGCCCAGACCCGGAACGTAGATCCCCGGCTCGATGCTGAACACCATCGTCGGTTCGAGGGGCCGGTCGTCGCCGATGTCGAGGAAGGGGCTCTCGTGGATGCGCTGGCCCAGGCTGTGGCCCACGTGGTGGCGCCAGCCGTCCCACAGGTTCTCCCGCTCGTAGTAGGCCCGCACCTTCTTGTCCACGACTGAGCAGGCCACGCCCGGCTTCATCGCCTCGAACGCGATCTCCTGCAGGTTCATCATGTGCCCGAAGTAGCGCCGCTGCTCGGCGCTGGGCTCGCCTATGAACATGGTGCGCTCGAGCTCGCTTAGGTAACCCCAGATGTCGGCGCCCGCGCCCGTTACCAGGGTGTCACCCTCCTTGAACCTGGCGTTGTTGGCGAGCGCGTGCGGCAGGGCGCTGTTGGCTCCGATTTGCCCGCGGTAGATGGCCAGGGCGCCCGGGATCCAGCGGTTCATCTTGCGGTACCCCTCGCCCATGTGCAGCTCGAGCTGAGCCGTCGCCTCGCTGCATGCCTGGCCCACGACCTCGTTCTCCGTGCGTCCCGGCGCCGTGTATTCCTGCAGGAGCCGGTGGGCCTCTGCGCCCCAGCGGACGCTCTCACGTATCAGGGCGAGTTCGCCTTCGCTCTTCAGCGACATCTGCCGGTCGAGACCCGGTGAGACGAACCTGATCTCGATTTCGGGGCTCAGCGGGAAGGGGATGTAGCCGGCCACCAGCGGGTAGCCGTCGTGGTCGACGCCTATGCGGTGTGCTCCGCCTGCTCTGAGCTTCTCGACGAGGATGAGCATGGGGTGCTTCTTACCAGGGTACTCCGGGTAGTCGAAGACCTCCTCCACGCCGGTGGTCTCTTGGGCGTGCTCCCGTTCGAGGCGGGGCACGAAGAGGGTGCGCGTCCCGTCGCGCCAGATGATCAGTCCTATCGGTCGTTCCGTTTGCGAGAAGATGAAACCGGAGTAGTACTGGACGTACTGGTCGTCGAAGAGTACCAGCGCATCGACATCCTCGTTTACAAACTCGAAAGCCCTCTTGCTGCGTTCGATTCGTTCCTGCTCGGAGATGGGGGCGATCATATTGCTCCTCCTCGTTTGGTCGCAGCTTTTGTTTCGCATTGCGACAAGTTCTCGCAATGTAAACTCTGTGGATGTTGCCGTCAATAATCTTTCAGAATCCCGCATCCTCGCTCACGCTCGTTTCTCCGAAAGCGGGTGACTTCGCGTGGAAATGAACGCCGCCGTCATTACCAGGCACGGCGACCTGGATGGGCTGCAACTGCAGCAGGTGAAGGTCCCGGAGCCTGGGCCCGACGAGGTGCGGGTAAAGGTATACGCCTGCGCGCTCAACCGGGCCGACCTCTCGCTCCTGCGCGGCCTGAGCGGCCCCGGCCTGCGCGAGAAGCGGCTGCCCGTGATACCGGGTGTGGACTTCTCCGGCACGATCGACGCGGTCGGTGACGAAGCCCGCGCGCAAGGATGGGAATTCGGTCAACCGGTAGTCATCTACCCCGGCGTCTTCTGCAGCGAGTGCGAGTACTGCCGGCAGGGCGAGGAGACGATGTGCGACCACTACCAGATCATTGGCGAGGAGATGGATGGCGGTCTCGCCGAGTACGTAGTCGTGCCGGCCCGTAACCTGCTGGCGCTGCCTGACTCCTCGCACCTCGAGAGGGTCGCGGCCGCCCCGGCCACCTACACCACGGCCTGGCGCATGCTCTTCACTCAGGGAGGGTTACAGCCGGGTCAGAAGGTCCTGATCGTGGGCGTCGGCTCAGGTGTCGCAACCGCAGCGGCGACGCTCGCCCACCGCTTCGGAGCGCAGCTGTTCGGAACGACCCGAGATCCTGCAAAAGCCGAACGGGCGAAGGAGCTTGGCTTCAGTTCCGTCCTCGCCGGTTACGAGCGACCTTTCGACGAGTGGGTGGCCCAGCAGACCGGCGGCACCGGCGTGGACATCGTCGTCGACTCGGTGGGCGCCAGGACCTGGAGGCAGAGCATCCGCAGCCTCAGGAAGGGCGGCAAGCTCGTCATTTGCGGAGCGACCAGCGGCGACGTCCCGGAGATAAGCATCCGCGAGATCTACCAGAACCACCGGCAAATACTAGGAGCGCCCTGCGGGAACTTGCGCGAGTTCAGGCAGGTGATGGGGCTAATAATCGACGGGGCCGTTACCCCTGTCGTCGACGAGGTTTATTCCCTGGGCAACGTTCATTCGGCGTTTCGGCGCCTCGCCTCGCAGGAGCAGTTCGGGAAGGTGTTGGTCAGGCCCTAGCCGAGGGAGTGAGCACTCTCTTTCGGTCAAATTCGGAATCCTGAATCCGATTCGGGATTCCGAATATGGCGATTTTGAATGGTGCTCTCCGCTGCTGGGCCGCGCATCCCAAACCTGCACATACAGGTCTATATGGGGCTCGAGGCCTTTGCGAAACGCCTTTAATGCCGCTGGCAGGCCGGCACCAG
>CALKAI010000005.1 GCA_937983275.1 uncultured Trueperaceae bacterium | reverse complement strand
CCAAAAGGCTATAGAATAATGCCCACTATTCACTGAAACAGGGAGAGGTCATGCCACAGGGACGGGATAGCACCCGTGTTCGGGAGGGACCGAACACTCTCGAGGAGCGGCACATCCAGATCGTGCGCAACATGATGCGGGTGCTCCTGGGCATACTTGCTGTGGCTTTCGTTTCCGGAGTCCTCGTGCCGCGGGGGCTCAGTGGCCTGGTGAGCATCGCCGGCGTGCTCTTCCTCATGGTGATCGCGCTAGTCAGTGTCGCCGTCCAGCGCCTGTCGACCGGGAACCTGAACCAGGCGGTCATTGCCGTGGTTTCGGGCGGGTTCGTGATCCTGGGCTTCATCACCGTCAGGGCGGGTGTCGTCGACCCGCCTTACTCGTACCTGTTTGCTTACTCGCTGCCGCTGGTGTTCTCGGCCCTGTTGGTGGGGCGGCGCGGGCTCGTGATCACCGGTCTGGTAAGCATCCTGCTGGTCGGCGGCACCTTTCTCGCCCAAAGGGCCGGCGTGCCCTGGGTGGGCGTACTGTCGGGGAACACCGATGTCGGCATAAGCCTGCTCATCTTTGCGCTGGTCATGCTCCTGGTGGGGTACTTCCTCGACCGGCTTGGCGTCGAGGTCCGGCTGGCGCACTCGCGCGCGCTGGGGCGTGAGCGCGAGCTGGCCAACGTGGTGGCTACTCTCGAGGAGGAGATTGGCCACCGGGAGAAGATCGAGAAGGAGCGTGAGCGCCTGCTTGCCGATGAACGCGCGGCCCGCAAGGAGGCAGAGGAACTCGCCCAGGACAACATGCGCCTCGCCCTCGAGGTCCAGGATCTCAATCATGAACTGGAGGCCCGGGTCGAGCAGCGCACCAGGCTGCTGGAGGAGGCGATAGCCGAGATCCGCTCGGTGACCGAGGCGACCGCTCACGATCTGCGCACGCCGTTGCGGGGGATAGACGGCTTTGCCCAGGTGCTCTCAGAGGAGTATGGCGAAGTCCTCGACGAGGAGGCAATGGGTTACATCAACCGCATCCGCGCCGGTGCCGGGCGGGTGAGCGAGCTGCTCGACAAGATCAACCTGCTGACGCAGGTCACGCTGGTTCAGCTGCGACTGCGGGACCTCGACCTGGGTGACCTCGCCCGGCAGCACTTCGAGGAGTTCCAGGCGCAGGATGCCGGGCGCGAGGTCACCCTGCAGCTTTCCGGGGACCTGGTGGTGAGCGGGGACACCCTGCTCCTCGACTCGCTGCTCGAGCAGCTCATCGCCAACGCCTGGACCTTCACCGAGGGGGTTCCGGATGCCTGCATAGAGGTGGGCAGTCTGGACGAGGAGGGCGAGCGCGTGTTCTACGTGCGCGATAACGGCGTGGGCTTCGACATGCGCTACTACGACCAGCTGTTCCTGCCCTTCAAGACGCTGCACTCGGGTACGAGGACCCGCTCCACCGGTATCGGGCTGGCGCTCGCCTACCGGATCGTCCGCAAGCACAACGGCCGCATCTGGGCGAAGGGCGAGGTGGGCAAGGGCGCGACAGTGTACTTCACGCTGGCGCCGGAGGGCACCCAGCATCCGGTGCAGGAAAGTACCGGCTGAGCAGGGCTCACCTGCCGCAGCAGTAGCGCTACCGGCCACTTTTCCGCGGGCGTGCAGGCCCTATCCTTGGCTTGGGAGGGGACAAATGGCCGTTCGAAACGTTGTGAACAAGAGTGCACGAGTGGGCCGCAGGGAACGCCGACAGGTCGGGGACCGGCTGGAGGAGGGCAGCCTCAGTGTCTCCCGCGCCGTCCACTCCGGGGTGCTGAAGGGCGGCAAACCGACCCGCCGCATGGCCGATCTCCTGCACGGTACCTGGCTGGGCCACCCGCTGCACCCCGTGCTGACGGACCTCACCATCGGCGCCTTCACCTACGGCGCCCTGTTCGACGTCGCCGGAACGGTCACGGGCGACCGGAACACCCAGCGCGTCGGGGACCAGCTCACGGCACTGGGGATGGCCAGCGCCGTTCCCACCGCCCTTGCGGGGGTGGCGGACTTCTCGGCCATCGACCGGGGCTCGGTCAGGAGTGCCGGCCTCCACGGGCTGCTCAACGGCGCAGCCCTGGGCCTCTACGGCCTGTCGCTGGTGCAGCGCCGCCGCGGCAGGCGTGGCAGCGGAGTTGCTTTGGGGCTGGCGGCGTTGGGGACGAATCTTTTCTCTGCCTGGATTGGCGGGCACCTCAGCTACCGGGAGCGGGTCGGGGTGGATCACGCCGAACGGTTCGATGACGTCGACCAGTGGACGCCTGTGCTGCCGCTGGACGAGCTGCCCGATGGCGGCCGCAAGCGCGTGGAGCTGGACGGCAAGGGGGTCCTGCTCTACCGCGAGGGACACCGGGTGTTCGCGATCGGATCGGTGTGCTCGCACGCGGGCGGGCCGCTGGAGGAGGGGGAGATCCGCGACTGCAAGGTCCAATGCCCCTGGCACGATTCGGTCTTCGATATGCGGGACGGCCGCGTTGTACATGGTCCCGCCACCTCGCCGGTGGCCAGCTTCGAGGCTCGCCTGCAGGGCGATCAGGTGGCGATCCGCAGCGCCAGTCAGGCCGGGTTCTAACCGCCTCACTCCTGTGAGACAATAGGGAACGGAAGCTCACAGAGTACCGTTCCCTTTTTTGCGCCTGCTGCCGGTCCCGGACAGGGCCGGTGCGCGGCCGCAGGGAGTTTACACAGGAGTGGACCATGGCCAGCAGCACAGACAAGAGGAAGTTCAGCACCAGAGCAGTTCAGGCCGGAACGCCCGATGCCGCTACCGGCGCGCATGCGACACCCATCTACCAGACGTCGACGTTCGCGTACGGCTCCTTCGAGCGGGGTGCCCGCCTGTTTGCCGGTGAGGAGCAGGGCTACATCTACAGCCGCCTGGGCAACCCCACCACGCGGGCTTTCGAGGAGGCGATGGCCAGCCTCGAGAGCGGCGAGGATGCCCTGGCCTTCGCGAGCGGCATGGCCGCCATCAGCTCACTGAGCATGACGCTGCTCGAGCCGGGGGATGAGGCTCTGCTCCTTGGCCCGCTCTACGGCGGGACCGAGGGGCTCTACCTGGACGTCATGCAGCGGCTGGGCGTGAAGGTCACCACCGTGACCGAGGAGGAGCTGCCCGAAGCGCTGGGACGCAAGCCCAGGCTCCTCTACCTGGAGACGCCCACCAACCCGACGCTCGCCATCCGCGATCTGGAGAAGATCGCCGGGCTGGCGCGGCAGCACGGCGTAATGACGATCGTCGACAACACCTTCTCTACGCCCTACATCACGCGGCCACTGGAGTTCGGGATCGACGTCGTGCTCCACTCGGCCACGAAGTACCTTGGCGGGCATGGTGATGCGCTGGGTGGGGTGCTCGTCGGCTCGGCCCAGCTGATGCAGGACGTGCGCCTGGAGGGCCTGCGGCACCTGGGCGGCGCCCTGGGACCGCTGGAAAGCTTCCTCTTCCTGCGCGGGCTCAAGACCCTGCCGCTGCGCATGGAGCGGCACAACGAGAACGCCATCCGGATCGCCCGGGTGCTGGAGGGTCACCCGGGGCTGGAGGCCGTCCACTACCCCGGCCTGGAGGGGCACCCCGGACACGAGGTAGCCAGGCGGCAAATGAACGGCTTCGGCGGGATGCTGTCCATCGAGCTGGCGGGCGGCCAGGAGGCGGCCGGCCGCTTCCTCGACAGCCTGCAGCTGTTCACGCAGGCGGTATCGCTGGGCGACGTCGCCTCCCTCGCCTGCCACCCGGCGTCCACGACCCACCAGCTCCTGCCCGAGCCGCTGCTGGCGCAGCACGGCGTCACGCCCGGCCTCGTGAGACTCTCCATCGGAATCGAGGACCCCGAAGACCTGCTGAGCGACATCGAGCAGGCGCTCGCGCAGGCCAGCGTGGAGGCGGTCGGCTAGGCCGCTGCCCTCTCCAGCGGGGTGGGCTGGTCGGGGTCGAGCTCGTAGAACTCTTCGACCTCGACCATGCGCCTGCGCATTTGCTCCATTTGCGGGTCCAGGTCGCCCTCCTGCCACTGCCTGAACATCTGCGCAGTCTGGCTGCGGTGCGCCCGCAGGGCCTCCAGCTTCAGTTCGCTGACCGAGGCGATGTGGGTTTCCAGGTGCGGGCTGCCCAGCCGCTCCTCGAGTGCGGCGGGCTCGCCCACTGCCACGGCCAGCAGCCGCGGCCGCTCCTCCCGCGCCATCCCGCGTACGGCCAGCACGGCGGCCTGCCCCAGCGCATCGTGGTCGGGGTGGACGCCGTAACCGGGGTAGAAGGTGATGAGGGTGGTGGGCGCCGTGCCCGCAATCCGTTCGCGGATGCTGGCGGCCAGCTGCTGCGGGTCCTCGAACTCCACGCACTTGTCGCGCAGGCCCATGAAGTGGACGCGGGCGCCAAGGATGCCTGCGGCCTCGCGCAGCTCCCGCTCCCTGATGTCGCGCAGCGACTCCCTGTTGGCGAAGGGCGGCAGGCCCATGCGCCTGCCCATGTCTCCGTAGGTGCCGCACAGGAAGGTGACGGGGGCGCCGGCCTTCGCGCACAGGGCCATGGTCCCGCCACAGGCGAACGACTCGTCGTCGGGGTGCGGCATCACCACCAGGAGGGCGCGCTGCTGGGCCGGGTTGAAGCTCGTTGCGGCAGCGCCGCCGGCAACCGGCTTAGTACTGGTATGGGGCTCGTCGGTGGGGTTCACGGTCACTCCTCCCGGAAGGGCCTGGCGCTCAACTGCAGGGCGACGGTCAGCTGCCCATCCTTGTCCAGCCCGGCGATCAGCAGCTCTTCCCGCTCGTTGACCACCCAGTGGGTGAGGCCGTCGGCGTAGACCCAGCCGCCGTCGAGCTTCAGGCCCACGCGGTAGGGGCCCTCACCGGTGATTACGCCACGCTCGTATTCGATCTTCGCGTTGCGCACGAACGCCACGACCCGCGAGCGCTTCTCGGGACCCATCATCGGGTAGCTGCCGGTGGTGGTCTCGAGGTGAAGGTGGACCGGGCGTGCCTCCCGCGCATCGAGTTCGGACTGGAGTTGGGTGGTATTAATGGGTTGCAAGGGTTGCCTCCGCCCCGAGAGTCTACCGCCTGTGCGGAAGCGCCTGCCGGCCGGCGGGTCCGCAGGATGCCGGCAAGTCGTCTCCCGCCTTGCGGCAAGGCCGCATCTACCCTATAATTGGTTTTCTGGCGGGTGCAGTGTCGGGTTTTTTCCGGTGCCCCTGCAACTTTGAGAATGGCTAAGCGTGCCCGTCTCGGTTAATTGGGACAGGCACTTTCAGTGTGAACCGAACCGGGACGCGGTTCGTGGAGGAGCAAGCATGTTCGCAATCATCAAGTCGGGTGGCAAACAGTACCGTGTGAGCGAAGGCGATGTCCTGAAGCTCGAGAGCCTCAAGGCCAACCCCGGCGATACCGTCGAACTGCCCGTGCTCATGACCGGCGGTGAGACGGTTAAGGTGGGCACGCCGGTCGTCGATGGCGCCACGGTCAAGGCACAGGTCATTGGCCACGGTCGCGGTCCCAAGATCCACATCTACAAGTTCAAGGCGAAAGCCAACTACCGGCGCAAGACTGGCCACCGCCAGCCTTACACCGAAGTCCGCATCACGGGTATCGACGGTTAGGTCGGGAGCTAGGAGAGGGCAATGGCACACAAAAAAGGCGTAGGCAGTTCCAAGAACGGGCGCGACAGTGAGTCGAAGCGCCTGGGCGTAAAGCTTTTCGACGGCCAGCTGGTCCCTGCGGGCAGCATCATCGTCCGGCAGCGTGGCACCCGCTTCCACCCCGGCAAGAACGTTGGCCTGGGTCGCGACTTCACGCTCTTCGCTCTTCGCGATGGCGTGGTCCGCTTCCAGAAGCGTGGCCGCACGGGCCGGTTCGTCAACATCGATACCGTTGATGGCAGCCAGGTGGCAGCCGACTAAAGGTCCCCGTGACCTGCCGGGGGCAGCTGCGCCCCGGCGAAATCCGGTAATAACCCATCAGCGCGGCCTTCACGGGCCGCGCTTTGTTGTGAACCGCGAACCGACCGGCAAGGCAGTGCAGAGACACTTTTGTGAATGAGGTGAACGAGTGGCGTTCAGAGACACGCTCGACATAACAGTACAGGGCGGTAAGGGTGGCGACGGGGGCATGTCCTTCCTGCGCCTCAAGTACGTGCCCAAGGGCGGTCCTGACGGTGGGCACGGCGGCGACGGCGGCAGCGTCTACCTCGAAGCGATCGACGACGTCACCTCCCTCGACCGGCTGGTGGGCCGCACCCGCTACCGGGGCGGGACGGGCATGCAGGGCGAGGGCCGCAACCGCGCGGGCGAGAAGGGCGCCGACCTGACCATCACCGTCCCGGTCGGTACCACCGCAACCGACCTGGACACCGGTGAGGTCGTTGCCGACCTGGTGGAGGTGGGCCAGCGGGTGCTGGTCGCCCAGGGCGGCCTTGGGGGCAGAGGAAACGCCTCCTTCGCCACCTCCCGTCGCCAGGCCCCACGCTTCGCGGAGTACGGCACGCCAGGCCAGGAGCGTCGCCTGCGCCTCGAACTGCGCACCATCGCCGATGCCGGGCTGGTCGGCTACCCCAATGCCGGCAAGTCGAGCCTGCTGGCGGCGCTGTCGAACGCGCGCCCCAAGGTGGCCTCATATCCGTTCACCACTCTCTCGCCAAACCTGGGCATAGTCGAGCAGGGCCTCGAGCGCATGGCCCTGGCCGATATTCCGGGGATCATCGAGGATGCCCACCAGGGCAAGGGGCTGGGCCTGGAGTTCCTGCGGCACATCTCCCGCACGCGCCTGCTGGTGTTCGTGCTCGATATTGCCGAGGGGCCGGCGCAGCAGTTCGAGTCGCTGCGCCACGAGCTGCGGGAGTACGACCCCTCCCTGCTGGAGTTGCCGTCGGTGGTGGTCGTCAACAAGATCGATCTGGCGGCGCCCGGCGAGATCGACGAGGCCGTTGCGGACCTGACCGAATTCGGGCTGCCGGTGGTGGCGATCAGCGCCGAGGGCGGTCAGGGCCTCGATGAACTCAGGGAAACGCTGTTCGCGCTGCTGCCGGCCAAGCCGACCCTGGAGGTGGGCGACCGGCAGCCCACCCGCGTGGAGGCCCGACCGGTGAAGGTGGAGCGGGACATGAGCGGGAACGGCTGGGTGGTAAGCGGCGAGGAGGTCGAAGGCGTGGTAAGCCGCTTCGACCCCACCAACCACGACGCGGTCGCCTATCTCCAGCACCACTTCAAGTCGCTGGGCGTGTACAGGGCGCTCGCCAGGGCGGGAGCGCAACCAGGTGACGACGTGGTCATCGGCGACGCCGTATTCGAGTATTTCGATGAAGAGGCGCAGGCGCAGCAGGATGCCGACTGAGGTTTGCGCGATGCAGGGGAGTGCGTGACCCGCGTTCTTCACGCGCTCCGACTCACGTGATGTAATGTCGCCTGCCGGTCATCATGATGGTGATGGCAGGGTAGCGGGAGAGAGATTTGCAGGAGAGCTCAGGAGTGGTTAATCGGTCGCCCGACGCGCGGGAGCTGGCCCGGCTGCAGGACCGGGTGCGGGCGATGGTCACCCCCAGGCGTTTCGAGCACATCGAGCGGGTGGCCCGGCTCACCGGGAAGATTGCCCGTGCGAACGGCTTTTCGGAGGAGCAGGAGAGGGCTGCGGTTGTCTCTGCCCTGTTGCACGACGCTGCCCGCGACCTGAGCGAAGAGGAGCTGTTCAGGCTGGCGCCGCCGCGCACGGAGCTCGAGAAGCGCTACCCCCTCATGCTGCACGGCCGGGCATCACGGGCACTTGCCGCCCAGTGGGGCGTCGATGATCCCGTCGTCCTGGACGCCGTCGAGGGGCACGTCTTCGGCGTCGACCCGGGAAACCGCGTAGGCAT
Organism: uncultured Trueperaceae bacterium; assembly: GCA_937983275.1. Taxonomy (GTDB): domain Bacteria; phylum Deinococcota; class Deinococci; order Deinococcales; family Trueperaceae; genus CALKAI01. The sequence continues at coordinate 2,427 of CALKAI010000005.1, read as the reverse complement.
GGCGCTCTACGTCGCGGATGTCTCCGAGCCGGGACGCGGAGTGAATGAAGAGATTCGCAACATGGCGCTTAGCGACCTGTATGCTGCCTACAGGAAGGCGGTCGTGTCCAAGGTGGAGTACCTGAGGGCGAAGAACAAGCCCGTGCACCCCGCCACCCTCGACGTTTATGAAACTGTTCAGAACTCCTAACCTGGCTCGCATCGTCCAACTCGTGGGCGTGCTCCTCGCCGTGGCCGGCCTCACCGGCTTCTGGTCCACGCGCGATGTCGAGCGTTCGACGCTGACCGAGGAGCAGGTGGCGCTGGTCAACCCCCGCGGGGAAGACTTTCACGCCAGCTTCGTGGTCGCCGGCCGGGATTACGACATCAGTACCTACGCCAGCCCCTGCCGCTGGGTGGGCGGCAACTGTGTGCGGGACCGTGTGGGTGACTTCCAGCTGGGGCGCCGCACGGACACCATCCTGTTCGTCAACCTGGCCGGCCAGGAGCTGTCGGTCATCGCCATCCCCCGCGACCTTTGGCTGCCGCAGTGGCAAACCCGCATCAACGCCATGTACGGCTATCAGGGGCCCGAGGGCCTGAAGCGCAGCGTCGAGGAGATAGTCGGCGTCCCCATCGATTACTACGCGATCGTCAGCATCGACATCTTCCAGGACATCGTGGACGCGCTGGGCGGGGTGGAGGTCAACATCCCCTACCCGATGCGCTACCAGGACGCCGCGGCCGGCCTGGTCATCGACTTTGATGAGGGCCCGCGGCACCTGACCGGCGAGGACGCCGCCAAGTTCGTGCGCTACCGCAACACGCTGCGGGGCGACGTGGACCGGATCGACAACGTGAAGCGCCTCGCCTACGCCCTGCTCGACCGCGTCAAGGAGCTCAACGTGCGTGCCGTGGGTGCCATTCCGGCGCTCATGGACGTCTTCTTCGAGGACGTGGAGACGAACGTGAGCCCGTCGCTGGTCAGGCGCGTGTTGCCGGGCATAGGGGGCCTAACGATAGGCCAGACCGCCACCCTTCCGGTGCACGAAGTGCAGCTCGAAGATGGCACCTGGGTGCTCTCCTACGACCCCGGCGAGGTCGAAAGCTTCCTGGCGAGCACCGTGGGCGGCAAGGCACGCGAGTTCGCCAGCGCGCCCGAGGGCACGTTCCTCATCACCAACCGGTCGGGGCTGGAGGGGCTGGGTGACGTGTACCGCAGCCGCCTGGTTGCCCTGGGCGTACCCGAGGAGCAGATTGCCCTGCGCGACGCCTCCGAGGACCCGACGCCTACCCGGCTGCAGGTCACCGCAAGGTCGTGGAGCGACGCCGACTACTACGCCGGGCTGCTGGGCACCGGCAAACAGCAGGTCGACCGGCTGCCCGCCGTGGACAGCCGGCAAGCGCACATCGAGCTCGTACTTGGCCAGGACGCAGCCGCGATGTGGAGTGAATCCAACGAACCGCTACTGGCCGAACACACCCTGGAGATGAATTGACAGACACTGCTGCTGGAGTACCGGAGGAAGTTCAACTGATCGTCGACGCGCTCGACGATCGCCTCGCACGCGATATCAAGGTGCTGGACCTGCATGGGGTGTCGGAGACCCTCGACTACTTCATCGTGGCCAGCGGCGAGTCCACCCCCCAACTGAGGGCGCTGGAGGAGAGCGTGCGCGAGAAGTTGAAGGCGGCAGGCTACCTGCCCAAGGGGATCGAAGGCCCCTCCAACCGCTGGATCCTCCTCGATTACGGCAGCGTGGTCACGCACATCATGAGTCCCGACGCCCGCGAGTTCTACGACCTCGAAGGGTTGTGGGCCGACGCCGCCGAACTGGCGGTAACGCCCCGATAAGGGGATGAGGCATTGGGCCGAGGAGGTCGCGCTGCGCCACCTCGAGTCCCTTGGCTACCGGGTCGAAGGCCAGAACGTGAGTTATCCGGGGGGAGAGATCGACATACTGATGTGGGACGGGCCCGAGCTGGTGATGATTGAGGTGCGCCAGCGCCGCGGGAGCGCGTACGGCAGTGCGGCCGAGAGTATCGACAGGCGAAAGCTGCAGCGGATCCAGCTGGCCGCCCGCCACTACCTGGCGCGCAAGTTCCCGCGCGAGCAGCCGCCCGTCCGCTTCGACGCCGTTCTCGTGACCGGCTCCCCGACGGCGCACGAGGTCGAACACCTGCAGGCGATCATTTGAGGAGGACGCTCCTGAGTCTTCTCCTCCCCTGCCTTATCCTTGCCTCGATGGCAGTTACCCAGGAACAGGCGCCGGAGGACGAGCTGCTCGCACTGCGCAGCGGCTACCTCGACAATTGGGAGGAACTCACCGGGGCGGGCGTGACCGGACTGGAGCGTTTCGCCCTGACCGTCCAGCGGGTGGTCGATCAGCGTTACGAGCGGGACCACGCCGCGGTGGAGAGCGACAGTGAACTGCTGCGCCTCATCCT
>CALKAI010000004.1 GCA_937983275.1 uncultured Trueperaceae bacterium | reverse complement strand
TGCGCACGCGCAGCTCCGGCTACAGGCGCTTTGTGGAGGTCGACATCTTCGTCGATCCGCACCTGGACGTGCTCGAGGCCCACGAGATCGCCACCCGCCTGGAGGACCGGATCAGCGCGCGCCTGCCGAACCTCACTGCCACCCTGCACATCGAGCCGTATGTGGCGGGCGAGCGGGACACGACCCTCACGCCGCGCGAGGAGCACGGCGCGGCCCACTGAGTGCCTGGGCCGGCCGGTACGGCCTAGCCAGTTGCTGAGGCGATATTCTTGCGGCCCGCACCGTGCCAAAAGTAGGACATGAGTTTCGCGAATGAGACACGGCTGAAGATCGCCAGACGTTCTGGGCGAACGGGGTGCTGACCGCCGGCTTCGACTCGGAGGGCAATCTGGAGGGTTACGTCAAGATCCTCCAGGACCGCACCCACGAGCTGGAGACGCAGCTGGAGTTGCAGGAGAATGCCGAGAAGTTCGCGGCCCTTGCCGACAACATGTCGCAGTTCGCGTGGCTGGCTGATGCCCAGGGCCGCATCCACTGGTTCAACCGCCGCTGGCTCGATTACACCGGCCTGACACCGCCTGGCGATCGAGCAGGTGCTGGACAACTCGGTGCGCTACGCCGGCGAGTCGGGCTGGGTCGATGTGGGCCGGGTGGAGACCGCGAGGGGGCTGGCCTTCTTCGTGCGGGATACCGGGCCGGGTTTTGAAAGTCGCTATGCTGGCCGTATCTTTGAGCCATTCCAGCGACTGGATCTGAGCGACGACAGCAGACTTGGCGTGGGCCTCGCGATACTTGAGCAGGTTGCACTGCTGCACCGCGGTGAAGCGTGGGCAACCAGCGAACCGGGCAACGGCGCCACCGTCTACTTCACGCTGGGGGATGGTTCGCGGCCTTGGCTCCTGACCGAGCTGACGACGGGGCCGCCCGAAGCATCCTGAGTTCTTCGCGCAATCGACGCCAGCCACTTCCCGCCATCCGGTCGCCAGGTGCTCACGGTCTGGAGGGAGACAACATGGACACGAAAGACCAGCTGCACATGCCGGCCGCCACGCAGGAGCTCGCCAACCGGCGCGCCAAGCTTGCGCCGGACACCTACAAGGCCTGGCGCGAGTTCAACAAGGCGGTGTTCGCCGAGGGCGCCCTGGACTCCAAGACGAAGGAGCTCATCGCCGTCGCGGTCGCCCACGTGACCCAGTGCGCCTACTGCATCCAGTCGCATACTAAGAATGCGCGCAGGAAGGGCGCCACTGCCGAGGAGCTGATGGAGGCGATCTGGGTGGCGGCCGAGATGCGCGCGGGCGGCGCCTACGCCCACTCGCTCGTCGCGCTGGACACCTACGACGACATGCCCGACTAAACGGGGCACCAGCCCGACGAGAAACCGGGGTCCGTCACTGTGTATGTGACGGGCCCCGGTCATTGGCAGGAGCGCCCTGTGGCCGGCTCAGTGCCTCAGAACCGCTCGGTTATCGTCTTGGCCTCCATGAACAGGCGCAGGTAGTCGGGGCCGCCGGCCTTCGAGTTGGTGCCCGAGAAGCGGGTACCGCCGAACGGCTGGATGCCCACCAGGGAGCCGGTGATCTTGCGGTTGATGTAGAGGTTGCCCACCTCGAAGTCGCGGGTCGCCTGCATGATGCGCTCGCGGCTGCGCGAGATGAGGCCGCCGGTGAGGGCGTAGTCGGTATCGTTGGCGATCTCCAGGGCGTGGTCGAAGTCGCGCGCACGGATGACCGCCACTACCGGCCCGAAGATCTCCTCCTGGGCGATCGTGGCGTTCGGCTCGACGTCGCCGAAGATGGTGGGCTCGATGTAGTAGCCGCCCTCGGCTGCCGCCTCCTCGGAACCGCCCAGGAGGACCTTGCCGCCCTCCTCCTTGCCCTTGCGGATGTAGTCGATGATCTTGTTGAACTGCTTCTCGTTGATGACCGCGGCGACGTTGTGGTCCTCTTCGGCGGGACCGACGCTCAGCTTGCGGGTCTCCTCGACGAAGCGGCCAACCATCTCGTCGTACACCTCGTCGACGACGATGAGGCGGCTCATGGCGCTGCACTTCTGGCCCTGGAAGCCGAAGGCGCCTGCCACGGCTGCTTCGACCGCCACGTCGAGATCGGCGGTTTCGTCGACGATGAGGGCGTCCTTGCCGCCCATCTCGGCCATTACCTTCTTCAGGTACTTCTGGCGCGGCTGCACCTTGCTGGCACGCTCGATGATGCGCTCGCCGGTCGCGCGGGAGCCGGTGAAGTTTATGAAGCGGGTTCGCGGGTCGTCGACCAGCGCGTCACCCAGATCGGCATCCTCACCGGTGAGCAGGTTGATGACACCGGGCGGGAAGCCGGCCTCCTCGACGAGCTCCATGAACTTGTAGGCGATGATCGGGGTCGACGGCGACGGCTTCACGATGACGGTGTTGCCCACCACGACCGGCCCCACGACGGTGCCGGTGAGGATGGCCAGCAGGAAGTTCCACGGCGGGATGACGACGCCCGTGCCGATCGGCTGGTAGAAGGTGCTGTTCTCCTCACCGGGGAAGGGGTGAGTCTCCACGTAGTCAGCGAGTTTTAGTGACTGGCGGGCGTAGTATTCGCAGAAGTCGATGGCCTCTGCCACATCGGCTTCAGCTTCAAGGTAGTTCTTGGCGGCCTCGAACACCTCCCAGGCGGCCAGCTCGCGCTTGCGACGGCGCATGACTGCGGCCAGGCGCATCAGCAGCCGGGCGCGGTCGTGCATGGGCCAGTTCTTCCACTCCTGGAAGGCTTCCTGGGCGGCCTCGAAGGCCATATCGATGTGCTCGGCCTTGCCCGCGGCGGCGCGACCCACGACCCGGTCGGTCTTGCCAGGGTCGATAGAGGTGATGAAGGTGTCGGTCGTGATCCTCTCGCCGCCTATCACCAGCGGGTAGTCCTGACCCAGCTGGCCCTCGACCTCGCGGAGCGTCTCCCGGAACGACTTCTGCAGTTCCTCGTCGCTCCAGTCGGAGTATTTCGTTGCTTCGTATGGCTCGAAAATCTGGCGCACTGTTTACCTCCTGATAATCAGGGCCCGTGGGCCCTCGTGTGGATCAGCCGAAGAGGCCCCTGGCGACGAATGCCAGGTTTCCCGGTTTCTCTGCCAGGCGGCGGCTGAAGTAGCCGTACCAGTCCTGGCCGAACGGCACGTAGATGCGGACGGTGTGCCCCTGTTCCAGCAGGCGTTTCTGCAGCCCGGGCATCACGCCGTAGAGCATCTGGAACTCGTACTGGTCGCGGTTCACGCCGTTCTGCTCGATGTACTCGCTCGCCCGCGCGACCAGTCGCTCGTCGTGGGTGGCGATGTTGGCGTAGCTGCCGGCCTCGAGCGTCCGCACCACCATCTCGTGGAACTTGTCGCTAATGACGCTGCGCTGCTGGTAGGAGATCGCTGCCGGCTCCTTGTAGGCGCCCTTGACTATGCGTACCGCAGGTTTGGAGGGCATGGCGAGCAGCCGCCCGAGATCCTCCTGCGTCCTGTGCAGGTAGGCCTGGAGGACCGTGGACACGTTCGTGTACCCCTCATCGTGCAGGGTCTCGAGGATCTCGAGGGTGGCGTCGATGTAGGGGTGGTTCTCCATGTCCATGGCGACCTGGACCCCCGCCTCCCTGGCTGCGTGGGCGACCCTTCGCATCGAGTTGAGGCCAAGCTCCTTTGAGATGCCCAGCCCCAGCTGGGTCAGTTTGACGCTCAGCTGCTTCGTGTGCTCCCGGGAGGCCATTCGCTGTACGGTCTCGATTACGTTTTCGGTGATCTGCAGGGCGGCCGCCTCGTTGTCCACGAACTCGCCCAGCACGTCGAGGATCACGGCGAAGCCCTGCTCCTCCAGGCGGTCGATGGCAGGGGCGGCATCTGCAAAGTCCTCGCCAGCCACGAACCGGCGCACGCCCATCTGCATGCCCCGTCTTTCAATGAGCGAGCGGAGGGGCCGGAAGTTGGCCACGGCCAGCACGGATGAGCGGTAGAGCGCATTCACTTCTCGGTTCCTCCGATGTTCCGCGCTTCCAGCCGCTCCTGCAGCAGGTCGCGGAACGTGCGTATGTGTTCCCGCGCGGCGGCCTGGGCCAACCCGGGGTCGCCAGCGGCGATCGCCTCGTAGAGGGCCCGGTGCTGCTGCGCCGTCGAGGGGGTGTTGTTCAGGTCCCTCGTGTAGACCTTCAGGTTGGTGACCTGGACGTTGAGCGACTCGATGACGCGCAGCAGGGGCGCATTGCCCGAGATCTCGGCAATGTAGTGGTGGAAGTCCATGTCGGCGTTGATCTGCTCCGCATACTCACGGTCGCGCACCTCGTGCATCAGCTCGAGCTTCTCCTCCAGGCGCGTCACCTGAGCCCTGCTGGCGCGCTGCGCGGCCAGGCGGGCGGCCCGCCCCTCGAGGTCCTCGCGCAACTCATAGGTGTCGAACGCCTCCTGGGGGCTCATCACCCGCACGAAGGCGCCGCGGTTCGCCTCCAGGCCCAGCAGGCCCTCCTGCACGAGCCGGTGCACCGCCTCGCGAACGGGTGTGCGGCTCACGCCCAGTTCGGCGGCCACATCCTTCTCGAAGATGCGGGCACCGGGCGCGATCTCGCCGGAGAGGATGCGGTTGCGCACCACCCGGTAGACCTCGGCACTTAAAGTTGCGGGGCGCCTGAATGCGGACATGCTCACGCTAGGTATACATTATGCAGGCAGAGAACTTCAGCGCGTCTCTCGCCCGACAGTACAAAATCGTTCTCGCCTAGGGCAAGAAGGCGAGCCGCGCGGCCGCAAGGTCGAAGAGTGCGTGGCCAACGCTCTTGAAGAGCACGGGGCCGGCCGGTTTCGGACTTTCCGGATCAAGCGCCTGAACGAGGGGCGTCGCCTGCGTCCAGGACCAGAGGCCGGTGTCAACCGCGCGTATCAGATCGCCGCCCTGCGCCCGCACGCCGGCGAGGTCGTCGACGAAGACCTGGCAGGACACTACGAGTTCCGGGGCCAGCTCGGCCATATGCGGCCGGAACGCGCCCACCGCGCAGACCATCTGGCCCTCGTGCAGCGGCGCGACCAGCAACGGCTCGGTGCTGGTCGTGGCCGTCACGATCAGGTTCGCGTCTTGTGCCTCCCGCGCGGCGTCGGCTGCGACTCTGGCGGAAAGTCCCAGCGAGCCCGCATGTGCCGCGAGCTCCTGCGCTCTGGCCTCAGTCCGCGATGAGATGACGACTTCGCTAACGTCGAGTCCCTCGTGGAACGCCTCCAGGTGCGAGCGGGCCTGCACGCCGGCGCCCAGGATGAGCAGCTTTCCCCCTGGAACCGGAGCGAGCTTCCGGACGGCCAGGAGGGAGAGGGCCGCCGTGCGCCTCCCGGTAACGGCTGGGCCATCAAGGATGCCCAGGCGCCTCCCGTCTCTGGCGTCAAGAACTACGACTTCGCCCTGGATGGTTGGCAGTCCGCGGTCGCCGTTGTCGGGATGAACGGAAACGAGCTTGGTTATCGCGATCTCGTCGTCGCTGGCGGGCATGACGAGGAGCTGGCCGTCGTTCGCCAGGTCCACGTGGAGGCGGTCCGGGACGCGGACCGTTCCATCCCGGAAGGCCAGAAGCAGCTCGCCGATGGTGTCGGCGAGCTGCGACCAGGGGAGCAAGCTTGCGGTTTGCTCCCCATTCAGGCGGCGGGTTTCTCCTGGCTCCGGCAATGGGCTTACTAGCGCAACTGCTCCGGCAGCAGCTCGTCGGGGAAGTTCTGGTACGCCACCAGCCGCGTAAACCGCTCGATGGCGTGAGTGCCCACCGAGGTCGAGCGGCCGTCGGAGGTTGCCGGGTAGGGGCCACCGTGGACCATCGCCGGGCCAACCTCCACGCCGGTGGGGTACTGGTTGACGATGAGGCGTCCTGCGCGGTCGGCGAGGATGGCGACGAGTTCGCGGTAGTTGGGCAGCTCGGCCGGTTCGCCCTGGAGGGTCGCGGTGAGCTGGCCCTCGAGAGAGCGGGCGAAGTCGAGCAGCTCGCCCTCCTCGTCGTAGCGGACGACCAGGGTGCTGGGCCCGAACACCTCGCTCAGCAGTTCGGGGTTGAGGATTACCTCCTTGATACCCACCTCCCAGGCCACCGCCACGGCTGTCGTCGGACCGCCGGCGTCCTCGCCGCGTACCAGTTCGCGGGCGCCCGCCTCGCGCAGCCCCTGGAGGCCCCGTCCGTAGTTGCTGCATACCCGCTCGTTGAGCATGGTTTGCCCAGGGGTCTCGCGGGTGAGTTCGGACAGCTTCGCCACGAGCGCGTCGCCGGCCTCGCCGTTAGGAACGAGCACCACCCCGGGGTTCGTGCAGAACTGGCCCACACCCAGGGTGAAGGAGCCGTGGAGGCCGCTGGCGATCTGCTCGGCCCGGGCCACGGCCGCCTGGGGCAGGACGAAGACGGGGTTGACGCTGCCCATCTCGGCATAGACGGGGATGGGCACGGGGCGCGCGGCGGCCGTGCGCATGAGCGCCTCGCCGGCCCCGCGCGAGCCGGTGAAGCCGACGGCGCGTACCTGGGGGAGTTGCACGAGCTTCACGCCCACATCGATGCCGTCGTCGAAGAGCAGCGAGAAGGTGCCGTCGGGCATGCCCGTCTCCCGGGCGGCGGCGAGGATGACCTTGCCGACGAGCTCCGAGGTGCCGGGGTGCCCCGGGTGCGCCTTGACGATCACCGGGCAGCCGGCCGCCAGGGCGCTGGCGGTGTCGCCACCCGCGACGGAGAAGGCGAACGGGAAGTTGCTGGCGCCGAACACGGCTACCGGGCCCAGCGCGCGGCGGAAGGAGCGGACGTCCGGCTTGGGCGCAGCTTCACGCTCCGGGTCGCCCTCGTCGTGGCGCGCATCGAGCCACTCGTCGCCCTCGATCAGGTCGGCGAACATGCGCAGCTGATTGGCTGTGCGCGTCACCTCGCCATCGAGGCGGCCTTCTGGCAGAGCACTCTCCAGGTGCGCCCGCGCGACCAGCTCCTCGCGGTTGCCCTCGAGCCCTGCCGCGATGGCCCGCAGGAACTCTGCCCGCTCCGGACCAGTCCGGGCAGAGTACTCCGCAAACGCCTCCATCGCCACCTCCCCCGCCCGTTCGATCTGGGCGACCGTCGCGACGTGGAAGGCCGGTTCCAGTGCTTCGCCCGTGGCGGGGTTGAGGGCGCGGAAGGTGGTGGGGCTGTCCTGTGCCTTGGTCGTGCCTATCAGGGAGCGGCCGTCGAGGCTGCCGCTCGTCTTGGTAGTTGTCATTTTGCCCTCCTCAGGCGGTTGCCTTCAGTGTAGGCCGGTTGGCGATGCCCTCCTCGATGACGGCGAGCGTCTCCTGCAGCTCGTCGCCCACCAGCTCGAGCCGGGGTGGGCGCACGCGAGCGTTGCCCATGCCCACCTTCTCCTGGGTGAGTTTGATCTTCTGCACGAACTTGGTGCCGATGTCGAGGCGCAGCAGCGGCAGGAACCACCTGTAGAGCTCGAACGCCTCGTCCATGCGGCCGGCCTTCACGAGGTCGAAGAGGCGAACGGACTCCTCGGGGAAGGCGTTGACCAGGCCGGCGATCCAGCCGTCGGTGCCCACCGCGAAGGCTTCGAGCGCGATGTCGTCGACGCCCATGAGGATATGGAAGTAGTCGGGCTTGATGGCGCGCAGCCAGGTGGTGCGGCGAATGTCGGCGCTCGACTCCTTAACCGCGTTCATGTGCGGGAACTCGCGGGCCAGCTCGATTATCTGCGGCGGCAGGAAGTCAGTCTTGTAGGCGACCGGGTTGTTGTAGAGCATGCACGGCCGGTCGGTTGCGCTCAGGATCGCGCGGAAGTGCGCGCCCATCTCCCGCTCGTCACTGGAGTAGACGTAGGGCGGCAGCACCATGAACCCGCTGGCGCCGGCGGCTTCGGCGTCTTTGGTGAGCTGGACGGCCTCGGCGGTGCTGAGCGAGCCGATCATCGGGATAACCGGGGCGCGGTCGCCCAGCGCCTGGACGAGCGTCTCGATCACGCGGATCTTCTCGTCGTAGCGCAGCGTCGCCGCCTCACCCAGCGAGCCGAAGGGGACGATGCCCACGCAGCCCGCATCAATCATCCAGTTGGCATGCTCGCCCAGGAAGCCGTAGTCGATGGAGAGATCCTCGTTGAAGGGGGTCGTGATTGCGGGGATTACACCTTTCCAGTTGACGTCCACTGCTGCTCCTTTCAGTGCCGTTCTGGCACCGCCGGCGGGGCCGGCTTGCTGCCTGCTCTCAGTCGCTCGCCTGCGCGGCCTGCACCGTCTGCGTTTCGCGCATGCGTTCGGAAACCACTTCGAGGTTCATGCGGATGTGCGACGAGACCGCCGCCTGCGCGGCGTCCGGATCGCCCGATTCGAGCGCGACTACGATGTCGCGGTGCTGCATGCGCGCCTGCTCGGTGGGGTTGAGGTCCTTGGTGAGGATCTTTACGCGCATGATGCGGTCGTTGAGGAGGTCGATCATCTCGGCCAGGACCGGATTGCCGGAGATGTGGGCGATGGTGGCGTGGAAGCGGTCGTCGGCCACGATCTGCTCTGCAAAACCGGCAGAGGAAAGCTCCTCCATCTCCTCCAGCCTCACCCGCAAGAGGCGGCCCGCTGCCGGGGTCATCCGCCTTGCGGCGAGGCCAGCCGCCATCGTTTCCAACCGCTCGCGCACCTCGTAGGTCGCCACCGCCTCGTCGAGGCTTAGCTGTGGCACCCTTACGCCCTTGTTCGGCTCGAGCACCAGGTGCCCCTCCTGCACGAGCCGGCGTACCGCCTCGCGCACCGGCGTCCGTGAAACCCCCAGGGAATCGGCCAGTCCATGTTCGCGCAGCCACTGCCCGGCCTCGATGGAGCCCTCCATCAGCTCGCTCCGCAGCTGGTTGTACACCTGCTCCGTCATCGTCAACGGGCGTTGAAATTTTGGCACAATATACTGTACGTTGTATACAACCTCAATCGCAAGTCTCTGCCTGACGAGACAGGGAGGAGTTCTCTCGCCGCCGGATCCCCTCAAGGTCCCCCCGTGGACCCGCCGTATTCCCTACGTAAGGAGTCATGAGTTGAAGGATCAAGCAGAGCAAGTCATCCCCCGCCTCGCGCTGGCGCTGTCGCTGGTGCTCCTCCTGCTGGCGGCGCTGCCGGCCGCGAACGCGCAGTCGACCCTCACGATCGCCGCTCCGGGCGCGACCGGGGCAGAGCCCGACCCGCAACGCAACAGCAACGTCTTCGGCT
>CALKAI010000003.1 GCA_937983275.1 uncultured Trueperaceae bacterium | reverse complement strand
TGTTCTCGCATATGTCGACGCAGGCCGTGCCGTCGGCAGCCTCTTCGTCCTCCAGATAGATGTAGAGCGAGCGCCCTTCACCGTCGACCAGGTGCGGACCCCAGCTGCTGCTCTCCTCGACTGCAACCGTTGCCTGGCCGGGAGCTGCGTCCTGACCGAGCACGAACGGTGCCAAAAGGATCAGCAGAAGCCCGATCCAAGAGGCTTGAGTTAGAGACTTGCGCATAGATCTCCTCCTTAGACGTTTTTCGTCTTCAATAGTAGTTTTACTTTCCATTGACTCGCTGTAGGCGACCGCGAGATTGGGAAAGTGTCTTTACCGGCAAAACAGCATAGCTAACAATCTGACACAACCCCTCTCAATAGCGCCGCTTCTCACAATTGTTCCCTGCTTTGCGCGACAGCTTTGTAACGCATGGACAAATGTCCCTATCATTGGTAGTCTTCCCATGCAGCAAGGCTTACTCGAGTAGGTAGGTACTTTTATTTCTGGTGCCTCCACAAGGTGTGCTGCTCGGGTCCTGGTTCCAACAACAAATAAATGGGACCCGAAAGGCGAACAGAAGGAGGAAAAGGTAGTGAAGTCCAAGATTTCGCGGCTGTTGTGGCTGGCTCTGGCAGTAACGGTGCTGTTCGGACTGTCCTCGACGCTGGTACTGGCGGCGGGCGGCGACGAGGAAGCATCGGCTGCTCCCGTTCAGGAGCAGGAGTCGACCGTGGGTGGCGCCGAAGACGGCGCTGCAGACGAGGCCGACGCCGAAGGTGCAGCCGAAGAAGACGCCACTGATGCATACGCCGCGGGTGAGGGCGAAGAGGCCCCCGCCGACGGCGAACTCGCAGCCCTTATGAACGAGGGATCCCAGATCTACCAGGCCAACTGCGCTGTGTGCCACGGCGCCGAGGGGAACGAGGCCAACGGCTCTCACGTCGAGATCCTCGCCGGAAACGATCGCGCGGTACGGATCGAAAACCGTGTGATTCGCCGGGTTGTTCACGGTGGCACGTACATGCCGCCGTTCGGTCACTTGTCCGACAGCGAGGTGGCTGCCGTAGTCACCTTTGTCAGGAACTCCTGGGGCCATGAGTATGGACCCACCAGCGAGGAGGAGGTCGCTAACTGGCGCTAGTTTGATTCACAGAACTGCCCCGAACAGATCCGACGTTTTCAGTTTCAATCTCAAAAGGAGCAACCCCCTGATGAACACCCGTATGGGTAAGCGGCTATTTGCGTCTGCACTCCTGGCGGCGACCATGGGATTCTCTGCCGCGCAGACGATGGACGACCTGATCAACCCGCCTGCAGGCGAGTGGCCCCAGCATGGGCGCGACGCCGTTGCAAGCCGGTTTAGCCCCCTCTCCGAAATCAACCGCGATAACGTTGCCGACATGCAGCTTGTCTGGGCACGCGACCTGGGCTTCCTCCAGAGCCACCAGGGTTCGCCCTCCGTCTGGAACGGAAAGATGTACGTTACCCAGCCGAGCGGCGTCGTTGCGCTGGACGCAACCACCGGTGACCTCCTCTGGGAGTACGAGCGACTCAACCCGGGTAACGTGCGTGCCGACCAGGCAACGCGCGGCGCGCCCGTCATCTACGAAGGCAAGGTCTTCTTCGTCACCTGGTATGGCGCCGCTATCGCGCTTGATGCGGACACCGGTGAGGAAGTCTGGGCCGTGCAGATGACGGACGAAGAGTTGAACGACGGGATCACCACCAACCCGATCGTTGCCGACGGCAAGCTCATCATGGGTACCGCCGGCGCCGACTCCGGCGGTGGCCCCGGTCAGGTAATCGCTGTCGACGTGGACAGCGGCGAAATCGAGTGGACCTTCAACACCGTGCCGCTCGACCCGAGCGACCCGGCCTATGAAACCTGGACCAACCCGCCCTCCTGGGAGGACGGCATTGGCGGTGGCTCACCGTGGAACGCCGGCGCCTACGACCATGAAACCGGCATCGTCGTTTACGGCGTGGGTCAGCCCACCCCGTGGGACCGCGTTGACGACCGCCGCCGCGATGAGGGCGACGAGATCTCACAGGACCTCTACACCGCTTCCTTCATCGCCCTGGACGCCGCCACTGGTGAACTCCAGTGGTACCACCAGGTCGTCCCCGGCGACGAGTGGGACATGGACCAGCACGTCGTTCCTGTCTTCGCCGACATCGAATTCGAAGGCGAAGAGCGCCGTGTTGCCCTGCTTGCAACCACTACCGGCTACCTCGTCGTGATCGACGCCGAAAGCGGCGAGTTCCTTGCCGGCCACCCCGTTGCCGATGAGTACACGCTGCACCTCGGCTACGAAGAGGACGGCACCCCCATCATCAACCCTGACGTCCGCTACGAGGACGAGGGCGAGTACCACAGGCTGTGCCCCGCTCTCCGCTGGGCGCACATCGCCCCCGGTGCCTACAGCCCCGAATCCGGCCTCCTCTACCGCCCCAACCAGATGGGCTGCGTGATCATGGGCGCCATGGTCCTGCCCAGCGACTGGGAGCCCGGCCAGCGTGCCTGGTGGTCTGACGACATGCCCCGTGACGAGTCGACCTGGTTCGACTACCTCGGTGCGCTCAGCGCCATCGACCCTGTCACCGGTGAGATCGTGTGGCGCTTCGAGTCCGACTACGCTCACAACCACGGGCCAGTTGTCACGGCCGGCGACCTCGTCCTGACCGGTTCCACCGACCGTCGCTTCCGCGCCTTCGATGCTGAAACCGGTGAGGTGCTCTTCGAGCAGGTCCTTACCGCCGCATCCCAGGCCGGCACCATTACCTACGAGGTGGACGGCAAGCAGTACGTCGCCACCATGGTGGGTCAGGCGACGGTAAGCGGTGGCGGTTCGATCCCGGACTACAACGGCAGCCTCGATATCCCGGCTCCCGTTACCGGTAACGTTTCCGTCTTCGTCTTCGCCCTTCCGTAAGGTTTCGACCTTCGAGCGTGAGCCTGCACCCGCGGGCTCACGCTCTTTTCCTGCTTCTATTTCGACTTCGTGCCTATCTCACGCGAACCTATCTGAAAATTTGGAGGTAACCAAGTGGCCAGGAACCGGACCGGCTTCTCCGGTATGCAATCGATATTTCTCCTGATAATCTTGCTCGCCCTCGTTCCGGCCGGCCAGGCGCAAGGGGAGTGGGAGATGCGGGTGTGCGCGCGGCCCCACGCCCTCCCGATGTCCCACGAGGACATGACCGGCTACGACATCGAAATCGCGAAGATCCTGGCCGACGAGCTGGGTGCCGAACTCACCGTCGAGTGGTCGCAGTTCGACGACCTCACCTTCCAGCGCACCATCCACCGCGGCCTGTGTGACGTCGCTATCGGCGTAGCCGAAGATGCCGGAGGCCTCCTCACGACCGTTCCCTACCTGCGCACCCCCTACGTGTTCCTGGAGCGGACGGACAACGAGCTGGGCGTGGAGTCGCTCGACGATGAGCGCCTCCGAGAGATCAGGATCGGGACCTATCAGACCGCCTTGCCGTCGATAGCGCTCAGGAACAGGGGGATCACCAGCAACGTAACCGAGTACCCGCCGGTTCCCTCACCCGGGGGACCGGACCGCGAGTTCGCCATAGTCGAGGCCCTGCTTGCCGGCGAGGTGGACCTGGCAATCATCTACGGCCCGGCGGCCGCCTACTGGGCAGGTCAGAACCCCGGCCAGCTGCAGTTCCGGGCCGTCCAGCCGGAGATCGACATTGGCGAGTCGCTACTGCAGTTCTCGCGCACCTGGACGATAGGGGTCAGGCCGCAGGACGAGGCGTTCCGGGACCGGCTCAACATCGCACTCGCGAACAGGTGGGAGGACATACAGCAGGCGATCGCCGACTACGGCGTTCCGCAGCTGCCCATCTCCAGACCCGTCGCCGGTCAACCCGACGAGGACGTCCGGGTGGCACTGGTGGGTCCCATCAGCACGCCCTCCGCTCCGCCCGAGGCGACCCTGGCGCAGCTCGCCATGCAGGGCACCGGCATGGCCCAGAACATCATCAGCGCCTC
>CALKAI010000002.1 GCA_937983275.1 uncultured Trueperaceae bacterium | reverse complement strand
GCCGCGAGAACGTATCAGGACGGTGATGCCCCAGGGGTCGGTAGCTTCGAGCCCTCCCGCGGTCTCATCCACCGCGAAGCCGGCCTCGCGCAAGCTCGCAGCCATCTCCTGCGCCTGAGGGGCGTCCAGGAGGAGCTCCCAGCGCAGCATCCGCGCCTCGTCCTCACCGGAGGGGGAGGCGCCGTGCGCCCAGGTGTTCACGGCCACGTGGTGGTGATAGCCGCCCGCGGCGAGGAATGAGGCAGAGGGGAAGCTCCACACGACGCGGCTAAGGCCCAGGCCGTGGTGGTAGAACTCCTCTGCCTGGTCGACGTTGCCAACGTAGAGGTGCACGTGGCCCATCACCGTCTGCGCGGGCATGCCGGCCCACCGTTTGCCGCCGGCGGCATTCGCGAGGCCCTGCACGTCGAGGGGATCGGTCGTGCCCAGCAGCTCGCCGTCCGGGGAGACCAGCCACTTGTCGCGCGTCCGGTCGGCGTACACCTCGACGTCGATGCCGTCCGGATCGGTGAAGTAGAGGGCCTCGCTGAAGAAGTGGTCGGCCGCGCCGAAGCGAGCCCCGGCGGCGTGGGCGTGCAGGAGCAGTCGCCCCAGGTGCACCCGGTCGGGCAGCAGGAGCGCCAGGTGGTAGAGGCCCAGCCGGCCGCGGTCGCGGACCCTGCTCACCCCGGGCTTCTCGACCAGCTCGAGCAGGACGCGCTCGCCGCCGGGCGCGCCCAGCCGCAGCGCCTGCCTGCCCTCCTGCTCGAACTCCTCGCGCACCTCCATGCCCAGCACGTCCCGGTAGAACTCCAGGGAGCGCTGCAGGCTCGCCACCTGCAAGGCAACGGTGCCCAGCTCCAGGTCAGCGGGTGCGATGTAGCCGCGCGGCCTCTTCCCAATCGCCTGGGCGTCCATCTCCGGGTACGGCCGGTAGTTTCCTGTATCGAACATGTCTGACTCCTATCCCTTGCGGGTACTTCCTTGCCGGCGAAGCGCTACGACCATGTTCGCCCGGCCCGCGCCGCCGGGCAGCGTCGCCGGCTACGCCTTTGCCGGCGTCGCCGCCTCCTCGCCCACCAGCCGGTCGAGCTGCAGCCCGCCGCTGCCGGCCTGGAGCAGGAGCCAGATGAGCGCGAGGAGCCCCAGCAGAACGGCCGCCGCCGCGTATACCGGTCCCAGGCCCGCCCCGCCTACCACCAGCCCGGCCACCCAGGCGCCGGCCGAGAGCCCCGCGGCGTTCACCATGATGATGAGTCCCAGCACCTTGCCGCGCATGCCGGCGGGGATCGCGAGCTGGAGGAGGGTGATCGCCGCCACCTCGGTCGACCCCAGGCCCAGGCCCACGATCACCGCCCCGGCGAGCAGCGGCACGTACTCCAGCCCGGCCATCACCACGAAGCCGGCCGCGATGAGGAGCTGCGCGAAGCCTATGAGCAGGCGGGGCAGCACGCGGGCGCCCAGCAGGGTGACGGTGACGACACCGCCCAGCAATCCGGCAGAGAGCAGCGACTGATAGATCCCGTAACCTCCCGCGCCGGCTCCCAGGACCTCCATGCGCACCGGCACGGTCACGCTGAGGATGCTGAGCGCGGCGTTCAGGGCGAAGGTGAGCAGCATCAGGTAGGCGAGTGGCCCGTGGTTGACGAGGAAGCGGCCCGCACGGAGCAGATCGGTGACGACCGACCTGACCCCGCTGGCCGCCTCGGGTTGCGGGAAGCGGATGAAGAGCGCGGCCACGCCCAGCGCCAGCAGGGCGGGCGAGGCGATGAGCAGCGTCGTGGCCGTGCCGAGGAAGCCGACGAGCGCACCGGCCGCGCCCAGGCCAAGGAGGGGCACGCCCATCATCGCGCCCTGAAGGAGTCCGTTGGCCCGCTGCAGCTGCGACCTGTGCACCATGGCGGGGAGGAGCACCATGCCCGCGGCGGCGGTGAAGGTCATGAGCAGGGCGTTGAAGGGCGCGGCGACGTAGATGACCCAAGTGGGCAGCGCCCCCGCCATGGCGAGCAGCGCCAGGCCCGCGAAGACGCCCGCCCGCAGGGTGGTGCTGAGGATGAGCGGCAGGCGCAGGTTCAGCCTGTCGGCGATCGCGCCCGTAAGGGGGCTCAGGAAGCGGGGTATGGCGCCCAGCAGGACGACTGTCGCCAGTGCGCCGGGCGAACCGGTGATCTCGAGTACCAGGTAGGGCAGGGCGACGAGCACGAAGGCGTCGCCCAGCGCTCCCAGGGCGATGCCCAGCCAGTAGGCGAGGAAATCGCGGGTCCACAGGCGCGGCTGTAGCTGCTGTGAGTGCGTCATGCCCGAATGATGGGCGTCCTCTACCTGAAATGGCATAGGCTTATTACGGTAGGAAGAAGGCAGAGGAGTCGCAGGGGCTCGGCGCCCCGCCGAGAGGCGCTTTCGGGAGGCAGGGATGCAGGAACACGAGGATGGGGTGCAGGAAGGTCGCCCGGCCGGGGAGGAGCTGGACTGGTTCGAGCCGCAGGACCCGGAGCAGGTGCGCCTGCTCACGAGTCCGGGCAGCCGGCGCTTCTTCGAGCCTTTCCTCGCGCGCACCCGTTCGGTGGGTGAGGCGGCCCGGGAGGTGGGCTGCAACCTCGACACGATGCTCTACAGGGTCCGGCAGTTCGAGCGGGCGGGCCTGCTGGTGGAGGTGGGCAGACGGCCGCGGGCGGGCAGGCCCATCCGGTTGTACCGTTCGAACGCCGCTGGCTACCGCCTTCCCTTCTCGCTCACCCCGTTTGCCACCCTCGAGGAGCAGCTGTACGCCGTGAAGGACCCGGTCCACCGGGAGATTGCTGCGGTCACGGCGCGGCTGCTGCGCGCGAACGATCACCATTACCGGCGGCTCTACCGGGGGCGGGACGGCAGCGTCTGGTCCGATGCCGCCCTGGGCCCGGAGGGCACGCTGCAGCTGGAGCTGCCGGGTGCGCCGCCCGCCACCGACTACAACACGGTCCTGAAACTGGATCAGGAGACCGCGCGGCAGCTCCTGGGCGAGCTCCTGTCCATCTTCGAGCGCTACTCGGAGCTGCAGAAGCCCGGGGCCAGCGACTACCTGCTGAACGTGGCGCTGCTGCCCAGGCGATAAGGCGGGCGCGCCGTGTTGGGCAGGGCGCGGGGTCGTCAGTCGGGCGCGCGGTCATCTGTCGGGCCGCGGTCGCCAGTCGGCGCAACGCAGTCAGTCCTCGATCCCCGTGACGTACCAGCGCCCCGCCTCGCAGTAGAGCTCCATGTGGTGGCCCCCGTCCACCTCCACCAGGTAGTAGTCGCGCTGCAGCTCCCTCTCCCACCAGCGGGTGGCGATGCGCCACTCGTCGACCACCCTGCTTACGCGGGCGACGCTCCCTGCGCGTGCCGGGCCGGCGGGACCGGCCGCCCGGCGCCGGGCGTAGTGGGCGGCGCGGCCGCCGCTATCCGAGGACCAGCTCACGCGTACCGGCCTGCCGCCCTGAAGCTGGACCTGCGCGGGACTGCTCAACCTGCGCACCCGTCACCTCCCCTCCAGGCACGGCGGCTTCATGCGCCGCCCCCTCGCCGTCCTGCTCCTCTTCCAAGGCGGGGTGGCGCCAGCGCCAGGCGAGATCGGCCGATTCCGCGTAGGGGTCGAGCCACTCCACCTCCACCGCGGCGGCGGGGAAACGGGCCAGCAGCGCCTCCCAGGCCTTCTCCCGCTGCTCCCGGCCACGCCACAGCCGCCCCTGGGCCGCCCGCCTGACCGGCTGGGCCAGCTCCACGGTGAGCTCGTCTATCCCCAGCGGAGCGGCGCCGCTCTCCTCCAGGACCAGCCAGGCCAGCAGCGCAATCTCACGGCTTCGCGCCAGCGGCCGCTTGGCGTACCGGCTGGCGCGTATGTGCGCGCCGCCCACCTGCGCGGTGACCGTGAGCCGGTTCGAGGAGCGGTCGCCCAGGGCGTCGCCCAGCTCGCCGGCCAGCCGCAGGGTGGCGGCGTGCAGCGGCCCCGGCTCGAACAGGGGCTCCTCGAACTGGATCGTCCTGCGCAGTGCCCGGGGCGGCGCCGCCAGCGGCAGCCGTTCACGGCGGGGGCCGTGCAGGTAGGGCAGGAGGAGCCCGGCTTCCTCGCCCAGGAAGGCCTCCAGCTGCGGGCGCCGCCACGCCGCCAGCTCTCCCACGCTCTCCACGCCCAGCCAGCGCAGCCTTTGCAGGGAGTAGCCGGAGAGGCCCACGCCCGCCAGGAAGTGCAGCGGCAGCAGCGACAGGAAGGGGGTGTCACTTCCCGGGGGCAGCGTCCTGCAGCGGCCCGGCAGGGTGGAAAGCGCAGCCAGGTGGGCCAGCTCGAGGTTGTGGGCGAAGCCTACGCGCGCCTGGTACTCCTGCGCCAGCAGGCGCGCCTCGGCAAGGGAGACCCGCAGGAAGAGCAGGCCCTGGCCCGCCTCCTCGAGGAAGGGGGTGAGGCCGTACATCTCCCGCACCACGCTCTCCCAGCCGGCCTGCAGCTCGACCTCCGTGGCCTCGGTAACCAGCAGCTCGCCACGCAGCCTGGCGGCGGCCAGCGGCATTCCCCTGGTCACCCCAAGGCGGCGGGCGCCGGGGGTGGCGTGGGTTACCCGGCCCTCCCGCACCGAGACCAGTGGCGCCTCCCGCCACTCGGGCCTGAGGCGCACGGCCCACCAGAGCTCGAACGGCTGGAGTAGCAGTGCCGCGAAGCCGCTGGCGGGGCGCGTCCCGAAGGAGCGCAAACCCTCTTTTTCGCGCGCATGACGCGTGTAGCTGGCACTTCCCATGGCGTCTCCCGCCCTGGGCTCCGTGCTAGGCTGAAAGGAGCCAGGACTACCTTTGGAACGGGTGGTTAGGCATTGGGACACATCTCTTGCTTGGCGGCGGGATGTGTCCTATTTTCTTTCTCCGCTTGCTCTGCTTGCTCTCCTCTCCCCCCTTTGCACCCTCACCTTCAGGTTCCGGCGCCGACCGCAACCGGCCGGCTCACGCGTCACCCGCCTCGACGAGCAGCTGCTCGACCACCCTGCCCCTCAGCAGCGAGTGGAAGACCCCGTCCACATGGAGGAGCCGGGGCTCCACCCGCAGCGTGGGGTAGGCCGGGTTGTGCGGCCTGAGCGTGTAATGGTCCGGCTGGCTCCCGCTCCAGTCCAGGTATTTGAGGGTGGTCTCATCCTCCCCTACCCGCACTGCGCAGATCTCGCCGGAGTGGCGCGGCCGCCCCTTCTGGAGGAGGACGATGTCGCCCTCCTGGATCCGGTCGGCCATCGAGTCACCGCGCACCCGCAGGGCGAAGCCGCCCTCCAGGCCGTTCAGCAGCAGCCGCCCCTCCGGTTCGGGGTAGACGCCTACCGGCAGGCCGGCGGCGATCTCGCCGAAGAGCGGTACCCCTCCGTTGGGTGCGGGCTGGCGGGTGAGCGTCAGGCGCGGCGAACGCCCGGGACCCCGGCTCTCCAGCTTCAGGTACCCCTTGCCGTCCAGCGCGAGCAGGTGCTCGCGCAGGGTGGGGTAGGTGATGCCGAAGGTCCGCGCGACCTGCGCCAGCTCGGGCAACTCTCCCGCGGCAGCCAGCTGCCTCTCCAGATACGCGAGTATCTCGAACTGTCTTTGCGCCGGTCTCGCCATTCTCCTCCTCACCCTATGTTTTATAGGGTAAGGCCAAGAATAGGCCCGGATCCGGAGGGTTGTCAAGATGCCCGGCGCGGGAACCGCTACGACAGGCGGGCCGGACCCAAAGGAGAGCGCCCGCCCCGTTGCCGGGCGGGCGCTCTCCGAAAAACAACCGCACGGAAAGGCGGCCGCAAAGCCTGAAGGAGGCCTGCTACAGGGGGTCAGGCGCCCTTGCGGGGCGGGAGGTTGAGGCTAAGCCAGTAATTGTGCAGCTGGTCAACCACAGACTCGAAGTCGCGGAAGTCGACCGGTTTGCGCACGTAGGAGTTCGCGCCGTAGCCGTAACACTCCTCAAGATCCCTGGGCTCGGCCGAGGTGGTGAGCACGACGACCGGCAGGAGCTTCGTCCGGTCGTCGGAGCGGAGCCGCTGCAGGACCTGAACCCCGCCCAGCTTGGGCAGGTTGAGGTCCAGAAGCACCAGACGGGGAGAGGAGTTCACGTCACGGTCCTCGTACCGCCCCTCCCTGAAGAGGTACTCCAGCGCCTCTTCGCCATCCTTGACAACCGCGACGCTCTGCTGGGCCTGCCGCCTGCGAAAGGCGCGCAGCGTCAGCTCGATATCGTCGGCGCTGTCCTCGACTAACAGAATCTCAGGCACAGCCACTTCCCTCAGTGGATGAACCTAACGACAGACTGTTCAACAAAAGCCTCCAGACTTCAAATATGCACTGAAGTATACACTCGGGGGCCGCGAGAGGCTTTCCCTAACAAGACCATTATAGGAGTACAGGAATACTTGCATAGTCACCCGTAAGGGGGTATCGTTCGCAAACCATGAAGATCCTTGTCTCAAACGACGATGGCGTGTTCAGCCCGGGCATCGCGGCATTGGCGCGCATGGCCAGGTCCTTTGGCGATGTCCGCGTGGTCGCGCCCGACGTTGAGCAGTCCGGAATGGGTCACGCCATAACCATCAAGAGGCCCCTTCACTATCACCATGTTGCGCTCAACGGCATCGATGCCTACCGGGTGGACGGCACGCCCGCCGACTGCGTGGCGCTGGGAGCCTACCACTGGGAGAAGGTCGACCTGGTGCTTAGCGGCATCAATCTGGGTCTCAACATAGGCCACAACGTGTGGCACTCCGGGACCGTCGCGGCCGCCAAGCAGGCCGCCTTCCTGCAGATCCCGGCGATCGCCTTCAGCGCTCCCTACAGCGACGAGAAGCCCGACTACGACACGTACAAGCCGTACGTGGACGAGATCATCCGCATGTTCCTGCAGACGCCGGACATCCTCCTCCTGAACGTCAACTTCCCTGCCAAGCCGAACGGGAAGATCATCTGGACCCGCCAGTCGGTGCGCCACTACGAGGGCGTCGTGCTGCCGGGCGAGGACCCGATGGGCCGCATGCACTACTGGTTCTCGGAGGAGCCGCGCGAAGAGGTCGAGGAGGGCACCGACCGCTGGGCGATCGAAAACGGCTACGTGGCCCTCACCCCGCTGCGCCTGGATCTCACCGAGTACGAAGCGCTCGAAAAGGCAAATGAGATAGAGCCGCTGGCGGTCGCCAAGGAGTAACGCGGGTCGCCGCACCCGGTCAGTGCCACGGGTAGCTCGGCCGCCTTCAAGGTGCGATACTGTGGCTATCGTGAGCCAGCGGTGGGCAGCCGGAAGGGGAGCATGCAGCCTCGTATCGAAGAGATCTATCGGGTATTGACGGCGTTCGTGAGGGCAAAGGGGAACGTTGAGGAGGGTGGCAACAAGGCGCCTTCCTTCTCCCTGGTGGTGCACGGCTCCAGGCCCTTGCGTGCACAGGTCAGGGAGTTGCGCGAACGGTGCGCGATGATCGACATCGGGTCATCGATCTTCACCCTCGCCTACAGCGACATCCTGGGGATGGACCCGGTGCCGCAGTCGCAGGGTAGCCTCCGGATCACGGTCAGGCCGGGCAGCTTCGCTTCCCACGCCGCCGCCAGGCTGCGCCGCGCGCCCGCACGGCCACGGCCGGCAAACAGCGAGCCGCGACCGCTCGCTCCGGAACGCCAGAACAACCAGGAGCAGGCCCCCGTTACCGACGACATCCCCATCGAGGCAGGCCGCTAGGCCACTGGAGCGCAGTCACGAGCGAACGCCGGGGACCTACCAGCTCCCCGCCTAACCTCTCCGGATTCGCTCGAGGACCCGCTTCATGTGCGGGCGCAAGCCCACCACCTCGACCTCCAGGCCGTGATTCTGCGCCTCGGTCAGGATCGCGTCCAGCTCCAGTGAGCCGGTGAGGTCAACCCGCCCCACCGCCGTACCGTCGATCCGCAGCCGCCTCACCTCCGGCGGCGGCGGGAACAGGTCGCGGGCGTAATCCTCCAGCAGGTGGGTGGAGCCGAACCAGAGCACTCCGGACAGCTTCAGCACCAGCACCTCCCCGTCGACACCCGATTCGATATCCAGATCCATCTCGCGATAGAGGTGGACGGCGATGGCCAGCGCGATGCCGATCAGCACGGCAACATCCATGCGCGGCGCCAGCACCAGCGTCAGGCCAAAGGTCACGAAGGCGACCACCGCCTGCAGCCGCGCGTAACGCCACAGGCGCAGCAACGAGCGGGGCCGCACGAGGCGGTAGACGGCGCTGATGACGACGCCGGCGAGGACGGCCTTGGGCAGGGGCGCCAGGAGGCCTACCAGGGGGAGCGCCAGGAGCACGGTCACTCCCGTACAGAAGACGCTCCAGCGGGTCCTCGCGCCGGCAGCGCGGTTGAGCGCCGACCGCGAGAATGAACCGCCCACAGGAAACGACCCCAGGACGCCCGAAACCACGTTGGCTGCGCCCTGACTCACCAGCTCGCGGTCGGGATCCCACGACCGGCCGGTGGAGTAGGAGCGGGCAATGGCCGCGGGTTCGGCGAAGCCGACGATGGCGATCACCACCGCCCCCAGGAGCAGGTCGGGGGTGTCCTGCCAGGGCAGCACGAGGCTAAGCTGGCCGGCCAGCAGCGAGTCGATCGTCCCGACGACCGGCCCCTCGAACCCCAACAGGTTGCTGCCCACCACGCCCAGGACGACCGCCGCGAGCACGCCGGGCAGGAGCGGCGAGATCCGCTGGGCGGCGAGGACGATGAGTACGGTTCCGGCAGAGAACACAATCGACAGCGGATCCCACTCCCCCGGATCGCCGATGGCGTCGAGGAAGCCGCGGGCCGGGTTTGCGGCGGCAGCGCTAACGCCAAGTGCAGCGGGCAGCTGGGACATGAGGATGAGCATCGCCGCCGCCGATGTGAACCCCTGCATGACCGGCTGCGACATGAAGTAGGCGACGGCGCCCAGGCGGGCGAGACCCATGATGACCCGGATGAAGCCGACCAGAAGAGCCAGGTAGGCTGCGGCCGAGGCGTAGCCGAACGTGCCCGGCTCGTACAGTACCGACAGGATGCCGAAGGTGAGCAGCGACAGCAGCGCGGTGGGCCCGGTCTGCAGGTAGGGGCTGGAGGCGATGGGCGCGGCCACCACGAGCGGCAGGCCCGCCGCCAGCAGGCCCACCACCGCATCTAGCCCGGCCAGCTCGGCGTAGGCGAGCGCCTGGGGGATGAGCACGAGGGCGACGCTTACTCCGGCCAGCAGATCGGCCGGAAAGTTCCGGAAGCGGTTCCGGCCGGCCTTCGACGCTTTTCGGGAATCCTGAGCAACCACCAGCACGATCCTACCCACCTTCGGGGGAACGGACCGTCGAAATGAGCCCCCTTCCCCCCTGGCCAAGTTCAAAGCTTCACTACCCGCACGGCCGCGCGACCTTACGATTCGGGCATGATCGAACGCCCCCGCGATCAGGCCAACCACTGGCGCAGGCTCGCCTCCCGGCTCATCTTTGCCTGGGGCGCCGTGCTGAGCGCCGCCAGCTATGCGCTTCTCACCATCGCCGGCAGGGCGCCACTGCTCGACGACCACATCACGACTACCGCCCTGGTGATGCTCTTCACCTACCTGAGCATGCGCGTCGTGCTCGAGTTCTGGGTGGCGCTGCAGCTGCGCCGCCGCGAGCGCTGGCGGCGGCTGCTATCGCGAGACCGGCAACGGTAACTGCCGGCGGCCTGGGCAAGAATTGCCCAAATGGCGACAGTCGATGTCCTGATCCCCACCCACAACCGCCCCCTTGAACTGACCCTCACCCTGGCCGGCGTGGCCCAGCAGACCCACCCCGACCTGCGGGTCGTCGTGGCCGAGCAGAGCAGCAGCAGCGTGCGCAACGAGCCCGCGGTTCTCACCGCCCGACGCCTGATCGAGCAGCGCGGCGGCACCGTCGAGTGGCACACCCGGGAGCCGAAACACGGCATAGCCGAGCAGCGCGACTTCCTCGTGAACCGGGCCCGCAGCCGCTACGCGCTGATGCTCGATGACGACATCTACATGGAGCCGTGGGTGGTTGAACGCCTCCTGGAGGCCCTCCAACGCGAGGGGTGCGGCTTCGTGGGGGCCTTCCCCGCCGGTCTCTCGTTCCTGGGGGACGTCAGGCCGCAGCAGCTGGCGAAGCTGGAGTTCTGGGAGGGGCCCGTTCAGGCAGAGCAGATCGACCCCCACTCCCCAGCCTGGCAGCGCGCAGAGTTCCATGCGGCCGCGAACGTCCTCCATGCTCTGCCGGATGGCGATTCAGCGAGCGAGCCGCGGCTGTACAAGGTCGCCTGGCTGGGCGCCTGCGTTCTCTACGATGTGGACAAACTGCGTGCCGTGGGCGGGTTCAGCTTCTGGCCCGAGCTGCCGCTGCACCATGCCGGCGAGGAGGTGCTCGTCCAGAACCTGCTGCTCAGGCGCTGGGGCGGGGCGGGCATGCTGCCGTCGGGCACCTACCACCAGGAGGCGCCAACCACGATCGCAGAAGAGGGCCGCAAGCCGGAGGCGAACGCGATCGTGCTGCTGCCGCAACTGCTGGAGAGGTACGGGCCGGCCGCAACGGACGCCGGGTAACAGCCGGAGGGACGGCCAGCCAGGGCCAGGCGGTAAACTGGCGCGATGGTCGGAGTTCTCCCGTGAAGCGTGCAGTAAGCGTCTCGCTCGGTTCGCCGGGCCGGGACAGCAGTGGCGTGATCCCGCTGCTGGGCGAGTACGTGCAGATCGAGCGGCGCGGCAGCGGCGGCAGCATCGAGACCGCCCGACAGCTGATACGCGAGCTGGACGGCAAGGTCGACGCGCTGGGCCTGGGCGGCACCGACATCTACCTGCAGGCTGCCGGCCGCCGCTACTACCTGCGCGACGGCGTGCGCCTGGCCCGCGAGGCCGGCACCACCCCCATCGTGTGCGGCGCCGGCCTCAAGGATTCCCTTGAACGGCTGGCGGTAGAGGAGCTGGATTCGCTCCTGGAGTGGCGAAAGCAGCGCGTCCTGATGGTGGCGGCCGTCGACCGCTTCGGCATGGCCGAGTCGCTGGTGGAGGCCGGCGCCAACGTCCGCTTCGGCGACGCGATCTACACGCTCAACCTGCCGCTCCCCATCCACCGGCTGGACCACCTGGCGCTGCTGGCCAGGACGCTGCTGCCCGTTGTCCGGCAGCTGCCCATCAGGTGGCTCTATCCGACCGGCAAGCGCCAGGAGAGCACCGGGCGCCGCGTGCAGCAGAAGCATTTCGAGTGGGCAAGCGTCATCGCCGGCGACTTTCACTTCATACGGCGGTACGCCCCCCAGGATCTCACTGGCAAGGTCATCCTCACCAACACGACCACCAGCGACGACATGGAGGATCTGCGCAGGCGCGGCGTGCGCCTGCTGGTCACGACCACCCCGCGGGTGAACGGCCGCTCGCTGTCGACTAACCTGCTGGAGGCCGCGCTGGTGGCGGCGGTTGGCAGGCACCCGCTGTCCTCTGCCGAGTATCGCGAGCTGGTCGCCACCGCCGGGTTACGGCCGCAGGTGGAGGAGCTTAACCCTTAACCCTGCGAACGCTTCACCAGGTAGACGTCGGCGCGGATGGGCGTCACGGCACCGTCCGAGTTGCGGGCCACCTGGGAGAGGGCGGTCCGCGCCACCTCGGGATCGATGCCCAGCTCCTGCGCCACCATGTTCACGCGCACGATGGCCGGGGTGCTGGGGCTGCCCAGGTAGTTGGCCACCTGCTCGACGGCGCTGGCGCCACTCTGCGCGCCCACAGCCACCAGCTCCCGCTCGGTTTCGGCTGCTGCGGCCCGGGGAGCCTGCGGCTCCCGTTCGGGTCCGGCCTCCTGGGGCTGCGGCTCGGGGCTCGCCTCGGGCTGGAGCGGACCGGCAGAGGCACGCGGTGCCCGGCGAACCTCGCGCACCCACTCCGAATCGGGCTGCGAAGTGCGCGGCGCCGGTGGCACCGGTGCGGTGGGTTCGGCGCCGGCCTCTAGCGCTTCGCCCGGCTGAGCCTCATTGGCGGGGCGGCGCTTGAGGAATGAACCCCAGCGGCTGCCGAAGGCGCGTGAAAGATCGCGGGGCGCCTTGAGCCACTCGTCGACCCCGCCGCCGGGCTCGTCGCCCTGCAGGAGCGGGTCGTGCGTGTCGTCGGCGCTCGCCGGATCGAGCCGGGCCTCGGGCCCTGCGAGGGTGTCGTCGTTTTCGGCTGCGTCGGCAGGTGGCGCCGTCACGAAGTCGAAGCGGTCCTCGAAGCGGCTGGCGGCCGCGATGTCGTCGGCCGGCAGCTCGGCACTGACGTCAAACTCGTGCTCGCCTGCTTCATTCGTGTCCTGCTGCGGCTCGTGACCGCTGCCCAGGAAGCTCCAGCTCCCGCCGTGCTGGTTTAGCGGCTCGGTCTCCTTGACGACCCGGCTCACCTCAGGTGCCCGGGAGGCGCGGCGGCGCTCGCGGCGCACGGGAGAAAGCTGCAGCTCGGCGCCGGAAAGGTGGAGGGAGACGCCGTCGTTGGGCTTCAGTTCGTGATGCTCGAAGAAGTCGCTCAGGCCCTCGAGTTCGCGCGGAGGCGTGAAGCGCACCTCCATCCGCTCGCCCGTAGCCGTGTCCACGGCCGTGAGTTCGCCTTCGGACATGGCGTCATAAAGGCGACGAGGCAGGTATAGTGTGCCTCGTCGGATGTCGATGCTGGTCAGGTCGACAGTGGCAGTCTGCATACTCGAGACCTCGTTTACTCTGTTTTCGGGTGCATCGCTCACCGGCACCTCCCGTAATGCGCCCCCATCAGAGAGCCTCCACTACACGCGATCGTTTCAGGGATAATACAGCATCTGGCAGTAATTGTGTTCAATACCACCACAACTTGTACCCAGGGATGGTGAAAGGCTCATGAACGCCTTCGCTGTCCTCTCGCAGGCCGCCGTCTTCTGGTGGCGCAACTGGACCACGATGTTCACGCTCAACCTGGGCCTGATCCTCTGCTGGCTCACGGTGGTCCTGGGCCCGCCAGCAACCCTTACAGCCTACCGGATTGCGGCCAACATTGCGCAGGGCGAGGAGTTCGACCCCCGCGGGGTCGTCGCGAACATCCGCAGGTACTTCCTGCCCGGCTGGGGCTGGGCGCTGCTACAGCTGGCAGTCGCCGCCGTCATCACCGTCAACCTGAACTTCTACGCCACGCTGGGCGGCTCGGTGGGCAGCCTCCTCCAGGGAGTCGTGCTGGGCATCGCCATCCTGTGGCTGCTGCTGCAACTCTATGCGCTCCCCTACCTGGTCCTGCAGGAGCAGCCGCAGCTGTTCCGGGCCCTGCGCACCGGGCTGCTCACCCTGCTCGCCAGCCCCGTCTACACGCTGGTGGCCGCGCTGGCCGTGGGTGGCATTGTCGTCGTCCTGGTGCGCTTCCCCTACGCGCTCTTCTTCGGCGCGCTGATGCTCATCGTCTCCTACGGAGTGTTCGCCGTTCTGGAGCGGCTCGACACCTTCAGTCAGCGCTCCTCCTGAGGAGCCGCAAAGAAGGTGTCCTCCAGCATTCCGCACAGGGTGTGATAGATGGGCAGGTGCAGCTCCTGAATGCGCCCGGTCTCATCGTGGGGCACCCGGATCGCCACGTCGCACAGGTCCACCATGGCGCCGCCCTCCCTGCCCGTGAAGCCGATGGTGCCCATGCGCAATACCCGGGCGACCCGCAGTGCGGCGAGGACGTTCTCTGAATTGCCCGAGGTGCTGATGGCGATGAGCACGCCGCCGGGGCGCCCGTAGCCGTACACCTGCTGGGCGAACACCAGGTCGCCGCCCATGTCGTTGGCGATCGCCGTGGCTATCCCCGTCTGGCTCACGAGCGAGATCGCCGGCAACGCGCCCTGCAGCCGGCCGGCCAGCTCGCGGCCGCCGTCCGGGTGGGTCTGGGCGAACTCCTGTGCCACTTCATCCGGCAGCGGCCGCCTGGTGACAAACCCCTTCATCAACTCTCCCACCAGGTGCTCGCAATCGGCGGCCGAGCCGCCGTTGCCGCACACCAGCACCTGCCCGCCCCCGCTGTAGCACGCCTCCAGGAGCCGGTAGGCTGCATCGATATCGGCTACACACTCGTCCAGTTCCGGGTGCCTGGCCGTCAGATCCAACAGCCAGGCCCTCCCGCCTTGAGCTTCCTGCAATTCCTTGCCCCCTGATTCCGACGATACTCAGAACGGCCAAGAGGCGGGGTGACAAACGGCCTAGTGCCCGGCCTGCAGCGCAGGAGCCGCACCCGGTTCCCGCTGGACACTCCCGCCGCCTCGCGAGCCGCCCACACCGGCGAGCAGCCTGAGGCCGTTCAAAACGACGAGCACGGTGCCGCCCTCGTGGCCCAGCACCGCCAGCGGAAGCGGCAGGTCGCCGAACAGGGCGAACAGGACCAGCACGACGATGGCAGCAATGGCAAACGTCAGGTTTTGCCGCACTATCCGGTTTGTCTTCCGGGACAGCAGGAACGCATCCTCAAGCCTGGCGAGGTTATCGGAGAGCAGAATCACATCGGCGGTTTCAAGGGCGACGTCGCTGCCGGCACCGCCCATCGCTATGCCGATATCGGCAGTGGCGAGCGCCGCCGCGTCATTAACACCGTCGCCGGCAAATGCCACCACAGTGCCACCGGTACGAAGATCCTGGATGTGATTGCGCTTGTCCTCCGGCATCAGTTCAGAGTGGACGTCCTCGGGTGCCATACCCAGCTGTAACGCCACCGAGTGGGCGGCCCGCCGATGATCACCCGTAAGCATGACCACCCGCTCCAGACCCGATTGGCGCAACGACTCGATGAGTGGGCGCGCCTGCTCGCGTAGCCGGTCGGCGAAGGTGAGAACGCCCAACAGACGGTCGCTGCCCACCAGCACGAGGCCTTTGCCCTCCTCCTCGTACCTGTTGACGACCGTCTCCTGCGCGGGGCTCAGCTCAACGCCATGCTCTGCCGCAAGGTTCCGGGTACCCGCCCACAGGAGGCCGTCCTTCCCCCGTGCCACCATCCCCTGCCCCGGCAGGGTATGGGCTTCGAGCAACCCGGGCACTGCCAGCCCCCGCTGCTCGGCCGCGGAGATGATTGCCCGGGCCAGTGGATGCTCGGACCCCGCCTCGAGGGCCGCGGCCTTGCGGAGCAGATCGTCGCTGCTGCCCTCGAACGCATGCACGTCAACCACCTGCGGCTTCCCCACGGTCAGGGTGCCGGTCTTGTCCAGGGCCAGGACCTTGGCGCTGGCCAGCAGTTCGAGGGAGGCGCCGCCTTTGAAGAGCACGCCGCGGCGGGCGGCGGCGGCCAGGGCCGAAAGCGTCGCCGCAGGGATGCTGATGACTACCGCACAGGGACTGGCCACGACCAGCAAGGTCGCCGTACGGTAGAAGGCAGAGGCCAGCGGTTCGCCAAAGAGCATGAACGTGGGCAGTGCGAGGGCACTTCCGAGCAAGACCACGATCGTGTAACGCTGCCCAAACCAGTCACCGAAGCGCTGCCCCCGCGAACGCTCCTCCTGCGCCTCGGTGACCAGCTCGATCATGCGGGCGAGAGTCGTCTCCTCGGCAAGCTTACCTACGATCACCTCAAGCACCCCGTAGCTGTTGACGGTGCCCGCAAAGACCAGGCTGTCGGGGGCCTTATCCACTGGCAACGACTCGCCGGTGAGCATCGATTCATCCACGGTGCTACTGCCGGCGGCAACCTTCCCGTCAACCGGGATCCGGTCGCCCGGTCGAACCACCACCCGCATACCCGGTTCCAACTCGCCAACAGGGATGACCTCCAGGCCGCTCCGGGTCCTGACGGTCGCCGTATCGGGGCGCAGCTCGAGCAGGTTTTCCACCGCGCGCCGGGTACGCCCCATCGCATAGTCCTCCAGAGTGCTGGAGAGGCTGAACAGGAACAGCAGGATCGCGCCGTCGCGCGCCTCCCCTACCGCTGCCGCGGCGAGCGCGGCGAGAAGCATGAGAAGGTCAATCGTGATCTCCCGGCGCAGGAGGCCAGTCCCAACCTGGAGGGCCAGTGGGACCGCCCCGGCCAGGTAGGCGAGGCCGTAACCGGCCAGGCCAATCACCTCCGGCAGTCCGGTCCAGCCGCTGATGAGACCAGTCAGCAGTCCAATGAGGGTCAGGCCGGTCAGCAGTACCGCGCGTCTGGTCGCCAGCTCAAGCCGTAGGCGTCCGAAAATACCGCCGCGCTCGCCCTTTGCTTCCTGAGCAGTCCTGTTCACTGACACCGTGCTTCGCCTCCTGCCGCTTCATTCTCGCCCAAGGACTACTGTGGCGGGCAGAGGCAAGTGACCCGCCCTCGATGGAACCGAGTGCTGCGATCTATCCTAGAGACCCCTTCCACGGGTCCCGGTAACGCAAGTGTCACCCTTGCACAGTGACAGATGCTTCTACATGAGAGCCATGAGAACCGCTACCATTCCCCCTGGGGGGCAAGCGTCATGCACAGCACCTACTACAACAAGTATGCCCTGGACGAAGGCGGGACCGATCCTGCAGCCCCGGATGGGCAGTACCTTCTTCTGGTCGAAGACAACTCCGACGACGTCTTCCTGACCCTGCGTACACTACGCAGGAACGACTTCGAGCTACCGGTAAAGGTAGTCACAGACGCGCTGGACACGCTGAAGATACTCGACGAAGCTGCCGCTGCACCAGCGGCGATTCTGATTAACTACCGGCTGCCGGGAACCACCGGAGCCGAACTGGTGGGGGCACTGAGGGACGACGAGCGCACCCGCTCCCTCCCGATCTTCCTGATCACCGCTTCCGAAGAGGAGCGGGACCGCGTGTGCCAGACGGTCAGCAACATGGGCGCGAACGGCTGCTTCGTGAAGCCGCTGCGGTTCCACAAGCTCATGTCGCAGCTGGGACGCTTCGAAGTGCTTCCCCGCGGCGCGCACGCCTGACAGGGAGCCGGGTTACAGCCGGCCAGCCTGTCCGTGCCGGGCGGGCGACAGGGCACCGATATCAACCGGCAACTCCTCACCGGCCGCCAATCCGGCGACCAACTGCCCGGTAACGGGACCCAGACTCATCCCCATCATCGCGTGACCGGTGGCCACGATCACCTGCGGCGCCACCTGCGACCGGCCCAGGTAGGGCAGCCCGTCGGGTGAACACGGCCGGTAGCCGTACCAGGTCTCGGGGGTCAGCAGCTCGTCCCGGTCCAGTCCCGGGAAGTAGCGCAACGCGCCGCGCCTGATCCCTTCGAGGCGCCGCTCGTTATGGCTGGCGTCGAAGCCGGCCAGTTCCATGGTCCCGCCAATCCGGAGCCGCTGCCCCATTGGCGTGACGGCGATGCGCGCCTCGCTCAGCAGCGCGGCAGTGCGCAAGCGTTGACTGGGCCGCTCGAGCGTGAACGAGTAGCCCTTGCCCGGCTGCAGCATGAGCCGCACCCCGGCGTCACGCCCCAGCTGCGCCGACCAGCTGCCGGCTGCCAGAACCACCTGGCCCGCCTCCAGCGGCTGCGCCGGGGCCGGCTGCTCGTCCGCAGTATTGACGGGCCTGACCAACACGCCATCGACCTGACCGCGGTTTCGGCTCAGGCCGGTCACCTCGCTGCCGAAGCGGAACCGCACCCCCATCTGGACGAGGCGCCCCTGCAGGGCGCGCATGAGCCTGCCGGGGTCGAAGAAGGCGTCGCCCGGGTAGTGGACGGCCCCCTCGACCGCCAGTTCGATATCGGGCTCGAGCTGGCGCACCTCATCCGCGCCAAGCACCCGGGTCTTCATCCCGAACTGGGCGGCGAACTCGGCGGTCTGCGCCTCCTGGTTCAGGCCCTGCGCGGTGTTGCACAACATGAGAATCCCGCGCTCGCTGAAGGCGACCTCCTCCCCCAGCCGGGGGATCAGCTCACGGTAGAGCTCGCGGCTGCGCTCGTTCAGCTCCAGCAGCAGGGGTGCGCTGCGGCGCACATGCTCCTCGGTGCCCGAGCGCCAGAAGCGCCAGCCCCAGGCGAGCAGGCCCGGCGAGAGGCGCGGCTTGATGTAGAACGGACTCATCGGGTCGCTCATCCACCTGATCCCCTGCCAGACGACCCCCGGGGCGCTCAGCGGCACCACGTGGCTGGGGACGATCATGCCGGCGTTCCCGAAGGAGCTGGTGAAGCGCTCCTCCTGGTCGCGCTCGACCACGGTCACCTCGAAGCCGGCCTCGCGCAGGTACCAGGCGCTGGAGAGGCCAATTATCCCCGCGCCGACCACCACAACGTGGCCGCTCATCCTATGCCCAGCCGGAAGGGATCGCGCTCGTCGAAGAGGAGGCGGTTGTGGGCGGTGACGAACGCCTCGCCCCTGATGGTGGGTGATATTCGCCCGTCGCCCAGCGGCTCGTAGCTGCCCTCGAAGACGCTGCCAATGACGCTCTCCTGGCGCCAGATCGCGCCCGGCTGCAGCTTGCCGTCCGCGCTCAGGCAGGCCAGCTTCGCGCTGGTCCCTGTCCCGCAGGGGGAGCGGTCGTACGCCCGCCCGGGGCACAGCACGAAGTTGCGGGAATGGGCCCGCTCGCTGGGGCCAAACAGCTCGATGTGGTCGATGAGGGCGCCACCCTCGCCGGTGACGCCCGCCCGGGAGAGCGCCTCACGGATATCCCAGGCAAGGTCGGTGAGCGCGTCGAGATTGCCCGGCTCCACCGCAAGGCCGTGGTCGTCGCACAGGAAGAACCAGTTGCCGCCCCAGGCGATGTCGCCGCTCACCACGCGCCCGCCCAGTTCGACGGTGACGGACTGCCGGTAGCGGTAGGCGGGGACGTTCCGGACAGAAACCTGCCCATCCTCATGCAGCGTCGCCGTCACGTCACCCACGGGCGTCTCGATGACGTGCTCGCCCGGCCCGATACGCCCCAGGTGCGCGAGGGTCTCGACCAGGCCAATGGTGCCGTGCCCGCACATGCCCAGGTAGCCGACGTTGTTGAAGAAGATCACGCCGGCGCTGGCGCCCTCCCTGCTGGGTTCGCACAGCAGCGCACCCACCAGGACGTCAGAGCCCCGCGGTTCGAGGATGACAGCCCGGCGCAGCTCGTCGTGCCCGGTGCGCAGCCGCTCGAGCCGCTCGGCCAACGGGCCCGTGCCAAGATCGGGCCCGCCGCCAATCACCACCCGGGTCGGCTCGCCCCCGGTGTGTGAGTCAACGACCTCTATTTCCTGCATGCCTGAAGTCTACTTCGTTGGCGGCCCGGTCGCCCGCCCGCATAGAATCGGGCATGCCACCCGTTGATGCTGCACAGCCCGCCAGCGAAGGGCCCTTCTACCTGCCGGGAACCGTCGTCACCAACCGCCGCTTCAGCGTCCCGCTCGATCACGCCCAGCCGGAGGGGCGCCGCATCCAGGTGTTCGCCCGTGAGCTGCAGGCCAGCGAGCGTCAGGGTGAGGAGTTGCCGTACCTCGTCTACTTCCAGGGCGGCCCGGGCTCCCCCTCGCCTCGTCCCAAGACGCGCAGCGGCTGGATAGGCAGAGCACTCCAGCAGTACCGCATCCTCCTCCTCGACCAGCGCGGCACCGGGCTGTCCACGCCCGTCAACTTCCAGACGCTGCAGGAGGAGGGCGACCCGGAGCAGCAGGCGGCCTACCTGAGCCACTTCCGGGCCGATTCGATAGTGGCCGATGCCGAGCTGATTCGCCGGGAGCTGCTGGGGGACGGGCGGTGGACGATCCTGGGGCAAAGCTTCGGCGGCTTCTGCGTGGTGCGCTACCTCTCGGCCGCCCCGCAGGGCCTGACCGCCGCCCTCATCACCGGGGGCATTCCATCCCTCGACCGCCCCGCGGAGGACGTCTACCGGGCTACCTACCCGCGGGTCGAGAGCAAGAACCGGGAGTTCTTCGAGCGCTACCCGCACGCGCAGCGCCTGGCGCGGGAGATCGCTGACCACCTGCTCGCCAACGAGGTGCACCTCCCCAACGGGCAGCGGTTGACGGCGCGGCAGTTCCAGCAGCTGGGCATGGAGCTGGGCTCGGCCACCGGGCCGGAGAGGTTGATCGATCTCCTCGAACACGCCTTCATCACCGTGAACGGCCGCCGGGAGATCTCCTACGAATTCCTCCACCGCACCTTCAGCGCCACCAACTTCAACCTGCGGCCCATCTTCACGATCCTGCACGAGGCGATTTACGCCCAGGGGGAGGCCACACGCTGGGCGGCGCAGCGGGTACGCGGCGAGTTCCCGCAGTTCGATTACGAACCGGGCAGGGAGTTCCTCTTCACCGGTGAGATGATCTACCCGTGGATGCTGGACGAGTTCAAGGCGCTGCA
>CALKAI010000001.1 GCA_937983275.1 uncultured Trueperaceae bacterium | reverse complement strand
TTCCCCCATTGGTGGGTGCGCCTGCCCGTCGGGTAGAGTGAGCGTTGCTATGGAAGGAACCGGCCAGCCTGGCGCGCACGAAGACCTGACGGTAGCGGTCATCCACTACCAGACGCCGGAGCTGTTGCGCCGCTGCCTGCCCCTCGTCCGCACGGCCGCCCCGAAGGCGCAACTCCTCGTGATCGACACGAGCGAGAGGGACCCGCTCGAGCCCGCCGATCTGGATCCCGCGCTTGACGCCCGGCTCATTCGCCAGCCCAACCACTCCTATGCGGCCGCCGTGAACCGCGGCATCGCCGAAACGACGACGTCCCGCTTCGTGCAGATGAACGCCGACGTGCTGGTCGAGCCCCAGACGTTCGACCACCTGGCCAGGGCGATCGACGCGACCGGCGCCGCGATGGCGGGCCCCCTGCCCTACACAGAAGGCAGAGAACCCCAGAACCAGGGCCTCCCCTACCGCTGGCACCAGCGCCGGGCAAAACGCAAAGGCATCGCCGCAGTCCCCTGGCTCTCCGGCTGCCTGCAATACCTGCGCACCGACGCGATAGAGAGGGTGGGCGGGATGGATGAGAGCCTGCGCTTCTACAACGAGGACCTGGAGTGGTGCCTGCGCCTGCGCAGGGCCGGCGAGCAGTGCGTCCTCGTCGACACCCCGGTCGTGCACATAGGCGGCGCCTCAACCTCCACGGCGGTGAAGCCGCTCGTCGAGGGCTTCCGCGGAGGCTTCCAGGTCACCCGCCGCTACTACGGTCCCCTCGCCACCCTCGCGCACCGCTACGCGGTCCTGGCCTACGCATCACTGAAGTCGCGTACGAGCCGCGACGAGCAGGAGCGCGAGGCGTTCGCGCAGATCCGCAGGATGTTCTGGCGGGGGAACTTCGACGAGAGCCCGTTCGGGGAGACGCTCAGCTCGTGACGACCCGGACCCGTAACTTCACCTTCACCCGCCTGGCCATCCCCGATGTCGTGGAGATCGAGCGCCACGCCTTCACCGACGAGCGCGGCTTCAACATGGAGGCGTACAAGGAGTCGGCGTTCATGGAGGCCGGTCTCGATG